>NZ_JBHTMP010000070.1:0-33527 GCF_042679305.1 Micromonospora sonneratiae | reverse complement strand
CCCGGGCCGCCATCGGCGCGGCCAACCGCCATGCGGCCTCCGCCATCCGGTACGCCGGCTGCTCGCCCTCCGGGCCGACCTGTCCGGCGGCGGCCAGTGCGGTACGGGCGCTCTCGTCGTCCGGGTGTACCCGGGTCAGCACCAGCAGGTCGACGGCCCGGTCCGGATCAGTCGGCTCCTGCCCGTAGACGGCGGCCAGGTGCAGCACCAGGCCGGCCTGTGCCCGGGAGATGACGGCCAACTCGGCAAGCGGGGCCAGCAGGCCGCCGGCGGCGATGGATGCGGCACCCCCAAAGCAGGCAGAACGGGCGAAATGTCGGGTCGCCAGTCGGGCCAGCCCATCGGGCGATGCGGACGGGTACGCGGCCCGGGTACGTCGGGCCCAGGCGGCTGCCGCCGGCCCGAGCGTGTCGACAGCGGCCCTGGCCAGCAGTTCGGGTGCGTAGCCGGGGTGGGCGAGGACCCGGGCACTGATCGGGAGCACGGCCGGTTCCGGCGTACGCCCGGGCGTCGGGTCGGACTCCGGCGCGGCGACGGTCGTCGGCGCGGGACTGGCCGCTGTGGTGGCCGCAGGCTTGGCTGTCTGCTTGGCCGCCTTCGCGGTGGTCGCCTTCCTCGGCCTCGGTGGCCTCAACGGGGTGGCTCCCTGTGTGCCCACTTCTTCGGGTTCGGGGCTTTTGCTCCGGCCGGTACGTGGCCTCGGCGGTGTCGTACGGGCCTTCTTCGGGGTGCTGCCGGACTCGGCATCGGCCGGACCAGCCGCGGCAGTGGCGGCCGTCTGCGGGGTGGACGCCTTTCCGGTGGTGGACTTTGTCCGCTTCGTTGCCTGCGGGCGTGGCTTCGGCTGCGCTGACGATTCGGTGCCGTTCGAGGGCTCGGCGGGCGACTGATCCTCCATGACCAGGGAGCCTAGCCCGGCGGATGGATCTCCTCCGCCTTTGACGCATCGACGGGAGTGGCGTCCGCGATTCGAAAAGATGATCTGCGTCACCCTCGGTGGCACCCCTCTGGCGGTCGGGTTGATAGCTGCTTTGCCCCGGACAGCAGCGGCCGTGTATTCTCGACCGGCGGTGGTCTACAGGACACCGAGGAGACTTCGCCTAGTCTGGTCTATGGCGCCGCACTGCTAATGCGGAGGGGTCTTAAAGCCCCACCCGGGTTCGAATCCCGGAGTCTCCGCGCTAAAGGTCGGTGTGTAAACTGATCTGGCACCTGCGCCCGTAGCTCAACGGATAGAGCATCTGACTACGGATCAGAAGGTTAGGGGTTCGAGTCCCTTCGGGCGCGCAAGATCAGAAGGGGTCCGAGCTGCCAAAATGGCAGTCGGGCCTCTTTTGCTTTGCCGTCCCTTGTGGATGGTTGGGGCTCGAATGGCGTCCGTGCGACGAACATCCCGTACGTGCCAAACTCGTCCAGCGTCGTGACCTTGGTTTGAAGATCGGTTCAGGCTGCCTGGCGGTACTCCCTGATCGCCCCAGCGAGTGCTGTCCAGACTCGCTATGTGCACCTTCCGTCTCGTCGACGCCTTCCAAGAGCCGATCCGCCTTCGGGGTAGCCAGGATCTGACCGGGACCGGGACCGGGACCGGGACCGGCCGGGCAGCCACGCGGGATTGGCCCTGCAACCGCACTGGCCCGGATGAAGTCGTGATCACGCGGGGAAAAGGAGTGGACGGGACGATGCTGGGCTTGTAGCTTGCAGTCGACCGTAACAAGGCCCGAGGAGGTGAGACCCATGAACGCGGTATCGATGTGGGTGCTCCCCCTTCCCGTCACGGTCGGGCGATTGACGTAGGTGTCGCCGGGAGCGCCTCGCCAACAAGGCACTCCCGAAAGGCAACACGGATGCACTCCCTGCACTCTCTGCAGATGACCGCCGAGCCGTCGTCGACCGATACGGTCGAGCGCCACCCCACCGTGGGCGACGTCCCCGGACTCCCATCGCCGGCCTCCGGCACCAATCGCGCGCCCCTCACGTTCGACGTGATCATTGCCGGGTGCGGGCCGACCGGCGCAATGCTGGCCGCCGAACTGCGACTGCACGACGTGCGGGTACTCGTCCTGGAGAAGGAAACCGAGCCCGTGTCGTTCGTCCGCATAGTTGGTCTGCACATTCGCAGTGTCGAACTGATGGCAATGCGCGGGCTGCTGGAACGCGTTCTCGAACGCGGAAGACAGCGTCCGGCCGCCGGCTTCTTCGCCGCCATCAACAAACCCGTGCCCGAGGGCCTGGATTCCGCGTACGCCTATCTGCTGGGCATCCCGCAGCCGGTCATCGTTCACCTGCTCGAAGAACATGCGATCGAACTGGGCGCGCAGGTACGACGCGGTTGTGCGGTGGCCGGCTTCGAGCAGGACGACGAGGGGGTGACCGTCGAGCTGGCCGACGGTGAACAGTTGCGTACGCGCTATCTCGTCGGCTGTGACGGCGGGCGCAGTACGGTGCGCAAACTGCTCGGCGTCGGGTTCCCCGGTGAGCCCTCGCGGACCGAGACGCTGATGGGCGAGATGGAAGTGGGTGTGCCGCAGGAGGAGATCGCCGCCAAGATGGCCGTGATCCCCGAGACCAACAAGCGGTTCTGGCTCAGGCCCTTCGGTCGGGAGGTCTACAGCGTCGTGGTCCCCGCTGCGGGAGTCAGCGATCGTGCTGAACCGCCCACCCTGGAGGACTTCAAGCAACAGTTGCGTGCCATCGCCGGAACCGATTTCGGCGTGCACTCCCCGCGCTGGTTGTCCCGCTTCGGCGATGCCACCCGGCTGGCCGAACGTTATCGGGTCGGGCGGGTGCTGCTGGCCGGCGATGCGGCACACATCCATCCACCCACCGGCGGGCAGGGCCTCAACCTGGGCGTTCAGGACGCGTTCAACCTCGGCTGGAAACTGGCCGCACAGATCCGCGGCTGGGCACCGGAAACATTGCTGGACACCTACCAGGCCGAACGTCGCCCGGTCGCCGAGGACGTGCTGGACAACACCCGCGCCCAGATGGAACTGCTGTCCACCGAACCCGGACCCCAGGCCGTACGCAGGCTGCTCACCGAGCTGATGGACTTCGACGTGGTGAACCGCCATCTGATCGAGAAGATCACCGCGATCGGCATCCGCTACGACTTCGGCGCCGGCCCGGACCTGCTTGGCCGGCGCCTGCGCGACATCAAGGTGAAACAGGGCCACCTCTACGGTCTGCTGCACCGTGGCCGTGGCCTGCTGCTGGACCGCACCGAACGCCTGACCGTCGGCGGCTGGTCCGATCGGGTCGACTACCTCGCGGATCCCACTGCGGTGCTGGATGTTCCGTGCGTCCTACTACGCCCCGACGGCCACGTCGCCTGGATCGGCGACGATCAGCAGGACCTGGACGACCACCTCTCCCGCTGGTTCGGCAAGCCCGCAAACTGATTCCGCCCGAGCAACCGAAAGGGCGCGTGCGACGGGAGAACGAACGGCCGGAACGGGCAGTCGGGGTGCCGGGTGGCAGCCCCCGTTGTTCATGCTGGACAGACGGCCCGTTGGACGACCAGGGCGTGGTCGGCTGCCGGACGGTACTCTCACGTTCTCCGCCGTGGAACTTCGTGGAAAACGAGATCGCCATCGAATGCCGATGATGGTTGACTGGGCAGGTCCAAGGGGGAGGCGCGGCGAAATCCCTGGAAGACGGAAGTAAAAACGACAGGCAGGGAAACGTGGATTGGGAGTCGGGGGTGGAGTACCGCGCGGGCCGAGTAGGCCACAGTGGATTCGACTCCCGACCCATCCGGCTGGTTCTGTGCGGGTTCGTGTCGCAGGCTCGAATGGCAGGTACGGTTTGATGCACACAACAGAACGACAAGAAGCGCGCATCGAGGATGCGAGCAACGTCTTGGTCGTACCGTCGACGTTGCAAGACAATGGCTTGATCAGTGACTTTTTCGGGTCCGTAATCACTCTGGACGACTTTTCTTCCGGTTCGCACGACTTCGCTCAGAAAACCGTTTACCTGTGCGGCGACATCTCCAGGGTCAGCGGCCACGAACTCGATGCGGCTGCGCGGGTGTTCGTCATCCGGGAGTTTTCACACGGTTACAACGAGGGTCATGGCAAGCCTTGGACGCTGGTAGACCTCGGCCAAGTTCCCATCCGAGTACACGGCGTCGGCGTGTACTACCGGCGCTTTTTCGGCTCCGACTCCGACCACTTCGACCGGATCTGTACGGAGCACGCGTTCCAGTCCCTCACGGAGTCCACCAAGTCCGGGACGGCCCATCGCACCGGAATCTATCTGACCCCCGTCACGGAGGACGGTGACGAACTGCACTTCCGCCTGCTCCGGTGCTCCACGAACCTCTCGGGGCCGACCGAGAACTTTCGCGCGACCGACGCGCGGATCGTCGATGCCCTGAACCACGAGGCCGCCTTCATGTTCCGGAACCAGGCACCGCTGAATCACGTCCTCGCGCAGGTCTACCACAACACCTCGACCACCGCAGAGCGTAAGCAGTCCAAGGCCAAGATCTCGTCCCATGCAGACAAGACCAAGGACATGCCCGTCAACGGCATCATGGCCTTCTGCACCTTCTACGACCAACTCGATAAGCTGAATCCCCTGACCGAAGATGCCTTCGATTACGGTCTGAAAGGTGTCAGCGGGCTGACCAGGCTCCATTTTCGTCTCAAAGAGTCAACCGAAGAACACGCCGGACACGCGCTCCCCCCCGCAGTTCACCCTGACCCTGTATCCCAACTCCGTGTTCTTCATGCCGCTCTCCACCAACCGCCTGTACACACACGAGATCAGGCCCTCGACCCTGGACGTCGAGTTGCTCCCGACCCGCCTCGGGTACGTGGTTCGCTGTTCGAGCGCCGAAGCCGTTCACAGGGACGGCCAGACGTTCCTCAAGAGGGGCGGAAATCTGGTGAAGCTGGAGCCACCCACGACCGAGGGCATGAACGAGCTGCGCAGGTTGTACGTCGAGGAGAACAAGACCCAAGCCTTCATCGACTACGGCGACAAGTTTCTCTTCAGTATGAACACGGGAGACTACATTGCCCCCCGAATATAGAATGTCGGATGAGATTCGCTCGTACACCTTGCCCACGGAAGGGAATCCTTTCGATGAACTGTTCTCATCGACTCGGTTTGAAGATGTGGGAAAAGGTCGGCTAGGAACCGTGTTGGTCAGGGTCGACGAGACGGGAAATGTGCCTCTCGTACGCACCACCACCCGGTACAGTGCCCCGGCGCAACGTTTCCGGATGGTGCACGAGCGGCTGGCACGGCAGATTCAAGAACGTGCGGGGCTTTCTGCTGACCTCAACAACGCCCTTGTCGAGAACTATACGAACGCATACAGGACTATGGGCAGTCATTCCGACCAGGCTCTCGATCTGGCGGACCAGTCGTTCATTGCCGTCTTCTCCTGCTACAAGCATCCGGAGCTGGTCAATTCGCCGAGGAAGCTGATCGTCGAATCGAAGGGATCCGGTGGCGGCAATTTCGAGGTCCCCTTGACTCACAATAGTGTCGTCGTGTTCTCCGTCGACACCAATCGGCGGTTCAAGCACAAGATCGTATTGGACACACCTGCCCAGACGGCTGATAACCAGTGGTTGGGTTTCACCTTCCGGACGTCAAAGACCTTCGTACGGTTTCGCGACGGACATACCTACTTCCCGGACGGTGCACGCCTCACGTTGGCCGACGACGAACAGAGGAACGAGTTCTACCAACTGCGGCGCCGTGAGAACAAGGAGACGGACTTCACCTACCCTCAGCTGACGTACACCATCAGCGAGAGCGATCTGATGCCGCCCGAACCCATTGGGAACTAGCCTTCCCGCAGTTCAGCGCGCCGGCACCGGTTCGGTACGCACGCCAGGTGGCCGCCCGTTGGCGGTGGGCCCGGGGCACCCGCCAGTGTGGGGCCACCGCGCCCGCGTTGTTCTCCATCGCGATGATGGACCAGGTCTGCCCGCCCTCGACCTGCTTCGCCGCCTACCACCGCTACGGCGGTGGAAAGGGGCTGCGGGTGTACGAGTTCAACGACCACGAAGGTGGCGAAGGCGATCATCAGCTTGAGCAGCTTGCCTGGCTGCACGAGACGTTCGGGGCGAGAAATCCCTGACGAACGAGCTCTACCGGAGAACGGGACGACGCTGTCGATCTCGTTGGCGTGCGGTTCCTGCGGAAAAATGCGGTATGCGGCCATCAAGATGATGGCTGCTGAATCGCTGTCGGCTGAGATCGTAGGGTGTGGAGGTCAGCCGTGCCGGCTACTGAAAAGAAGCGGCGGCACGTGATGATGAACGCATGGGTTACGGTAAATCAACTGCCTCCCGTTGGTTGGTCGCCGTAGTGCTGGTCTTTTCCAGCCTGATCATCTTGGCGTTGGTGCTATCGACGGTTTTCCTGTTCCGTCAGGGGCTGGACAGGGCGGACAAGTGGGCGGGCGTCATCAGCGGATACGCGGCCGCAGTGACCCTGCTGGCAGCGGGGTTGGCCTGGCTGAAACGCGGAGCGGTGCGCAGGCCGCAGGTCGCAGAGCAGATACCGGCCGCGCCATCTCCATCGACCCACATCTTCGCTGGTGCTTCGCTGGCAGCGCCGACTTCGGACATGCCGCAGCGGGTACGGGGCCGCGACCGCCATTTGCAGCGGCTTCGGCGTGCGGCGTGCCAGCCCTCCAGCAAACTACAAATTCTGGCTGGTCTGGGAGGTGTGGGTAAATCGACGATTGCAGGAGAAATGTGTCGATGGTTTGCTCAACGTAACGGTCGGCCGGCGTGGTGGATCTCCGCGAAGGACACCCCGAGCCTTACCGAAGGACTCGTGGGCCTAGCCGCAGAGTTGGGAGCGAACCACGTCCACCTGATGGCGATCAGGTCAGAGGCACCACGTGCGCGAGAACGATTGTGGGAGTTGCTCAGTCAGGCGCCACCGGGGTGGCTGCTCGTGTTCGACAACGTGGACGATCCGAGCACTGCGGGTCATCTCCGCGATTCGGGCATGGCGCGGTGCGGAGACCGAGGACTGGTTCTGGTGACGAGCCGGATCAACCAGCAGCGGTTGTGGGGCAACGACGCCGAGGTGCACGAGGTCGAGTTGCTGGCTGAGGAGGACGCAGCCCAGGTGCTCATGGACATGGCACCCGATGCTGGTGGCTGGGCCGAAGCACAGATGCTTGCCCACGACCTGGGCTACCTACCTCTGGCGCTGCATCTGGCCGGAACCAACCTGGCGTCCCCGTTCTCGATCTGGGACTCGTTCGACGACTACCGCGAGTCGTTGAACGAGTTGGGACTCGACCGGGTACTTACCGCCGGCCGTCGGATCGGCCACGAGGCGGACCATCGTCGGAACGTGATGTTGACGTGGGAGATGTCCCTGACCGCCCTCGCCAGCCACGGCCTGCCACAGTGCAGACCACTGCTGCGAATGTTGTCCCATTACTCAGCAGTCGCCCCGATTCCGGCGAGACTCCTGTACGCAGATCCGATCCGTGCGTTGGTCGGCTGCGACAGCGCGTCAGATGCGCTCGACGTACGGAGGCGGGTGCAAGAGGGGCTGGCAGGCCTGGCTGATCAGAGCTTGATCACCGAGCCGGAGGTGCCTGACCTGAACACCCGCGACGGGATGGTTGCCCTGCATCCGGTCGTGGCCGAGACGAACCGTGCGAACGTCGATGGCGGGGCGCGGACGGGTGCGACACCGTTCGACCGGATCGCAATCCTGAACACGGCCGTCGAACTCATCGCGGCGGTCGCCGCACCACTACGGTTCGACGACCACAATGACTGGCGCTGGTTCGGACTGCTGGCACCGCACGTTCAGGAACTCTTCAAGGTTGCGGATGCCCTTGACCCCGTTCATCTTGCGCAGCTGTCGACGGCGACGGCCCAGTTGGTCGCCTCCTATGCCTGGGGTGGGTTCGAAACAACTGCTGAGGCTCTCGCGGACAGGGCGCTCAACCACGCCAATCGTCTCGGCGGAACCCATCCGGCGACGCTTCACCTACGCAACGAGCGTGCATGGGCGATTGGCCGGCACGGTCGCTGGGAGGATGCCCATGCCGAGCTGTTGCGGGTGCGGGACGCGCGATCCCAGAGCCTCGGAGCCGAGCATCCCGACACGCTGGACACCCGTCACAAGCTCGCGTGGGCCGTCGGCAGGCTGGGTGACTGGCCCGCCGCCGAAGCGCAACTCCATGCGGTCCTCGACGCCCGGGTCGACGCACTCAGCGAGCTGCATCCCGACGCCCTGCACAGCCGCTGCTGCCTTGCTTGGGCTGTTGGGCGATCCGGGCGGCCAGGCGAAGCCGAGCGTATCTACCGTTGGGTGATCGCTGCTCGGGAACATGTGCTCGGTAGCGATCATGTGGAGACCCTGGACGCCCGTCATTCACTGGCCGAGTTGTACGTACTGGACGGCCGCTTCCGTGACGCGGAGCAGCTCCTTCACGAGATCATCAAGATCCGTGTCCGGCTACTCGGTTCCCGATACCCCGAGACCCTGGACAGCCGACCGCGCTACTGGCTCGGACGTGCGCTACATGGCCAGGGACGTCATCGCGCGGCAGCGCGGGTACTCCGGCAGCTTCTGGACGATCAGATCCGATACCTCGACCCACGGCACCCTGCCACCGAGGCCACGCGCAAGCTGCTGGGACGACCTTGAAGGGCGGTTCCACAGAGAACGGCCCCTGACAGTGGATGCCGCCACGGCGGCCAGTGCCGGGCGTCAGCCCGTACCGCCGTCAGTCGGCATCGGCGAGGTTTGCGGTGACGCGCCGAACCATGCCATCGCCTGTCCGTGCCCGCGGGTCCAGGCCAGCGGCGTGCCATCCAGCGTGAGCACGTTGTGCGCCGCCCGATCCGGTGGTGACGGCAGTCCCTCATGGGGCAGTACGGCCGGGTCCTCGACCGAGATCCAGTGTCCGGGTAGTCCGCGTACCAGTTCCACGAACGCCGCGCGGCGCTCGGCCGGGACCTGGTACAGCACGGACGTGTGGAACACGACCAGCGTCGCGCCGGCCGGTGCCTGGGCGGCCAGGGCCGGGAGATCGTCGACCAGGTCGCCGCGTACCAACCTTGGCGGGTCCGCTGCGGCGATGGCGGCTGCCGCCCGCAGCCGGGCCCGGCGGTGGTGGTGCTCCGGCCAGATGAGCGCTGCCAACCAGGCGATGTTCCCCGGGTCGGTCACGTCGAGCGGATTCAGGTCCAGACCGGCCCGCCACACCACCTCGGGTAGCCGGGTCGGCGGGGCGGTGCCGGTGATCGTGCAGTCGAGGATCGGGCCGTCCGACCCGACCTGGTGGTTGCCGTAGCGGTACGCGTACCGGTCGGGATACAGATTCAGTCCGGCGGCGCAGCCGACCTCCAGCAACGCCAGTGGCTGCGGCAGCGCGGCCAGCACCGGCAGCAGCAACGCACACCGCCCGGCCTCGTTGGTCTGCGTCGCCCGACTGCGCAGTTCCGCCTCGATGACCGGCCAGTTCGAGATCGTGAAGTCATGGAAGGTGGCCGGATCGTCGACCGGACCGCCGAGGAACCGGACGACGCCCAGCAGCAGGTTCGGCTGTTGTTTCGCCGGGGGCAGCGTGCCCAGCAGCGCCAGGAGTTCCTCGTCACGGGAGACCGCCAGCGACAGCTGCTCGTACGAGGGTGATTCCCCACGAACCTCGCGTACGGCGAACTCGGCGTACCTCGATGCGACCGTCACCGTGCGATGTTCGCACAGCGGCGTACGGCCCTGCCGTGATCCGCGTCTCCCCGCCCGCTGCGCGACTTCCGGGGCCGGTCAGGCGGGATGTTTGAACCTCATGATTTCGACTGGCATGATTGCGCCCAGTCCAGGTGTCCTTTCGGGACATTCGATCCCTGGTCGGTGGAAGGATCGGTATGGCGGAATCCTCATCTGGCAAAGGCACGACGGAGAACGGTCGACGCTCACTGTTGAAGGCCGCAGGTTCCGCCCTTTGCGCGGCAACCGCGGTTCCGGTCGTGGTGGGCGCGGCATCTCCGGCGTACGCGGCGGTGGTTCAGGGCATTCCGTGGGTCGGGCCGGCCGGTTCGGGTGCGCCGTTCGAGGTCGACCCGGCCGTCGGGGCCCAGCAGGCCATCAACGACGCCCTGGCCACCGTCGGGCAGGGGGCCGTGTTCGTCACGGGTGGCACGTATTCGCTGAAGGCCCCCATCGTGCTCGGCGATCGGCAGAGTCTGGTCGGCACCGGACCGCTCTCCACCCTGCTACGGGCCGCCTCCGGCTTCACCGGTACCGCGATGGTGCAGACGCCGACGGGTACCTTCACCGGCTCACGCATGTCCATCCGGGACATCGGCTTCGATGGCGCCAACCTGGTTGCCAACGGGATCAACCTCCAGATCAGTGCCAGTCCCAGCTCGTACGGCCCGGACCCGGCCCCCTGGTTGTCCCGGGTCTTCGTGGCGAAGACCACCGGCGACGGGATCTACCTCGGCGGGGACTATTCGGGCGGTCAGCGGGAGTTCAAGGTGACCGACTGCCGGGTGGAACATGCCGGTGGGTGGGCCTACCACTTCAAGTCCTCGGACGGCTTCGTCAGCGGCTGCTCCGCCCAGGGCGGGAAGCTGGGGGGCTACAACCTGGCCGGTGGCAACATCAAGATCTGGGGCAGCAAGGTCTACAGCGCGGGCACGGGGGACACCCCCGGCCCGGGGTTCCGGATCGGCAGTGCCCGGGCGACCGTGGTCGGCTGTGAGGCACAGGACACCCGGGGATGTGGATTCGAGGTGTACGGCCATGGCAGCAACCTCTCCGGCTGCACGGCCGACTCCACCGGTATCGGTGACCCCGGTACCGACCGGTACTCCGCTGGCTTCTACGTCGCCAGTTCCGCCGTCAACATCGAAGGTGTGTCGTATCAACGTACCGGTGGTGGTGGCTCGTGGATTCCCGCGAAGGGAATGATGTGGTCGCTGTACCTGGCACCCGGCGTGGACTACGTGGCGGCCCGCCTGATCGGTGACCCCAACCGACCGACCCCCTACCTGGGTGGTGTCTACGGCACCGCCGGCTCGCACTCCTCGATCACCGTGCTCGTCTGAACACCGTTCCCGGCTGAGGCCCAGCCTGTCGCCCGGGCGAGCACCACCACCACTCGTTCTCCCACCGGACTGACGGCAGCGTCGGCCGACCATGGCCGGCGCTGTCCGGACTGGTCGCCGCAGTGTCGGCTCGGCTGACCACTGGCCGAGCCGACACTGCCCTGCCCTGCCCGGCCTGGCCCGGTCAGCGCAGCGTCGGCAACTCGCCGCCGTCGGCCCGGTCGACGGTGACGCCGTACATGCCGGCAGTCCAGGGGCCGGTGACCTCGGCCAGCCGGGCCGCGTCCGGTGGTGTCCGGCCGAGGCCGATCGCGTACCGGGCCAGATCCGGACCGGTCTCGAAGGGACGCGGCCAGGCGTGGACATCCCGGGTTCCGGCCCGTTCCAGTGCCGTCATCAGCGCGCGGATCCGACCCCGGGTACGGCCGAGCGTCACGGCGAACTGCTCGGACCGTCCCGCGCGTACGGTCACGACCGCCCAGGCGGCGTGGCGTCGATGCAGCGGCGGCGCCGAAAGCAACGCCGGCCAGGGATCACTGCCGGCCTCGGCGGCGGCCTCGACGGTCTCCCAAGCGGTGTAGAGCTCCTGGGTCAACAGGTCCCGTCCACCGATGCCGACCTGTTCACTGCACAGCCGTACGGGTGCGCTGGGGGTCATGATCCGTACCGCCGCGTCGGAGTCGTCCGCCCCCAGATGATCGTCCGGTCGGAGGCCGATCGGCTGACGCCAGTCCCACGCGGCCCACATCCCGAAGAAACGCCCGATCAGGTCGTCCGACGGATCGCCATCCTTCAGGGTCCGGGCCACCAGGATGGTCCAGGCCAGCCCGGGTAGCCCACCGAAGGGCGCCGAATCGAGGCCCCGCGCCTTCGCCCAGGACTTCACCCGGCGGGCCAACCAGGCGAACTCCGTCCGGTCCCCGCCCACCTCGGCGAGGATCGCGTCCGCGTCACTGACCGCGCTCAGCGCGACCGCCGCGCCGTCGCCCAGCTCCGTACGGCGGGACACCGCCTCGGCGGGAGGGATGCTCCCGGTGGTGACCACGGCCAGGTCGACGTCGAGGTCGTCGACCCGTAGCCGGAATCCGGGCACCCGGGCACCGACCACCCGCCGTATCCCGGTGGCCTCGGGCAGGGCGGTGGCGATTCGTACCTCGGAAAGGTCGGCTCGGCCCGGCAGGGCGACCACCAGGTCCAGGTCGGCATCGGTCGACGCGCAGCCGAGCCGGCGTGACCCGGTGACGTGCAGTACCCCGTCGGGCAGGGCGGCGCGCAGCCGGTCCACGACGGTAGCCGCCCGGTCGACGTCCCGGCGTCCAGCTGATCCGGAACCGACCCGGGACCCGACCGAGGAACCGACCGAGGAACCGACCGAGGAACGGACCGAGGAGCGGACCGAGGAGCGGACCGAGGAGTGGACCGATGAGCGGGCCTCAGGTGCCGGTGACCCGTGGTCCAGCCAGCGCACCTCGCCCGTACCGAGGGTGACGGTGGCCCGGGGCAGCATGGGTCCCGTACCCCGGCGGGAGAGCAGGACCAACTCCCCGACGGGTGCGGACATGCCTGGTAGCCGGGCGGTGCAGGTGGCGATGAGCCGTTGCGGGTCCCGTGCCTTCCCGAGGGTCAGGTGCGGGGTGTAGCCCTCCGCGTGCCCCCGGCAGCCGGGAAACGCCCGCTCCAGCGCCTCCCGCAACCCGGCCCACGGTTGCGTCCCCGCCGCAGCCGGATCGAGCCAGACGGTGGCGTCGTGCCGATGCGCGAAGGCGCGTACGCCGTCGAGCCGGGCGGTGAACGGGACGGCCGCCGCCGCTACCGCAGCCAGCAGCGGAGCAGCCTCCTCGAAACAGGACTCGGGTACGAACCCGAACAGCAGGTTGACGTGCGGCGGCCAGCGGTCCACCTGTGGATCGTGCTCCCGACGGATCTCCTCGACCGCCGAGCAGAGTTCCGCCGGCGGGAGCCAGGCCACCGCCGTCCGTGCCGTCGACGGTACGTCCAGGAGACCGCCACCCGAGGTGTCGCGTCGACCGATCATGACATCTACCTGGACGCCGTAGTGGTCCGAGACGAAGAGGCCGTCCGGGGTCGCGGGTGTGTCACCACGTACGACCGCGCCGGCAGCATGCAGGTCATGGCCGCGCAGCAGTACGCGGTCGAGCCGGGACCTCCGGCCGGAGAGCGACGAGACCGCCGCCAGCGGATTCACCGTCGGGTCGAAGGTGACGGTCTGGTCGTCGGGTCCGTGGACCTCGGTCCAGGCATCCCGGAGGCCGAGCACCCGGGCGGGTCTGCTTCCACCGTCGTTGAAGTCGCCCAAGAGGACCACGTTGCCGTCCACTCCGGCCAGTGCCTCGGCGAGCTGGGCGAGTTCGGCTTCCCGTCGGGCCGCGCCATTCTCGGCGTGGTCGCTGGTGAGGTGCGTGACGGCTGCGGTCACCGGCCCGGCGACCGTCTCGACGGTGATGGCGGCGACCGCCTTGTGCCGGCCGAGGACATGCTGCCCCGCCTCCCGGATGGGCAGGCGGCTGAGTAGGAGGAGCCCGGTGTCGTCGATGTCCCGGCCGGTCGGGTCGGTGCCCAGCGTGTATCCGGCCCGGACCCAGTGGGCCGGTAGCAGGAGGTCGAGCAGTTCGGCCTCCACCTCCTGCAACGCGATGATGTCCGGGTCGGCCGCCTCCAGCGCCGCCAGCAGCAACGGCCGGCGCCGGGCGGTGTGGATCCGGTCCGAGTCGTAGCGGTCCCAGAGGGTGTTCCAGGTCAGTACGCGCAGGCTCGCCGTCGCGGCCGGCGGATCAGTCGACGGTACGGCCGGTGGTGGGTCCGCCGGCTGCCAGCCACTGATCGGCTCCCAGGCGTACGGCGTCCTGGCAGTGAAGAACGGTGCCCGCAGCCGTCGTGGCTGGCGAGCCGCCCCGACCTGCGACGCGTCGATCCGGTCCAGGCCGGTCGACCGGTCCCAGACCAGTTCGCCGTCCGCCTCGATGAAGAGGATCCGGTGCCAGGGGATGTCGCCACCCGGTACGAACGCCGGCAGGGGTACGCGTTTGGGGGCCACCCCACGCACGTTGACGCCGAGGACGAACCGGGCCGGGTCGAAGCGGGGATCCCAGCGGATCCGGTGGTAGACCTCCTCGCTCGTACGCATCGTCAGCTCCCCTCGTCGGCCAGGGCACCGGCGGTGTCCTGGACGGTCCCCGCCGTGCCGACGTACCACGTACGGTGTGCCTCGCCGGGGTACGGCGGGGCGAAGCGACGCAGTTGGGCGGAGAGGACATCCGGCGGTACGGGGTGTGGCCGCTCCGCGTTACGGCGGGTCAGTACGTCCTCCGGGACCAGCATGACCACATGTGTCGTCAACGCGTCCCGGCGCTCGGCCACAGCCTGCACCAGGGACCGCTGCTGCCGGTTGAGGGCGGTGGCATCCCAGACGACGGTTCCGCCACCGGCCAGGCCGGCGTCGAGTCGGCGCAGTCCCTCGTGGAGGATCGCCGCATTGGCCCGCTGGTCGGAACGGGAGCCCCGGGCCTGACGCAGGTCGTCCAGGGACACGATGTCGTCGACATGCGTGAGCCCTCGGACGAAGGTGCTCTTGCCGCTGCCGGACGGCCCTACCAGCATGATGAGCCGGGGAAACCCGCCGTCCCGCCACCGCCAGGTCAGCGCCACAGCCTCCTCCGGCGTGGTGATCCGGCCCTGCCCGAAGGCATCCCGCGCCTCGGCCCAGCACCGGTCCGCCACGTCGGGTCCGCAGTCGTCGGGCAGTTGGGCCGGCCCGGCTTCGCGTAGCGCCCGGCCCAGGCCGAGGCGCAGCGGGTCCAGCGGTGCCGTACCGAGCAGACCGGCCTCCTCGGCATGCAGTTCGGACCAGGCGACCTGATGACGGGCCTCGGCTACGCCGGCTGCGTCGTCCGACCCGGCTGCGTCGTCCGACCCGGCTGCGCCAGCCGCTTCGTCAGCCTTCTCGTCGCGACCGGTCAGCACTGCGGCGGAGACCGCGTGCAGCACACCCAGGTCGACCGCGCTGGCCAGCCGTACCAGCCCGGCCCGGCGGGCCTCGTCGGGGAAGGGGCGGTGCAGGTTGGCGTACAGCCCGACGAGGTCGGCGATCCGTCGGGCCAGGGGTACTCCGAGCGAGTCCGCCAGCCGGGCGGCTAGGCCGCCCCGATGGCCGGTGTGCAGCAGCGCCGCCAGGACGCCGGCCAGCCGGCGGTCACCGGTCCGGCCGAGCAGGTCGAGCCGGGCAGCGGCATCGGCCACGACCGCCCCGGTCCGTTCGACGGTTGCCCGTGCCGCTTCGCCGGCCGGCTCCACGGTTGCCGGGCCCAACGCCGTGAGCAGGGCGGACACGTCCGGCCCGGCTCCCGAGCGGACGTCCCAGAGGGCGGCGGCCGGGCTGAGACCGTTCGGCACGACCGGGGCCAGCATCCAGTGTTCGTCGGTCTGTACGTGCCCCCGGCGTACCCACTTGGCCACCCGGTGTCCGAACTCGTCCCGGTGGAACCCGTCGACGGTCCGTACGACGTAGCCTTCGTGCCGTGCCGTGTCCAGCCGTATCGCCTGGATCGCCCGTACGTCGAACGTGCCCCGCCAGAGCACGGGCGGTACGGGGACACCCAGCCGGCGGGTGAAGCGGACAGTCTGGTCCCAGTCCAGGCATCGGTCACCGGCCCAGACCGAGAAGGCGTAGAACCAGCTCTCCAGGTCCTGGTAGGCGATCGAGTGTCGAGCGTGGACGTTCTCCCCGCACACCCGCCAGCCCGCCGGGATGGACCGGCCGATCCTGCTGTGCAGTGCCTTCACCCAGGCCCGGGACGGGTGGTGCGCGGAGTCGAGTGAACGGGCATGCAGCCCGTCGTCGTACAGCGTGGTGTTCTCGCCGTCGAGTTTCTCGGTGACGACCACCTCGCGGCCGATCAGCCCGGACAGGTCACCGGCCCGTACGTCGTCCGAGGTCGCCCCGGGTGACCAGGGCAGGTGCGGGGTGCGCGGGTAGTGCACTCGCATTCGCCGCTCCTGACACCCGATTTCGTACACCGATTCCCGACGACGATCCACGTCGTGGAGAAGCACAGGTCGCGGTGAACGTACAAAACGGGCCGGCGGGAGGGCCATCGAATATCCGCCCGGAGACCAAGGGGGCGGGCAGGTCAGCGGCCTGGAGACGAAAGAAGGCGGGTGCGCGGCTCCCCCCACAGCCGCGCACCCGCCCAGGTTGTTGCTCTTGTCAGCCTCCGGCCGCTGTCCGCAGCGCCCAGAAGTTCGACCGGTACGCGTCGTGGACCGATGCCGAGGTGATCCGCAGCAGCGCCTCGTCGTTCTCCCGCAGCGCGGAGTAGCTCCAGTTGTGGCTGCCGGTGAAGACCAGCTTGGTGTCCCGGACCCCGGCGTAGGTGCCCTCGATGGCCATGTACTTCGAGTGCACCAGGTAACCGTCGGCGTTGTTCAGCTTGTAGACCATGATCCGGTCGTGGTTGAGCGCGGCCAACACCTCGGGCGTGGACTCGGCGTAGACGATGTCCACCCAGCACTTCTGGTTCGCCAGGGAACGCAGCACGTTGGCCACCTCGACCCGGGTGAACGACCACATCGCGATCCGGATCATCGTCCGGCCGGTACCCGTACCGGTGCTGGTGTTTCCGGTGCAGGTGACGTTCTCACTGAGCGCGTTGGCGATGGTGTCGGTGCTCGCCCCCGAACCCGCGCGTGGGAAGAAGTACGACTTCACCCCGCCGACCGAGGTCGTCCGGTAGTAGTCGTTGTTCTTCACCTTGGCAGCGAGGTCGCCGTGGTAGGCGACGTAGCTGTTGTAGATGTCGGTGTTGCCGACGACCTGAAGCGCGTTGTTCCAGTACCGCTCGCTGTTGGACCAGTTCAGGTTGGCCGACGACTGCACCAGCACGTTGGCGGCACCGAGTGTGCTGGAGAAGAGGAAGAACTTGTTGTGCATGATCGGCGTGTTGAGGTTGCCGATGCAGGCCCGTCCGGCGGTGCAGACCACCACCCAGGAGGCGTTGGCCCGGTTGGTGCCCAACGCAGAGATCAGGGTGGTCGCTGCGGTCTCGTCGGCCCGGTCCGAGTCCACGACCACCCGGACGTTCACCCCCCGGTCCCGGGCGGCGATCAGGTCGGCGGTGATGTTCTGGTCGGTGGTGTTGTAGATCGCGACCCGGATGGTCGAGCCGCTGGGCGAGCCCTGGATGAGCTCACGGATCCGGTTGACGATGGCGTACTTCTGCGCCGTCGTACCGGTCGGGTTGTTGAACACCGCCCCGGTGACCGGCGTCGCTGCGGCTGTGGCGGGAGCGACGGCCGGTATCCCGGCCGTGGCGATCACCGATAGCAGGCCGGCCACGACAAGCCGTACCGTTCTTCGCATGGCGTCCCCGTCCGATGGATGCGGGCACCCCGTGCGCCCGTCGAGGCGAGACAATCAGAGTACGGTGATATCGGTCAATACCGCCTTGGTTTCATCCGGCTACCGCCGTAGGCGTGTGTGGTGGTCCGTGCGTACCGCCGTAGTTTCAGGTGGCCCGACAACGGCACGGCAGGCGGGAACGTCCTCTTTCAGGGGGGAGGGGATGTCAGGATCTGCGGATGCGAATCTGGGGCCGACTGAGGCATCGGCTGTCCGACGTGCCGCCGATCGCCGTCGACGCCTCGCTGGCCATCGCGATGATCGTGGCCACGATATGGCTCGGTGGCGACTACCGTGCGCCCGGATTCCGTACCTTCGACGGCCAGGCCTGGGTGTTGACCTGCCTGGTCAACCTTCCACTGAGCCTGCGTCGCCGGGCCCCGGTTCCCGTCCTGCTGGCCTCCTGCGCGGCGGTGGTGTGGTACTTCGGCGAGGGCTACGTGCCGGCCTTCAACCTGTTCGGACCGTTGTTGGCGCTGTACACGGTGGCTGCGATGCGGCCCGCGCGTACCGCCACTTCCGCAGCGGCGCTGACCGTGGCGGTGGTGTTCTACAGCGGTTTGACCGCCGAGGTCTACACCGTGGGGACCGCGATGGCGCAGGCCCTGGTGGCCACGGCGGTGGCCTGGCTGTTCGGCACCGGTGCCCGACGGTTGGCCGACCGTAACGACCGCCTGCTCGAACTGGCCGAGCAGCTTCGCCAGGAGCGGGAGGAACGGGCGCGCAGCGCGGTCGTGGCGGAACAGGTACGGATCGCCCGCGAGTTGCACGACGTGGTCGCGCACCACATGTCGGTGATCTCGGTACAGGCCGGTCTGGCCCGGTACGTGCTGGCCACCGACCCGGCCACCAGCGGAAACGCCCTGGACACCATCGTCGATACCAGTCACGAGGCGCTGGAGGAGATGCGGCGGCTGCTGACCGTACTTCGGGTCGCCGACGCGGATCGGCAGACCGACGGCCGGGGATACGATCCAGCGCCGGGGCTGGGTCGTCTCGACGAGTTGGTGGACCGGGTCCGCTCCGCAGGCGTCCCGGTCGAGGTGGTGGTGACCGGCACGGCCTGCCCGCTGCCGCCGGGGGCCGACCTCTGTGCCTACCGGGTCGTCCAGGAGTCCCTGACCAACGTCCTCAAACATGCCCGCAACGCCAGTGTCGTGGTGGAACTCGACTACCGTACGGCCGGGTTGCTGACGATCCGGATCGTGGACGATGGACCGGGCGCCGCGCCGGGCCCGGTGACCGGTCACGGTCTGATCGGGATGCACGAGCGGGCCCGACTCTACGGTGGAAGCGTGCATACCGGCCCCGGGTCCGAAGGTGGTTTCTCCGTCACGTTGGCCCTGCCGACCGGTGCGTCGGCAGGGGACGACAGCGAGGCGATGGCGGACGGAAGCGGCGGTGGGTTCACGCCCGCCCCGACGCGGCCTGCGGACTGAACCGGGCAGCCCCGCCGGGATCCGGCAGGCCCGCCGGGACCCGGCAGGCCCGCCGGGATCCGGCAGGCCCGCCGGGATCCGGCAGGCCCCGCCGGGAGTCCGGGCAGACTCAGCCGCCGGACCGTGGCGATACCAGCCCGGACTCGTACGCGAGGACGACCGCCTGGGCCCGACTGGCCAGATTGAGCTTGGCCATGGTCCGGTTCAGGTGGGTCTTGACCGTCGCCTTGGCGATCACCAGGCGTTCGGCGATCTCCGAATTGGCCAGTCCCTTGCCGACCAGCATCAGCACCTCGCGCTCCCGTTCGGTCAGGACGTCGAGCGCGGGCGTGTCGTCCGGCTCCGGGGCGGTACGGCTGGCGAACGCCTCGATGAGCCGTTGGACGACACTTGGGGCGAAGAGCATGTCTCCGGCCGCCACCGCCGTGATCGCGGCCAACAGCCGTTCCGGCGCGGTGTCCTTGAGCAGGAAGCCACTGGCCCCGGCACGGAGTGCCTCGAAGACGTACTCGTCGAGGTCGAAGGTGGTCAGGACCAGGATGCGGGGCGGGTCGTCGCCGGCTGCGGCGAGGATCTCGCGGGTGGCGTCGATTCCCCCGAGGCCCGGCATCCGGATGTCCATCAGGATCACCTGCGGCCGGGTGGCTGCGGCCATCGCCACCGCAGCGTGGCCGTCGGCGGCCTCGCCGACCACCGAGATGCCCGGGGACGCCCGGAGCAGTGCGACCAGACCGGCCCGGATCAGTATCTGGTCGTCGACGACGAGGACCTCGATCGACCGACTGGTGCTGGGCATGGGCTTCCTGTCCTTCTACCGGATCGACGCACTGCACCTGGAAGGTGCCACACGAGCCTACGACCACAGGAGTGGTCGGATCGCGCTGGCCTACTGCGTAGGTTGTAGATGCCTGGGCAACTACCGTACTGGTTGTCCACTGGAGACCAACCCGGTGCGGGATGCCACTTCGGCGAAGACCGCCTAGCTTGAGTACGTTCCATCGCCCTACTCATGGCATGGCCTGGATTACGGCTATCGGGCGTTCGTTCGGGATATCGGGGGAGAGCGAGACGTGCGGCAGCAGCAGCGGGGAGCCGGAATCTGTGGTGGTTGGTCGCGACGATCTCTGCTGCTCAGCACCGGTCTCCTCGTCGCCGGGTGTAGCAAGCCGGAGCGGCCGAAGCTCCAGGACCAGGGCAGCCAGTCCACTGGCGAGCCCACCGCGCAGGGCCTACAGGCGCTGCTCAACCAACGGGCGGAGGCGTTGCAGAAGGGGGACGAGGCGGCCTTCCTGGTGGACCTCGACCAGAACAACGGCAAGCTCGTCGAGCAGCAGAAGCTCCTCTTCACCAACCTGCGAAAGCTCAAGCTGACCACCTTCCAGTACATCGCCAGCCAGGCCAACGACAGGCCGGAGGGAGAGGTGCACCGGTTCATGCCGGTGCACGAGGTGGTGCAGTTGACCGCGGATGCCGGTCCCGGTGGGGTGGCACCCGCAACCAGCTACCGCTACTCGGTGGTTCGCCGGGACGGCCGTCTCGTGATCACCGAGATTCTGCCGGTCACCAAGGAGAACGCCGAGGAACTCAACGCGTACAACAGTCTGCCGGGGAACGCCCCCTGGCATCTCACCCCGCTGACCGTGCAGTACGTGGACAACGCCTGCCTGATCGGTGACGGCAGCGTGTCCGACCTCCAGCGCTACGCCGATGCTGCGCGGGGCGAAATCCAGCATGTCGAGTCGCTCTGGGGCGACCGGCTCCGCTTCCCGGGTTACGTGCTGTTCCTGACCAGGGACGAGGAGAATTTCAAGAAGTGGTACAGCCTGGGTAGCGCCAGCAACTTCAAGCCCGAGGTCGAGGGCTTCCAGATTCCGCAGTACGGCGTGCGGCAGAACGGCGACATCTACAACGGGCAGTACGCCGGATCCCGGGTCGTGGTCAACCTCAGGACCATCGCGAACTTCAACGACGACCCGCGTCGCGTCATTCGGCACGAGTTCGCGCACAGCATCGGGTCCCGGGCGACCACGCTCAGCCCGGGCGGCTGGGTGCTGGGCGCGCCGACCTGGGCCGTGGAGGGCTTCGCCCGCTGGACCGAACAGATCAACGAGCGTCCGTTCATCGGCAGCCGGGTGGCAGCCGGCGCCTTCAAGGGCAGGCTGCCCACCTCGAAGGACTTCTACGGCAAGGAATCGGCTTTCAACTACGCGCTCTCCTCGACGGTCTTCTACTTCGTCGAGCGGCGGAAGGGCCGCTCGGCGGCCGTCGAGCTCTACGCCAGTGTGATCAAGTACAACGACACCGAGGGGCAGCCAATGGCCGAGGCGCCGATCTTCAACGCCATCTGTAAGCGGGTCCTCGGCATGACGAGCAGCGCCTTCATCCAGCAGTGGGCGAGCTTCGTACGGAACGGAGCGTGACCCGGTGCAGGTGACGCCACCCATCCCGCCGCCCGGCCCGGCCAACCCGCCTTCCGGGCTGCCCGGCCCGGCCACCCCAACATCGAACGTCGAGCGACGTGGGTTGAGCTGGGGACGGCTGGTTCTCGTTGCCGCAATGATCGGGCTGGTCTCGCTGCTCGGCGCCGGTGCCGGCACGTTCCTCCTGGCACGCAACGCCGAACTCGCGGAATTCACCGCCCGCTGCGGAACCATCCGGTGCATCCCGATCAGCCCGAGCGTGCTGGTCGACGCGCTCAAGCAGAAGGGCTTCACGTGCGAGGAGCAGTACGGGGACTGGCGGTGCCAGCTCAGGATCGCCGGCACCGAGTTCGAGGCCTACTTTGGCGCCCACGAGAACCTGATCAACGATCTCTCCGCGTCGGTGCGGTCCGACGAAGAGGAGAAGATCCCGGCGGCGACCAAGTCGTTCCTGCTCTGGATCGGTTCCCTACCGTTTGGTGGTGATCCGGTCACCGTCGAGGAGGTTCGCGGCTGGCTGACCCAACGGTTCGAGAGCGGCGACAAGGCCATGGCCACCATCGGTAGCTACAACTGCGAGTTGACGGCTGAGCAGAAGCGGATTCTCCGGCTCCGGATCTGGGTGAGGCAAGGGTGAACATGCCACATCAACCGCCCGCGAGCGGTGGCCCGCAGTGGGGTGGCGGCCAGTGGGCACCGCCGGGTCCGCCGGTACCGCCCCTGGCAGGGGCACCGTTGGGTGCACCGGCACCTCCGGCTGCTGGGGGGCCGGCACCGTTCCGTCCACCGGTGGTCCCCAAGCGCTCGGGACCGGGCAGGGTGCTCCTGGTACTGGCCGTGGTCCTGTCCCTGGTGCTGTGTGGGATCACCGGTGCGGGCTCCGGCTGGGTCACCGGCACCCTGACCACGAACCCCGAGCTGCTGTCGGCGCTGCCGCCGACCGACGCCGACTTCCCCACTGCGGATCGCCGCTACCTGCCCGGAGTCAAGGTCGGGGTTGTCGTCGAAGACTGGATGAAGAAGGCCAACTCCTACACCTGTGCACCTCCCGATCCGCCGGGCAGGACCCTCAGCGAGGCCAAACAGCGTCTGGAGTGCCTTGCCCCGGGCGACCTGAAGTGGGACCTGACCGTCGACATCGAGTTCGACGACGAGACACACGTGCGGTATGTCCGGGCGGACTGCGAATTCAAGCCCGGCGCGAAGGCCTGCTCCTCGCTCTTCGCCACCATGGCCGACGCCCTGCTGTCCGGGAACGCGGAGCTGCGTAAGCAGGCGTTCGACTGGGCGGAGAAGAACGCGGACACCGACAACTCCACCACGATCGGGGGGATCCGGTTCTCGGTCAAGCTGGAGCCGCACAGCATCGTCGCCGAGCCGGCCATCTGAGGCGATGCCGACCTTCGGCTAGCTGTACAGCTAGCCCTGGTTCTCGTCCGCCGAATGCCGCAGTCGGTGCTCGATGTCCAGTTCGAGTAGGTAGTCCCGACAGGCCGGGGGGACGAACGACATCCACGCCGGGCGCTGCTGCCGGATCAGCTCCCGGACCATCGAGCCGCTTATCCGATCCGCCCCTCTGTACCGCAGGATCCGTACGTCGTATCCCAGGCCCCGTAGCAGCTCGACCTTACGTACGTTCCAGTCGTCGCATATCGTCGTGAAGGCAACGACGGACGGTGGTATGCACCGGGTGAGCAGCTCTGGCTGCTCTATCGGGAACGGCTGGACGGAGAACCGGTCACGGTCCAGACCATGCGCCAGCAGTGTCCGCCGGATCATCGTCGCCCGCTCCTGGAAGGTCAGCGGATTGGCTGTCGGCTGGTGGCGGTGGCCGGCGCCCCGATGCGAGTCCAGCAGCCGGTTCGAGTCCGGCTGGGTGACGCCGACGCGCAGGAAGCGGCAGTTGGCTGCCGCAGCCAACAGGTAGTCGAGATGGTCGAGGTGGAGGATCTGGAATCGACCGTGCGCGAAGCCCTCCCGGGGCAGTGTCGATTCTGGAGTACGGTCGGCAGGCATGCTCGTATCCCCCTGGATCGCCATCGTCGGGGCAGGGGCAGGGCGGTGACGCTGCACGGTGGCCCCCGTTCCGGGGCCGGGATGCCGACCAATTGTTGCCCGAGTACCGACCCGGCGCCATGCCCTTCCGGGGGCGAGGTGTAGTTGGAGAGGTCAGGCGTCCAGGGGGTCGGTCTGCACGTTGGTTCGGGCCAGGTGTCGATTGACCACTGCGGCGTAGGCGACGAGGCTCACGGCCAGTGCCGCGATGGTCAGTACCGGTGTCGGCATCGTCAGGGTGACCACGGTGGTGAGGGCGATCCCGCCGGCGGCGATACACATCCGGGTGGCGCTCAAGGTACCGAAGGTGACCCGTTGGAGGCCGATTCCGCAGATCATCCAGGTGGCTACCGTGAGGGTCAGCACCACCCGCAGTGCCATCGGTGTCCGGTCGACCTCCTCCCCGACCAGGCGCAGGCTCTGCCCGAGTCCCCAACCGAGCAGTAGCAGTGCCGCGCCGAGGCAGCCGTGCAGATAGGCGTACGACTGCCCGCCCTTGAGCTGCTGCTGGGAGACCCCTTTCGACACGAAGCCGCTGTAGATCCACCAGAGCGAGGCGGGTACGCAGAAGGCGACGACCGCGCTGGCGAAGACCCGGGCGTATGGCGCGTCGGAGACGGCGTCGAGCAGTTCGGTCAGGGTGGCGCCCAGCAGGATGATCGTGAAGAGGCCGATTCGTTCCGGAAGGTGTGAGGTGTTCACCGGTGCGCGTTTGAGCAGATAACGACCGACCCAGGGGGTCAGTAGTTCGATGACGAGTCCGAACGCCCAGAGCCCGGGCCGGGTGTCGGCGGGGGCGAGGAGGGACCCGAGCCAGACCAGCCAGCCGATCCCGAAACCGGGTAGGTACACGTGGGTGACCCAGCCGAAGCCGATGTGACTGGCGGCCACCCGGAGGTAGAGGCCGAGCAGGGCGGTGCGGACGATCAGGTAGCCGATCGGAAAGAGCGCTGTCCGGGGAACCTCGGAGATGCCCACGGCCATGGCCCCGGCCCCCACCATGGCCGCCAGGACGCTCAGTCGCTGGGGAACGTCGTCGTAGTCGAACCGGGTGTCGAAGAAGGCCTGACCGATCCAGGCCCACCAGATGACGGTGAAGAGTCCGAGGACGGTCAGGCCCTTTGCCCAGGACAGCGCAGCGTCATCGCCGAGGCGGGTGCTGATCGTGGTCACCGCGAAGACGAAGGCGAGATCGAAGAAGAGTTCCAGCCAGCTCGAATGCCGGTCCGCTGCTGCGCGGGTCCGGTCGCCCGGCTGGCGCGGGTCGCCGAAACGCCGTTCGGTCACCCGGCGCACGATAACAGCCGAATAGCGGTATCACGTGGATCCTGAGGCCGTATGGTGGCCAGCGCCCGTTCTGCGAGTACCAGCAGGCGTCATCACCCGCATCGGGTGATGACGGAAAGTGATGCTGCCCGTAGCGTTTTGCCATGGCAGCCATCCGCCCCACGCCGGTGGACCCGATACCGGATTTGCCCGATGTGGTGAGACGGGCGGGCGACCATCGTGCGATGCCACCCGAGTTGGGCCCGAACGCGATCGCGGTCTCCAGCGGCCCGACCTTCATGTATTCCGATTCGGTCGGCGATGTACCGGCCGGCAGTATTGGCGGCCTCGTCCACCTGGACACCCGGCTGCTGAGCCGGTGGGAACTGACGGTCAACGGCGGGCGGATGCTGGTGCTGCGGTCCGGTTCCGTCGACCACTATTCGGCACAGTTCTTTCTGACGAACGGGCAGCTGGCCGGCCTGCCACCGGACACGCTCGGGTTGCGGCGGCTCCGGTACGTGGGTGACGGGTTCCACGAACGGATCGAACTGCTCTCCTACGGAGCCGGGACGGTCCAGATCGAGCTGCGTCTGGCGGTGGGGGCCGACTTCGCCGACCTGTTCGAGATCAAGTCCGTGGTGTCGGACCGGTCGGCCTCGATCGACCGGCGCCATGCGCCCGACGGATCGGAGTTGTCGTTCAGGTACGAACAGGATGGCTACGTGGCCCAGACGCGGCTCAGCGTCGATCCACCCGCCGACCGGGTCGAGGGGGACGAGCTGGTGTGGCTGGTGGACCTGAACCCACGTGAGGAGTGGAAGATCGATCTTCACGTACCGCTGTCCGCCGGCCTGGGGGTGGTGGAGCCGGTACGGGGCGACATCGCCGACGTGTTCCACCACCGGGTGATCCATCCGGTCAGTCAGTGGATCGCCGAGAGTGCCACGCTGACCAGTGGAAACCCGATGTTGGAAAAGATCATGCAACAGTCCCGCGTGGATCTGGCGGCGCTGCGGCTGGACCATGAGGTCGACGGGCAGCGGATCGCGTTGCCTGCCGCCGGATTGCCGTGGTTCCTGACCATGTTCGGCCGGGACACCATCATCACCGCGTACCAGACCCTGATCAGTGGGCCCCGGATGGCCAAGGGGGCCTTGCTGGCCCTGGCCCGGCTCCAGGGCACCCGGCAGGAGGACCGTAACGACGAGGAACCCGGCCGGATCCCGCACGAGATCCGCAGCGGGGAACTGACCCGCCGGGGGCTGAAACCGTACAAGCCGTACTACGGCAACTCCGACGCCACCCCGCTCTGGCTGATCCTGTTGTCGGAGTACTGGCGCTGGACCGGTGACGACGAGTTGGTCCGATCGCTGCGGGACAACGCGCTGGCCGCGCTGACCTGGATCGACCGGTACGGCGACCGGGACGGCGACGGGTACGTGGAGTACGCCACCCGGTCCCCGGAGGGGCTCGGCAACCAGTGCTGGCGTGACTCCCCGAACGGGGTGCAGTTCGCTGACGGCCGGATTCCGGTCCTGCCCATCGCGACCTGCGAGATCCAGGGCTACGTCTACGACGCCAAGGTGCGGCTGGCCGAGTTGGCCGAGGGACCACTGGCGGACCGGGTGCTTGCCGCTCGGCTGAGAGCGGATGCGCAGCAGTTGTACGACCGGTTCAACCGGGACTTCTGGATCGAGGACCGGGGTGGTTACTACGCCGTCGGGCTGGACGGTGACAAGGACCGGATCGACTCGAAGACGTCGAACATGGGGCACCTGCTGTGGAGCGGGATCGTGCCGCCCGAGCGTGCCGAACACGTCGCCCGGCAGTTGCTTTCACCGGCGATGTTCTCCGGCTGGGGCATCCGTACGCTGTCCGAGGAGGACGCCGGCTACAACGCCCTCGGTTACCACCTCGGCACGGTGTGGCCGCACGACAATTCGATCGCCGTGCTCGGCCTGGTCCGGTACGGCTTCCGGAGCGAGGCCAACCGGATCGCCCTCGCCCTACTCGATGCCGCAGCCGCCTGTGGCAACCGGCTACCCGAGGCGATGAGCGGCTACTACCGGGAACGCACCCTGTTTCCGGTGCCGTACCCCACCGCCTGCAGCCCGCAGGCCTGGGCAGCCGGGGCCCCGTTGAACCTGGTCCGGGCGATGGTCGGGTTGAACCCGGTCGACGGGCGGTTGGTCATCGACCCGGACATCCCGCCGGAGATCGGCAGCATCACCGCTCGGCAGGTCTGCGCCTTCGGCAGCCACTGGAGCATCGACGCGACCGGTCGGACCGGCCGCATCGACCAGGTTGCCGCCTGACGGGCCGGGCCTCTGCGAGGAGACAACCGGAAAAGCGGTGGTCCCCGGACGAATCCGGAGACCACCGCCCTCGCTTGTGTTGCCCCGCCGGGTCACCGCCGGTCGGCGCTGCCCCGCCAGGCGCTACCGGCCTTGGCCAGACCTCGGCTGACCAGGTAACCGATCGTCAGCAGGGTGATCATGAACCAGGCGTTGTCCGCCCGGAAGATGTCCACTCCGGTGCTGTTCCGGCCGACGACCTGGGATGCGATCAGCACACCGGCCACCGCGGCCAGGTAGATCCAGAGTTCCGTGCTCTTCAGCGACGACTTGGTCTCCGTGCCCGGTGCCGGGCTCGGATGCACGTGGTCGGCGGGTCGCGGTGCCATGCCCTGGGCGGGCATGGGACGGGTTGGCATGTCCCGCATGTCCCGGTCCTGCCGCTCACTCAGCTCCCAGTCGGGCCGCTGCTGCGTCTGTTGCTGCCTCGAAGGTGCCTGCGTGCTCATCTTTTCCTCCTCGGATTCGATGAGTAGCCCCTCACCCGCATCGGATACCTCGGGGAGGGCACCGAACGTCGTCTACCCGATCGCCCCCGGGGCAAACGCCGGTTGCCCCCGGGCGGCCGGGGCCAGTCACCGACGGCCGGCTGCGCAGCTGCGGGCCTGGTGTGCCGCCCGTACAGCATTGCGGCGTGCCGCCGTACGGCGTTCCGGTGTGTCGGCCGTACGGCTTCCGTGCATTGACGACATGCCCGCCCGGCCATACAGTTAACAAACCTAACAGAGTGAGAGATGTCGATCTCTGTTTGGCGGGGTGACGAGCGGGGGTTGGCGCGGCTGCACAGCGTCCCTCTCGGGTGGGGTCTCCCCGGATCCGAAGGCAACTACCGGTCCTTGTCGCACCCGTGGGAGTCAACGTGTTCCTTCCCCATGCCCACCGGGGCGCCGCCCGTCGTGCGCCCCAGCCTCGCGGCGCTGTCCGCCGTGCTGGTCCCCTCCGCGCCGCCGCTGCTGCGCTTCTGCTCCTGGCCAGCCTCTTCGTCACGTTGCCGGCGAATCCGGCACGGGCGGCGGCCGGCCTCACCGCGACCTTCTCCACGACCGACAACGGCTCGTGGCACCTCGACAAGTACATAATCCGGAACGGGACGGCCAACGCCGTGAACGGCTGGACGCTGGAGTTCGACCTGCCACCCGGGGTGACCCTGGGCAACGGCTACAACGGCGTCGTCACCTCCAGCGGCACCCACGTAAAGGTCACCAACGCCCACTACAACGGCACGATCCCGGCCGGTGGCAGCACCGAGCCGCACAGCTTCTGGTTCATCGCGTACGGGTCGAACGCGCAGCCACTCAACTGTCGGATCAACGGGGACAAGTGTGACGGAACCCCGGACCGGGCACCCGGCGCTCCGACCGGGGTGACGGTGGCCGGTCGTACGACGAAGACGGTGACCCTGAACTGGACGGCGGCGGTGGCGACCGACTTCCCGATCGCCGGCTACGACATCTACCGGGACGGCACCCTCGCGGCCAGCGTCACCGGTGGCACCGGCAACGTACCGGTCACCGGCACGGTGTCCGGACTGACGCCCAACACGACGTACGCCTTCACCGTGCGGGCCAAGGACACCCGGGGCAACGTGTCGACGGACAGTGCCCCGGTCAGTGCGACCACGCTGAACCCGGCCGACGACACCACGCCACCCCCGGCACCGGGCAATCTACGGGCCACGGCCAAGACCTCGGCCAGCGTGACGCTGGCCTGGAACGCGGTCACCGACCCCAGCGGTATCGCCGGCTACGACATCTACCGGGGTGGCACCCTGGTCCTCAGTACGACCACCGCCACCACCGTCGTCGTCACCGGCCTCGCGCCGCTGACCCCGTACACCTTCACCGTCAAGGCCCGCGACAACTACGACAACGTCTCGCCGGCCAGCACGCCGGTGACGGTGACCACCGACGACGCGGTCGGCGCGGGCAACCACGCCAAGGTCGGCTACTTCGTGCAGTGGGGCATCTATGGCCGACAGTACTTCGTGAAGAACCTGGACACGTCGGGCGCGGCGGCCAAGTTGACCCACATCAACTACGCCTTCGCCAACCTCGACCCGGTCAACCTGACCTGCCTCCAGGGCGTCACCAAGGGAACCACCCCGGATCCGCAGGATCCCGACCAGGGCACCGGCGCGGGCGACGCGGAGGCGGACTACGGCCGGCCGTTCAGCGCGGCGCAGAGCGTCGACGGGGTCGCCGACACCGGCTGGGAGCCGATGCGGGGCAACTTCAACCAGCTCAAGAAGCTGAAGGCGAAGTACCCGCACCTGAAGGTGCTCATCTCCATCGGTGGCTGGACGTACTCCAAGTACTTCTCGGACGCGGCGGCCACCCCGGCGTCCCGGGAGAAGTTGGTGCGGTCCTGCCTCGACATCTACATCAAGGGCAACCTGCCGAACTACAACGGTGCCGGCGGCGCCGGGGTCGCGGCCGGCATCTTCGACGGCATCGACCTCGACTGGGAGTGGCCCGGTGCCGAGGGACACCCGGGCAACCACTGGGGACCGCAGGACAAGGCGAACAACACGGCGTTGTTCGCCGAGTTCCGCCGGCAGTTGGACGAACTGAGTGCGGGCACCGGCAAGCGTTACCTGCTCACCGCGTTCACCCCGGCCGACCCCGCGAAGATCGATGCTGGTTGGGACATCAGCAAGACCGACGGTACGCCGAGCGTCTTCGACTACATGGACTTCGCCAACGTGCAGGGGTACGACTTCCACGGCGCCGGTTCGGACAACTCCTGGGAGCCGAACCGTACGGGACATCAGGGCAACCTCTACCGGGACGAGCAGGACCCGTACCCGTTCGAGTTCAGCGTCGAGTTGGCCGTGCAGACGTACCTCGACGCGGGGGTGCACCCCCGTCAGTTGACCCTGGGCGTCCCGTTCTATGCCCGGGGTTGGCAGGGCGTCGCCGCTGGTGGGGTCAACGGGGAGTGGCAGGCGGCCAACGGCGCGGCACCGGGACAGTTCGCTGAGGAGGCCGGCACCCGCGGCTACAGCAACCTGCTGGCCATGGTGCCGAACTGCACCGTCCACCACGACACCCAGTCGGTGTCGACGTACTGCTACACCGGGGCGAACGGCACCTGGTGGACGTACGACGATCCCTGGTCGATCGGGCTGAAGACGGCCTGGCTCAAACAGCAGGGCCTGCTCGGCGTGATGATCTGGGAGATGTCCGGTGACACGGCGAACGGTTCGCTGATGTCGGCGCTGCATACCGGCCTCTGACCCGACGACGCACGGACACGGCGGGCCGGTTCCGGGACATCCCGGGGCCGGCCCGTTTCGTCGTCACCACTGCGGGGATCGGGATGCCGGACGTGGGTGACGCGCGGGGGCGTCCGGGGGTTCATCCCCCGGACGCCCGGGATCATCGCAAGAACCCCGACGGTCGACCGCTGAGGCCCATATTGCCATCATGGCGTAGTTGCAGTTTGCTGGCAATAACAACGGAAAAATCTGGCCGCAATGTGCGCGTCTGGTAGCGCCCCGGGTCGATTGCGGTTAACGTACAACCACATGGTTGTAAATGGGTTGGCCGAAGCCGATGTCGACCGCATCTTCCAGGCGCTGGCGGACGCGACCCGGCGCGACATCCTGGCCAGGGTGATTCGCAGCGAGCAGTCCGTTTCGATGCTCGCTCAGCACTACCCGATGAGTTTTGCGGCGGTGCAGAAGCACGTCGCGGTTCTCGAACGGGCTTCGCTCGTCAGGAAGACGAGACGGGGACGGGAGCAGATCGTCCAAGGTGATCTGACAGCACTTCGTCGGGCGACCCGACTGCTGGATGCGTACGAGGAGATCTGGCGACACCGCGTCAACCAGATCGGGCAGATTTTGACCGAAGATCGAGAAGGGAATGACGAACAGTGACCGTAGTCAGTGCGGTGAAGGACAGCCAGGCGTTGACCATGACCTTCGTTGCGGAGTTCGACGCCGGGATCGAGCGGGTGTGGCAGCTCTGGGAGGACCCGCGCCAACTGGAGCGCTGGTGGGGGCCGCCGACCTGGCCGGCTACCTTCGAGCGGTACGAATTCGTGGCGGGCGGCGGGGCTCGCTACTACATGACCGGCCCGGAGGGGCAGAAGTCACGCGGTTGGTGGACGATCATCGCGATCGAAGCGCCGCACCGGCTGGAGTTCGACGACGGCTTCGCCGACGACAACGGTGAACCCCTGGCTTCGATGGACCCGATGCGCTCGGTCGTGACGCTCGAGGCCATCGACTCCGGTACGCGGATGACGCTGGTCGCGAAGTTCACGAACGACGAACAGTTCGAGCAGGTGCTGTCGATGGGCGCGGAGGAAGGGATGCGGTTGGCCCTGGGCCAGATCGACGAACTGCTGGCCGACGTTCCACGCTGACTTCCAACCCTCAGCCGGACAGCCTGCGGGCCGGGACACTCAGCCGGACAGCTGTGGGCCCGGGACAGTTCAGCCGGACAGCCGCGGGCCGGGACAGCTGAGCGCTGCCCCGGCCCGGAAGCTGGAAATGTGCGGGTCGACCAGGTGCCGCCGACCTGTCGTCGACTACTGGGCGGTCTTCTTCTGAAGGCAGAGCACCTGTTCCTTGCCGTCACCGAGCGGTGCCACGATGTGCGGCTGGGTGACGTCCGTGCACTGTGCCTTGTCGGGCACCTTCGACACCACCTGGAACGCGCCCTCGTCACCGCAGTCTGCCATCACCGGCTTGTCACCGGACTGCTTGACGCACGCCCCGACCTCCGGGTTGAACGACGACGGGTCCGCGCTGTCGCCACTCTTGCCGATCAGCCAGAGCGCACCAAGCGGCACCCCGAGCAGTAGAACGGCCGCTACCAGCACTGCCAGCAGCACCCGTCCGTTGCGGACCTTGGGTGCCGGCGGCTCGACCTTGGGCGCCTCGTCCGGCTTGAAGGCGTCGAACCGTCCCTGGTCGGACTCGGGTTCCGGTCCCCACTGCAGTCCGGCCGGGGCCGGCGATCCGGGGCGGCCGGGCGGGCCACTCGTCGGTACGGCAGGAGCGAATGCGTTGTGCTCGCCGTACGGAGCGGGGTGCTCGCCGTACGGGGCCGGCTCGTCGAGGTAGTCGGCTGGAGCACCGAACTGGGCACCTCCAGCGGGTGGCGGACCCCCGGGCCGGGAACCGTTCATCGGCCCACCCAGGGGGGAACCGTTGGCCGGGCTACCCAGCGGGGAACCATTGGCCGGGCCACCCAGCGGCGATCCGTTGACCGGTCCGCCGAGCGGCGATCCGTTGACCGGGCTACCCAGCGGGGATCCGTTGACCGGAGCACCAGGTGCCCGACCGTTGGCAGGACCGTTGAGCAGGTCACCGAAGGGGGGAGCACCGGCACCCGCGAAGTGCGGCGGCTCGGCAGTCGGTGGGCCGGACACGGGAGCAGGCGGGGCCACCCGGGCCGAGGCGGACGCCGGTGGCGAGAACGGATCGGCGTAACCGTCCGGAGTCTGGTGCGGTGCCGGCTCGCCGTACGGGTGCGCTTCGGCGTACGGATGCGCGTCACCGTGCGGAGCAGGCTCGCCGTACTGGGCCGGCTCACCGTAGGGGTGTGCCGCCTCAGCGTGCGGGGCCGGCTCGCCATAAGGATGTGCCGGTGGGGCCGGCTCGCCGTACGGGTGTGCTTCACCGAACGGAGCCGGCTCGGGGAACGGTGCGGGATCCCGGTGCGGCGCGACGTCGGCTGGCGGCCAGTGTCCGTCCTGGTCACCCGGGGAGTCCGGTTGGCCCACCGGCTCGGCGCTTGCGGGACGACCGTAGACCCGGGGGCGGGGGGCTGGAATCCCCGCCGCGGGAAGATCTCCTTCCGCAGGCGGTGCGACCCGGCTGGCCATGGGCACCGAGGCGCTGGCCGATACGACGCTGGCGGTGCCCCGGGGCCGATCCGTCTCCGTCGGCTCAGGGATGGCGGCCAGCCCGGCGAGTCCGGCTTCGTTGGATGAGCGGGGGGCGGGAACGAACGGCGCAGCAGGAGCGGCGGCCACGGGATTCGGCTGCTCGTAGGCGGCCGGACCGGATGGCTCGGGCTGCCACGACGACCCCTCCGGTGCGGCAGCCGGCCAGGGCTGCTCCGGTCCGGCATTGCGGGGCGGGAAGGCCGGGTCGTTCGGGAAGGCCGGGTCGTTCGCCGGCGGGTACATGCTGCCGGCCCCCGGGGGGCGGGCATCGAATGCCGGTGCGTGGCCCATCGGCGGCTCGTGACCGGCGGGCGGGAAGCCACCACTGGGCTGCTCGTAACCGGCGGCCCGGGAAGCCGCGAGGGTGGCACCGGGGACCCGGGGCTCCTGCGGCGGCAGCGGAACCGCGTTCGCCGGGGAGAAACCGGGCGACGGACCCGGCTGGTAGGCCGGAACCTCCCGTCCGGTGGTGGCACCCGGCACCCTGGGCGCGCCGAGGCCGGGGCTACCGGCCGGTGCCGGGTCGCTCTCGGGCGCTCGCGGCGACGGTACGGGGTTGCCCCATGCCTCGCCCGGGGGCCACGGCGTGGGTGAGATGTCGCCGGGCCGGCCGGGCG
>NZ_JBHTMP010000069.1:8332-33943 GCF_042679305.1 Micromonospora sonneratiae | reverse complement strand
GCGACGCCAACATCAAGCCCGAGCCCGCCGAGCCCACTACACACGCCGCCTCAACCTCGAACTCCAACCATGATCCCGAACGGCGGCTGCCGTACTAGACATGCTGGTGGAATAACGTCGTGTCCCAGGACATAGTTGATAGTCACGTCCCTGCCAGATGCTTATCTATTAGACGATTGATCGGGTCGGATCAGTTTTTTCTCTTGTGTGAGAGTGAGCACCGAGAACTTGGCGTACTGCAGGATAATGCTGCGATCGACTTCGTTGTCGACCGCTACGATCTGTAGCCGCCCCCGGTACCTCTTGCCTACGTCGCTGAGTAGGCGATAAACATCGCTCACGCGGTCAAGGTCGAATCCTTCGTGGCCTGCATTGGCCGAGACTCCGTCTAAGATAAGCAGGCCAGGCATCGGCAGATTGCGATCAATGGCGACCGTATGGTGCGCCAGTGCGTGGGCGATGTTAACGAGTGTCGTTAGCCCTTGACTTGACAATTCCTCGAAGGCTCGGCCAGACACTATTGGCTCGTATGTGGTCCGATTTATGCTGACGGTAAGCTGACCGCCGAGGCCGCCGGGTCGAAGCTTGCGCAAGTATTCAAGCAATCGTCGCTCGAGTGCCTTGATGTTTTCCTCGCCCTCGCCAAGGTCAAGTTTGCGACTCTTGAGTTGCGCCTTGACGGCATCTAATTGTTCCTGCAATTCCTCGCGGTTTTCAAGGTCCCGTTCGTGGCGTTCCAAGAGCTCGGCGTAAGTGCGGAAGTTGCGGATCTCGGATTCCAGGCGAGCTTGCTGCGCGGCGCTGTGTTCGAGCGCATTAGCTCGGTCGGAGACGAATGCCGTGGTGTGCCGATCGAGTTGCCGCGCGATCTCGGAGATTGTTACGTCTAGGTTGCGCACTTCGCTTTCAAGAGTGCTAAGTGCGTTGCTGCGGTTATTAATGACATCGGCGGTTTCAGTGATCTGATTGGCGATTCGGTCTTGCTCGGCGAGCATGTCTGCCCGAGAGGGCGCTGGTCGGGGGTGCTGCAAGCACAAGTAGCACTTGTCGGGCTCGGTGCGGGCCGGCACTACGTCATTGCCGCAACGGGGACACACAAGGAAGTCAAAGTCAACCAACCACTCGTCAGCCACGATTGCCCGGGTAAAGCGCGCCGACTGGCTTGATAGTTGCTTGTGCAGGTCGTGCAAGTCCTGGAGTTGAGCTCGGATGCGAGTGACGCGGTCCGCCAGGTCAGCTCGCCTTGTCCGAGCCGCCAGCAGCGTTCGACGTATCTCCTCAACGCCAGGTATGGCAACGACCTCTTGGGCGATGGCGGAACGTTCCGCGATTACTCGTTCCAGCTCGTGCCTCCGAGCCGCGATGTGCTCCTGCAGGACATTACGATCGGCGAAGGGAGTCTCTGCCAGGAACTTTTCACGGACCTCGGCAGCCTGATCGAATCCAGCGATCTGCAGCTCAAGGGATCTAAGTCTTGCTCGTTGATGAGCCTCCGCTGGGTCATAGAGGCCATAGGCGAGTTGGAAGACCCACTGCCGCTTGTTGTTCTGCCAGTTGTCGCCGCTGCCCATCAGCTCGGTGTCGATTTCGTTCCCGGTGATGATGCAGTAGGTTAGCCAGTCGGTCATCGTGACCGGGTCGGCGGCGCCGTTAGCGGTCTTACTGCCTTTCGGAACATCGATTGCTGGGATACCGAGTTGGTCAAGCAGAAACAGGCTGTAGGAACGCGTCCTGCCCTTGACGGGCAGGCGAAGCGAGACGGGTTCGCGGTTCGCGGCAGGTTCTTCTTCGCTGACTTCGACCAGCGCATCGGCAGTTGTCGTGCGTGGCCGGTATACGTTCCAAATCGCCGGCCCGAGGTACACGCGCCCGCGAATTGCGGTGACGTGCTCAACTACCTCCGGCGGCAGCTTTTTGGGCATGCTGCCGAGCATGGCGCGTATTAGCTTAACGAGTGTGGTCTTGCCTGTGGTTTGGTCGCCGTGGATAAGGTTGAAGCCTGGCCTGAAGAGAATGGGAGGATGACCGCCGACGAGTTCGACCTCGATGAGTTCAAGCCGGTGACGATTATCTGGCGGCATGGCTGCTGCGGTCTCGGTCGGCATGAGATCGCCGCTCATGTCAGGTCCTCGTGCCAACCTGCATCAGCTACCTCGGGTAGCTGGTACAGGTAGTCCTTTAGCGTTGTACCTGACTTGTCAAGATGGCGGCGCAGCAGTCGAATTCGTGCAACCGTTCGAGTAAAGCTGGCATCCCGGGCGAGCTCGGCGGAGAGGCCTGCTCCTCGGTCTGTGGTTCGGTACCCGAAACCCCTTTTTCCGTGAAGCGGGTGGACTTCAACCAGCCCTCTGCCGATGAGTGAGCCGAGTACGGCGAAGTATGAGGGATCCCAGGGTCCGTACCGGTAACGCATCATTCGCGCATCCAATGGTGCCTCGTCGGGATTGAGCATCGGAAGGTTGTTCGGCGTGACGCCTATGGCCTGCAGTACGCGTATGAGGTGCCGAGGATATCGGAGCAGGAAGTCCAGCTTTGCCAGCTTTACCCGACCCTCAAGGTGCCGTACCTGGCCGCGACCCGTACGGCTGAAGCCGTCGATGAGCAGTAACAGGCGCGCCTCAGCCTCGCGGGATGATCGGAAGCGCCCTCGGCCATTGCCGGAGACCGGTGGAGATGGCGGTGGGCCATCACAGATCGATCCTCTGTCGACCGGCGACGTGACAGTTGTGGTACTCACTCTGCCCGCCAGGGGAAGCGGCAGACGTCAGACAGATGCCCCAAGTAGCCGTATAGAAGCTCTGGGTCCTTATCGAAGAGCGACATACGATCACAGAAGGCCAGGTCACTTGGCCGGCTGAGCAGATCATGAGTGATTGCTTCCGCCGAACGGATCACCGTCGCTGGCGCACTCGCTCCGGAGAGCGCGATTTTTCGCGCGGTTGCCTTCGCCATCGTTAGAAGCCGATCGGCCAGCTTTTCCAGATCGACCTCGGCGCTCTCCCGGCTGGCGAGCAGGAGTCGGCGTTGCACCTCCATATCGGCGCGCAGCTCCTGCGCACGGCGGATGGTTTCCGTGCCCGCCCCAGCGCGTAGCATCTTTAGCTCCAGCCACGAGGCACTGCCCCCACTCGCCATGCGCGCGAGCATGTCACCGTCGGAGTCATTGGGGCGTGGTGGCGTTATCGCCATAAGTATTTCGCGGCTGAGCATTTGACGGCTTAATGCGCCGATCTCCGCTGTACGGCCGTCCTGAAGGGCTCCCGAGCTGTCGAAGGTTAAGGTAGCGAGGTGATGCTCGATCATTGAAGGCCGAGGAGCGGCCTCTTGAGCCGCCGTGGCGGCCTTTAAGAGCCGTTCGTAAATCTGTTCGCGTTCGGGCTGCGACATCGCCGGCCACAGCCTGCCCAGCTCGTGCAGCACTTGAGCGTCGATATACGCTCGCGATGGCTGGTTGTCGCGAACAACGAGCCGCTGTAGGAAGTCGCGCAGGCAATCCCTTGCTAACCCTGCCGATAGGATCTTGTCCTTGAGCGGTTTTAGAGCGGAGGTAGGATCCGCGACGAAGTCCTTGGTCTCTGGCGAGTCTGCCGCAGGCCCCTCCAGCCATAGCTCGAACGTTGCACGCTCATGCAGATCGACTCGCCGACACTCGGTGTATGAACGAACCAGCGACTTGATTCCCTTGTCGCACATCATTGCCGCACTCCAAGACCCATGATCGCGGGTCTTGAGCTGCATAAAGCGGAATCCAGTAGCGTGGATGACGGCAATGTCCTCCAAATGCTCGCATAGGACGTACTGGGTATCGCCAGCGAAGCAGGTCAACCACTGGCGCACCGCCTGCTTGGCTTGCCAAACATAGCGAGCGAAAGTGTCTATGCCAGTGCCATCGCTGCGTACCTGTGCAACTTTGAGCAGCGACTCCAACGGTTCAACCGCCGAATCAGGCTCAGTATCGGTCACAGCTCACGCCGCCATTCCACCGGAGAAACACCGACAGTCGACTACGCAACGTAGCCTTCGATTTACCCGACGTGCCGATGTTACAGATCGCCGAGTTCCCCGTCGACCCCTATGCAAGCTGGCAATCACGCCCAGTGCTTGGCCCTGCAGTCAGGAAGTATTCCAGGAGGGAACAGATGCCCTGGTGGTTGCGCCTTCGATCATGCAAACGATGGCGGCCCGCTTGCGGCTGTCGAACGACGCGTTGCTGATCAGAGCGACGCCTATGGGAGGAGTCTGCTGGTGTAGCCGGCAGCGACCAGTCGGGTGTAGGCGCGGCGGACCTCGGCGGGCACGTCCTGGGGTATGGCGAAGCCGAGTTCGGCGTACTTGTCGATGCGTTGGGTGTCGCCGACGAGCATGTCTATGACCCTGGTGGCGTTGCCGATGCTGGTCACGTAGTCATCGAGTGAGAGCGGGTGGGACGCGCAGATGACATCGACCTCGGGCCAGAGCTTCTTGCAGGTGGCGTAGGCGCGGCGCTGCTGGTACGGCCGGGACATCAGGATCACGGATTGTGCCTCGACTTGGTGCTTGGCCAGTAGGGCACCGGTGAACTCGATGTTTTGCCCGGTGTTTTTGGCCTGTGTCTCGATGAGGATCGCGTCGGCTGGTACGCCATGTTCGATGGCGTATTCGCGGTAGTGGACGGCCTCGCCTCGGGGGAACGTCTCGATGGTGGTGGGCGCGTTGGCACCGGTGAAGACCAAGCGTGGGTACATCTTCCGGTGGAAGAGGTCGACTGCAATCTTGGCGACACCGAGATCATGGCTGCCCAACCCGATCCCGACATCGTAAGGTCGGGCATGGTGGTGCATGTCGTGGTAGTCCCACAGGCACTCGACGTCTGCGCGTAGCGCGGGTGGGACGTGTGGCGGTGTCGTCATGTTCTGCCCCGAACGGACGGCGTGGGGTCGTGTTGGTGACAGCATCTCGCGTGCGGTGCGGACTGCCCCGGAGGCGGTAGCCGGGTGAACTGGCGTGTTCCGATCGGACACGGTCGGTCGGTGAGCTGCGGCATCGTCGAGGGTGACTCTCAGACGATCGACCGCCGTAGGCTGGCCGGTGTGGAGTTGACGACGACCGCGCGGGACCTAGCCGAGTCCCTGCTGAGTGAGTCGCTGCCGCGACGGTGGCAGCACGTGCAGGCGGTGGCGGCGAAGGCAGAACGTGTCTCGGTCGTGCTTGACGGGCCGGATCGAGCGGTCCTGGTGGCGGCGGCCTGGTTGCATGACATCGGCTACGCGGCACCCCTGGCACACTCCGGCTTTCATCCGTTGGATGGTGCCCGGTGGCTGCGGTCTCAGGGTGTGCATGAGCGGGTCGTGCGCCTGGTTGCTCACCACACGTGCGCGGTGTTGGAAGCCGACGAGCGAGGATTAGCCGGTGAGCTGGTCGCCGAGTTCGCGCAGGAGGAGTCAGCGACTGCTGATGCTCTCTGGTACTGCGACGCGACGACTGGACCGGACGGGCAGAATTTCGATGTGTTCGAGCGCTTGAACGAGATCCGGGCGCGCTATGGGCCTGATGCGCTCGTGACTCGGTTCATCAACCGGGCGGAGCCGGAGATTGTGGCAGCGGTGCGGCGTACTGAGGCTCGCCTTGCTGACTTTGATGGAAATCAGCCGATGTAGGGCTTCGCTAGGTTGGCGTATCCGTGGTCGATGCGTAGCCGCATGGATGGATGAATCTTCAGGTCGTCCAGTTCGGCTTGGCTGATCCACGCGACCCGGGATGACTCGTCGCTCTCCGTCGGTTGGCCGGACAAATAGCGGGCACGGAAGCAGATCGAGAATTGTTGACGAACCTCGCCATCGGTGTACGCGATGATGTGGTTAGGGTCGGTGTAGATGCCGACCATGTCTGTTACTTCAACGTCGATTCCGGTCTCCTCTTTGGTTTCTCGAACAGCAGTTTCGGCGATCGACTCACCAAAGTCCTGCGCGCCTCCGGGGAGTGCCCACAGCCCGTTGTCGGTGCGCTGGATGAGCAGGACACGGCCCTGGTGGTCCAGGATAAACGCGGTGACAGCAACGACGATGCTGTTCGGCTTGGGGGCGTTGGCGTCGTGGAAATACTCGGTCCGTGCCATGTTCAGTGCGCCTCTCGTTGCGGCCAAGCAGGCTTGGCCATCGACCATATACGGTCGAAGCTGTCGGCGTAGAGGTTGAAGAGGTCACCGCTGCCGAGCCTGCGGAGATGCAGCGTAGGCGAGTGGGCCGCTGGAAATCCGAAGACGTGCGGGTTTACCAACATCTCGTCATCGAACTGGTAAATCGAGTTGTACAGCGTCGTGCTATGCAGCCCTAAACTCACCCCATCAACCTCTCGGAGCTTGTCGTACCAGGTTAGGACGTTGCGGATCTTCGCGGAGATTGCGTTGCCAATTCCTTCCTCGGCCCCACGTTGCGCAACCTCAGGCGAGTCGGGATCACCGAGAAGAATCCGCACCTTGGCTCCGGCTTCTACCCGTTCGCGGAGTATGGAAATCAGACGCGGGTGTTGCTCGGGCAGGAAGAGTCCGGCGTAGACCAGGATTGAAACTTGCTGGGTGGGGGTCGTAAGTAGACGCTGCCAGAGTTCTACTGGCACTGCTGCGCGGCGCGGGTAGATCTGCACCAACTCCGACTGGGCGACCTCGGCTGCGCGCGTTGAAGACAGGGCTTCCGGCCATAGGTGCGACTGGGTCTCACCGAGCTGGGTCGCGATCGCGTGGCGGTGGCGCGGGTACGGGATGCGATCCTGGGTGATCCATCGCTCGACCGTCTTGGGATCGACTCCAGCAGTTGCCGCAAGGTCAGCCGTGGTTAGCTGGTTGCGGTGCATGGCATCGCGTAGACGCTCGTTCGGCATGTCGACCTCCGGGACATCTAGGGACGTCTGAGATTAGAGGTGGACGTCCGTCGTTGTCCAGCGGCGCGGTGAAGTTGTCACGCTGCGCCGACGACAGTGATGGTCATGATCGAGCCAATCGCTACCGCTGAGAACTGCACCTTTTGCGCTGGTGCGGGGTGGAAGCACGTCGTGCAGCGGGCGGCGCTTCGGGTGTTGGCGCAGGCGGCGCGGCCGGCGCGGGCGTTGACTCGCCGGTCGTGTCTGGACTGTGGTGGGTCTGGCCGCCTGTCGGTCTCATGAGCTGGCACCGGGATGGGTGCTGGAGGAGTGGTCATGGGGCTCGGCCGTGCCTGCTGGGGGTGCCCGCCCGTCTCGGTGCCATCCAACCTTGCGGATTGGGGTGGCGGGGGTGACTCCCGAGCCGGGTGATGTGGTGCGGGTCGATGGATATGCGTCCCCGCAGTTCCGGGGTAGGTCGGCGTTGATCTTCCGGGTGATCTCGGTGTGCAAGAAGGACACCTACTACGGGTGGGCGTGGCTGACTGGCTATGTGCTGGATCAGGCCGGTCTCGCGGTGGAGAAGCGGGAGATCTTCGTGAAGAAGTCCGGCCTTCGGCCCGTCGTCCGCAGCCCCGCCGGCACGCCGGCCCCGTTGGCGGTGCGGGGTCGTCGTGTTTGACATTCGGGTACGTCTCGGCACGGTCTACCACCTGTCCGCCGCCGAAAGGTTCGACCCGTCTGCCAGGCCGACGGCGTTGCGGGTGACCGGGGTCAGGTTGGTGACCAACCGGCCGGAGTCGGACGGCTGGCTGTGGCTGGAAGGATTCAAGACCCTGCCGGACGGCACGCTCGGCGCGCAGGTACAGGTGTTGGTGCGGGCGTCGACGCTGCTGCCATGGGCTGGTCAGCCGTGAGCGTCTACCTGTCCGCCGCCGTACGTGCCGAACTGGCGGCAGCGCAGGAACAGCTTGACCGGCACACACCGTCGAGCGGAGACGACTGTTGCACGGGCTGCGACGAGGCCGGGCCGTGCGCGATGCGGCGGGCGGCGCTACGGGTGTTCGGCCGGTACGGGTGTCCGCCTCGGCGGTGGCCGGGTGCCTCCCGCCCGGAGTTGATCGCGGGTGGTGGCTCGTGGGCGGGGTGGTTGACCCCTCCGGCTGGGGATGGACTGTCAAACGGCTGACTCGGGTTGTGCTGTCATGCTGCGAGCATCTACGCTCCTGTATTGACATGACGTGATCTTTCCTGCTGGAGGGCTTGTGATGGCGTACGAGGTTCCGACTCCGAAGTACCTGCGGGTGTTGAACACCCTGCGGGGCCGGATCGAGGACGACACGTACCCGCCCGGCACGGCCCTGCCCTCGGAAAGCCAACTCTGCACAGAGTTCGGGGTGTCCCGCCCGACGGTACTCAAAGCCCTCGGCATCCTGAAGCAGGACGGGTGGATCGAGTCCCAGCAGGGCCGGGGCAGCTTCGTACGGGGCCGCCCGCCGTCAGGCCGTACCTCGCCGCAGCACGCCCGGGACGCGGTCGAGCTGGACGAGACCGCCGACACGGAGATCCTGCATGTCGGCCCGGTGCTGGCTACGGCCCGGATCGCCGCCGAGTTGAACATCCCGGAAGGCACCCCGGTGTACGAGCGGCGTCGCCGCACCGTTTCGCAGGTCGGGCCGGTGGATTTGGTGGCGACGTTCGTGCCGGTGGACATCGCCGTCGGCACCGGGATTACCAAACCTGATCCGATCGATGGTGGCCTGCTGGAACACATCGCCCGGCTCAAGAGCCTGCGGGGCGACTACGCCACCGAACGGATGACCGCCCGCCGGGCCAGCAAAGACGAAGCCGAAGCCCTCGCAGTACCCGCCGATGAGCCAGTGCTCAGCGCAGTGATCACCGTCTTCCAGGCATCCGGCGAACCCATCATGACCTCGGTGTTGGTGATGCCGGGCAGCCGGCACGAAATCGAGGACACCTACCCCCTGTCCTGAGCGGGACTGCGTTCCCTGCTGCTTCATCCTGCGGACTTCTCCTGTAGCTCAGCGGCGAGGGCAACGACTTCACGCTCGTAGAAGAGCAGGTCAGCTCCCACCCGTGCAGGTCGCAGTTGCCCTCCCGCTATCAGGTCGTAAAGGACGGGCCTGCTGGCGCCGAGTAGGGCCATGGCTTCTTCAGCGCGCAGCATCGGCGGCGGAGGCGAGCTATGGAAGCGTATGAGATCCGGGTTGTACCAGCTTCGGGACTGCCTCCAGATCCAGTACTCGTGATGTAGTCGCCTGCGGCTACCTGGGCTGCTCATCTCGGCAAGAAACTCGTCGAGTAGATCGAACAGCCCAGCACTGACGGTTTGATCGTCCGCTGCGTTGAGTGGGTGTCTGGCGTTGCCGTCGAGTACCAGACGTTCGACCAGACCCCACCAGGTCAGGTTGTCCCCGTCATCGAGCTTGAGAACCAGGAACTCCCGGAAGCCGTCAAGCACAAGCCCCTGTGCACCGATGTCCAACCCCTGAAGGAACGTAACCAGCCTGTCGTAGGACAACTCGCCACGTCCGAAGTAGAGGCCGGGCCGCTTTCGTACGTTGCGTAGTAACTCCCGGTAGTCCACCCCACGCCTTCCATCGGCTCGCGGTCACACCAACTGGGCGTAGCCATTCTGCGGGCTGCGATGCGGCAGAGCTTGGCTGCCTTCGTCCAATGTGTGTGAACCTCACCCAAGCCTTGCTTGTGTTTACATGTTGACGTAACTTGGTAAACCAACCGGATGTCAGACGGCGTCTGGTGAGGTTTGGAGGTTGCGTAGTGGTTCCGCTGACGTTGAAGGTGCCGGTCCCGTTCGACTACGTCTTCCCTGCCGGGGCGCTGTGCCTCGGCGTGGATGCACAGGTCGACTTCGACCGGCGTTCAGAGCTGGACAACCAGGCTCGGGACAAGGAAACCGGGGAGCGGGTGTGGGTGGTTCGGGTGTTGGACCTGGACCTGGACCCGGACGCCGGGAAGTTCGGTCGGTCCACTGAGGTCAAAGTGAAGATGATCGCGCCGCATCAGCCGGTCCCTCCGGCGTCGGCGGTTCCGGGTTACCCGCCAGCTATCCAGTTCGAGGGCCTGACGCTGACCCCGTACGTCGACTCGCAGCGGTGCAAGTCGTCGGGGCAGTGCAAGGCATGCATGGCGTACTCGCTGCGGGCTACGGCGATCAAACCGGCTGCTGTCGCTGCGGCTGCTGCCTGACCAGTTTCACACGCGGGGCGGGCCGTTTCCCCGCCAAGAGTCCCGGCCCGTCCCGCGTCCCCAACCCACCCCTCAGCTTGTGAAGGAGGGCCTTGTGCCCACCGTAGTTCACCCTGCCCCCGATCACTCCTCTGAGCGCCTCCCACCGCTGTTCGGGCGGTGGTCGTGATGCGTCGTACTCGTTTCGTCCGGCTGCGGCACACGGTTCGTGAGGTCGAGGCCGTTCTACGCGGTGCGATTGGTTTGCCGTCGGCTGCCGCTCGGGTGTACGCGATCTACTGCCCGCACTGTGAGGAGTGGGTGAAGCCGCGTCGGTTCGATCTGCGGCGGATGGCGTGCCGTACGTGTCTGGCGACGTTGGCTCGTCCGCGCCGGTCCCAGATCGCTTGGTGGTGACCGGCCGTACCGTTGATCAATGTGATTCCGGGAGAAAAGGTCCGGTCGCACCAATGAATGTACGGCTCCCAACGCGGACGGTGCCGATACCGGGGTTCCCGGCGGAGGCGTTGCATCGCCATCGGGACGAGACGGAACCGGACGGCCGGGTGTTGGTCTTCGCCGATCGGGACGGCGGTCCACAACGGCGGTCGAACTTCCGGCGGCGGGTGTGGCTCCCGTCACTTGTGCGGGCCGGACTGCTGGGCCGGGTAACCCAACTCGGTGAGCGGCGTTGGCTGGCGGTGTGGCCGGACCAGGCCGGCAGCGAGCAGCGGGCCGAGTTCACCAGCGAGGCGGCGGCCGTGGCCCGGGTGGTGACGCTGGCCTATGGCGGGTTGCGGTTCCACGACCTGCGGCACTCGTACGCGACGTGGCTGATCACGGACAGGGTGCCGGTCAACCTGGTCCAGCGGGTGCTGGGGCACGAGCAGGCGTCGACCACGCTCAACCGCTACACCCACACGCCGGACGACTACACCGATCGGGTCCGTCGGAGCTTCGCTGACGATCTGCTGACTTTCCCGCCGCTGGACCCGGAATCCGCGTCCGAAACCGGGCTGGAAAGTAGCCCTGAGCAGGGCGAGAAGGCCCCTGAAGAAGGAGACGACCCCCGTCGGGGGGAGACGGGGGTCGTCTATGGGGCTCGGCTCCGGGGGGGTCGAGCCGAACCCGCTCAGCGGTCACGGGGGGTGCAACCGCCGAGGGTCTGCCCAGGACACAGGATCAGATGAAACCGTGTCGTAAATACAAGCATGCCTGAGTCGAGCTGTATACGTCGAGTGGCGTTAACTCCACACCGTGCGAAACTAAGAATTTTTCATGTGATCGCCATCACCGCATGACTGATCTGCGGGTCAGGACTCCCAGCCCAGTGACGTGCTTGGGTGACCCCGCGCACCCGCCGACGATAGACCATCCGGCTAGACTTTCGCGCCGTGGGCCGAAGTGCCGCTTTTTTTGATCTAGACAAGACCGTCATCGCCAAATCGAGTGCTCTGGCGTTCGGACGGCCGTTCTACCGGGATGGGCTGATCACCCGGCGTGACGTGGTCAAGTCCGCGTACGCCCAGCTCATGTTCCGGCTGGGCGGCACCGACGAGCAGACGATGGCGCGTACCCGGGACTACCTTGCCACCCTCTGCAAGGGCTGGCAGGTGGACCAGGTCCGCCAGATCGTCGCCGAGACGCTGCATGAGCTGATCAATCCGTACGTGTACGCCGAGGCAGCCGCTCTGATCGAGGAGCACCAGGCTGCCGGGCGGGACGTGGTACTCGTCTCCGCCTCCGGCGAGGAGATGGTACGGCCGATCGGTGAGCTACTCGGAATCACCGACGTGATCGCCACCAGGATGACGGTCGAGGACGGACGCTACAGCGGCGAAGTCGAGTTCTACGCGGCCGGACCGAGCAAGGTCGACGCCGTGAGCGAACTGGCCGAACAGCGGGGCTACGACCTTGCCGAGTCGTACGCCTATTCCGACTCGATCAGCGACCGTCCCCTGCTGGAGTGCGTCGGCCACCCCACCGCCGTCAACCCGGACCGGACGCTGCGCAAGCTGGCCACCGAGAACGCCTGGCCGGTGCTGGAGTTCCGGCACCCGGTTCCGCTCGGCCGACGGCTACGGCAGCGTCCCGCCGTGCCGGTGGCGGCAGCCGCCATCGGGGTCGGGGTCAGCGTCGCCATCGGCATCGCCTGGTACGGCCGGCACCGCCGGGCCCGGACCGCAACGGGCTGACCGGCTCGGACCGCAACGGGCTGCCCCGACCCGGCGAGGGTACGGAATCGACCCGGACGGGTACGGATCAGCCCGGACGGGTACGGATCAACGCGGTTGGAGCAGGTCAGGCGGCGGCGAGGATCTCGTCGCCGATCACGGTGAGCTGCTCCGCGCCGATCTCCACGGCTGTCATGTAGTGCCGCAGCCAGGACCTGAGCCCGTCCGGCGTACCGGTGGCGAAGGCCCCGGCCGCGCCGACGTACTCCGGCTCCCGCTCCCGGTGGCCGACGTCTACGGCGACCAGCCCACGGGGGTCGAGCCCGGTGGAGAGCAGGGTGAGCCGGGCGGCGGCCCGCGCGACCACCCCGGAGGGCCCGACGAACGGCCGCAGCGCCAGCAGTTCGCCGTGTACCACCGCAGCCAGGACCAGCGGCGACACCTTGGTACCCCCGGCCACCAACTGGGCCAGACCGTCCAGCCGTGCGCCGATCGCCAGGTCGGCGACCGGGCGGAGGGCATCCTCGGCCGCCGGACGACCGAGCGCCTCCTCGGCGACCACCCCTCGGGCGGCCAGGGTGTGCAGCTTGGCCAGCACCTGTCGAGGTGCCCTGGGCCACAGGTCGGCCAGGCCGGGCAGCGCCCCGGCGACCCGCAACGCCCCCTGGAGCACCGGGTCGGTGACCGTACCGGCGCGGACCGCCTCGCGCTCGTGGGCGTACCCCTCCAGGGCTGCGCTGGCCACGGCGGAGCGGAGGCTGACCTCGGCCGCGACCTGTCCGCCGTGCCGGCGTAGCGCGCGGTGCCGCAGCGCCTGGTCGACCCGGTCGCGGGCCTGCTCTACGGCCGGTCCGATGTCGGTGAGGGTGAGCAGCGGGGCGAGTGGATCAGTGGTCACGGTGACCACGCTAGCGACCCCCGACCGGCCGGCGCTCAGCAGCGGCCATTCGGCGCGTCGGTTCGGCCCGGTCCTGGCCAACACTCGCCCTGACCAGGGCGGCACAGTTAACCTTCCTAGCCGAGACATACGTCACCCTGACGCAGGAGGAGCCCCCACACCATGAGCGAGACCCTGGCAAATCTGCTGCAGGAGACACGGGAGTTCCCGCCGCCGGCCGCACTCGCCGCCGAAGCGAACGTCACCGCCGAGGCCTACGCCGAGGCCGCCGCCGACCGGCTGGCCTTCTGGGACAAGCAGGCCCGTCGGCTGGACTGGGCCAGGGACTGGGACCAGGTGCTCGACTGGTCGAACCCGCCGTTTGCCAAATGGTTCGTCGGTGGGCAGCTCAACGTCGCCTACAACTGCCTGGACCGGCACGTCAAGGCCGGTCTCGGGGACCGGGTCGCCATCCACTGGGAGGGCGAGCCGGGCGACACCCGCACCATCACGTACGCCGACCTGCTCCGGATGACCAGCCAGGCGGCCAACGCGCTGACCGACCTCGGCGTCACCGCGGGTGACCGGGTGGCCATCTACCTGCCGATGATCCCGGAGGCGGCGGTCGCGATGCTGGCCTGTGCCCGGATCGGTGCGACGCACAGCGTGGTCTTCGGCGGCTTCTCCGTCGACGCGCTGACCAACCGGATCCAGGATGCCAGCGCCAAGGTGGTGATCACCGCCGACGGTGGCTACCGGCGGGGCAAGCCCTCGGCGCTCAAGCCGACCGTGGACGACGCGGTGGCCCAGTGCCCGACGGTCGAGCACGTGCTGGTGGTCCGACGTACCGGCGGGGAGGTCACCTGGACCGACAAGGACCTCTGGTGGCACGACACGGTGGAGACGGCCGCCGAGCAGCACGAGGCGCAGCCGTTCGACGCCGAGCACCCGCTGTTCATCCTTTACACCAGCGGCACGACCGCCCGCCCGAAGGGCATTCTGCACACCACCGGCGGCTACCTGACCCAGGTGTCGTACACCACGCACGCGGTCTTCGACCTGAAGCCGGAGACGGACGTCTTCTGGTGCACCGCCGACATCGGCTGGGTGACCGGGCACTCCTACATCGTGTACGGCCCGCTCTCCAACGCCGCCACCCAGATCATGTACGAGGGCACCCCGGACACCCCGCACAAGGGGCGCTTCTGGGAGATCGTCGACAGGTATCGGGCGACCATCCTCTACACCGCGCCGACCCTGATCCGCACGATGATGAAGTGGGGCGACGACATTCCGGCCGGCTACGACCTGTCGTCGTTGCGGCTGCTCGGCAGCGTCGGTGAGCCGATCAACCCGGAGGCCTGGATCTGGTACCGGCAGCACGTCGGCCGGGGTGAGCTGCCGGTCGTGGACACCTGGTGGCAGACCGAGACCGGCGGCATGATGATCTCGCCGCTGCCGGGGGTGACCGCGGCCAAGCCGGGCAGCGCCATGTCGCCGCTCCCGGGCATCAGCGCGGACGTGGTCGACGACCAGGGGGTGCCGGTACCGAACGGGGGCGGTGGCTACCTGGTGCTCAGCGAGCCGTGGCCGTCGATGCTGCGCACCATCTGGGGCGACGACCAGCGGTTCATCGACACGTACTGGTCCCGGTTCCCCGGCCGTTATTTTGCCGGTGACGGTGCGAAGAAGGACGCCGACGGGCACGTGTGGCTGCTGGGCCGGGTCGACGACGTGATGCTGGTGTCGGGTCACAACATCTCCACCACCGAGGTGGAGTCGGCGCTGGTCTCGCACCCGTCGGTGGCGGAGGCGGCCGTGGTGGGGGCCACCGACCCGACCACCGGGCAGGCGATCGTGGCGTTCACCATTCCCCGTGGTCATGTGGACACCGCTGGCGAGGCCGGCGAGGCGCTCATCGCGGAGCTGCGTAACCACGTCGCCAAGTCGCTGGGACCGATCGCCAAGCCGCGTCAGATCATGCTCGTACCGGAGTTGCCGAAGACCCGGTCCGGCAAGATCATGCGGCGGTTGCTGCGGGACGTGGCGGAGAACCGGTCCCTCGGCGACGTAACCACGCTCCAGGACTCGTCGGTGATGGAGCTCATCTCGTCGGGCCTGACGTCTGGCAAGTCCGACGAGGACTGAGCCTCCGACCTGGACGATTCCGGTCGATGGCATGAATATCCGCCTCGGGCCTTTCGGCAGGCGACGAGTAGGGTAATAGTGAAATATTTCGATGGGCGGACCATGTCGGTCCGCCCATCGTGGATTATGGTCGATTTACCACATCAGACCGGCTCCGGCCATTGCCTATCGTCGCGCGAGATGTGACATAGGGGGCGTGCCACGACAAGATCTTGCAATAAACCGGCGTACATACTTCCCAGCGATCGCGCCAGTGTCTAGGTTGCACATTGATCCCGTTAACGGGATCGATCTTCCGGCCCATACTGCCGTTGGGCCGGGTCACCTAACACCGGAGGTACCACGTGCGCAAAGTCGCAGTGGGGCTGCTCGGGCTTACGCTGACCGCGGCGGGCGCCACCTTCAGCCCGGCCGCCTACGCCGCACCGCATGCCGATGCGCCAGCCACAGCCCAGTCGGCTTCCAAAGCGAAGCACTCGGACGATCTGCCCAACCCCTTTGAGTCCAAGCGGCGCGCGCTGCGGGAGAAGGGCCTCTCCGAGGTCCTGACCGGCCGCGCCAAGGCGGAGAAGCGTAACGGCAGCACCGTCGTCAAGGTTGGCGAGACCGTACGTGCCGCCGCGCCAGGTGCGCGCGGTGCGGGCAGCCAGCAGACCCAGGACCAGTACGTCGAACTGGGCCGGGAGCAGACCGACCGGATCTTCGTCATCCTGACCGAGTTCGGTAACGAGCGGCACCCGAGCTACCCGGACAAGGACACCGACCCGGACACGCCGGGGCCGGTCCGTTTCGACGGTCCGCTGCGTAACGAGATTCCCGCGCCGAACCGCGCGGTGGACAACTCCACCGTATGGCGGCCGGACTACAACGCCGACTACTTCCGCAACCTGTACTTCGGTACGGACGAGGGTGGCGAGTCGCTCAAGCAGTACTTCGAGTCGCAGTCGTCCGGACGCTACAGCGTCGAGGGAACGGTCACCGACTGGGTGAAGGTCCGCTACAACGAGGCCCGCTACGGCCGCTCCGGCGACTTCGCCAACCAGGACCCGGCGGTCTGCGCCGACACCACCTGCACCAACATGTGGGCGCTGGTCCGGGACGCGGCCAACCAGTGGGTGGCCGACCAGCAGGCGGCCGGTCGCACCGACGAGCAGATCGCCGCAGACATGCGGTCCTTCGACCAGTGGGACCGTTACGACTACGACGGCGACGGCAACTTCAACGAGCCGGACGGCTACATCGACCACTTCCAGATCGTCCACGCCGGTGGCGACGAGGCCGACCGCGACCCGTGGCAGGGCGAGGACGCCATCTGGAGCCACCGCTGGTACGCCTACGTGAGCAGCGCCGGCCTGACCGGACCGGGGTACAACCTGGCCGGTGGCACCCAGATCGGCAACACCGGGGTGTGGATCGGTGACTACACGGTCCAGCCGGAGAACGGTGGCCGGAGCGTCTTCTACCACGAGTACGCCCACGACCTCGGTCTGCCGGACGACTACAACAACATCAACGGCGGGGACAACAACAACGAGCACTGGACCCTGATGGCCCAGAGCCGGCTCGGTTCCGCGACCGACGCCGGTATCGGCGAGCGCGGTGGCGACCTCGGCGCCTGGAACAAGCTGCAGCTCGGCTGGCTCGACTACGAGGTTGTCGTGGCGGGCCAGAACCGTACCCTGACGCTTGGCCCACAGGAGTACAACTCGAGCAAGCCGCAGGCCGCCGTGGTGGTACTGCCACAGCGGGAGTACACGTTCGATCACGGCGCACCGGCCGAGGGCTCGAAGCAGTTCTTCTCTGGTAACGACGACGATCTGAACAACTCGATGGTCAAGACCCTGGACCTCACCGGGAAGACCAGCGCGTCGCTCTCGCTGAAGGGTCGCTACTCGATCGAGCAGGACTACGACTACTTCTACTTCGAGACGTCGGTCGACGGCGGTGCGAACTGGACGGCGCTGCCGTTCTCGGTCAACGGGCAGCCGGCTCCGACCGACCCGGCCGGCCGGGCGGCGCTCGGTGGTAGCAGCAACGGACAGTGGTACGACATCGACGTTCCGCTCGACTCCGTGGCCGGACAGGTCGTGCAGTTCCGGTTCCGTTACTACACCGACGGTGGTGTCGCCGAGGGTGGCTTCTTCGGTGACGCCATCACCGTGACCGCGGACGGGCAGACCCTGCTTTCCGACGGCCTGGAGGACGGCGGCGCTGGCTGGACGCTCAACGGCTTCACCGTGGTGGAGCAGTCGTACACCCAGATGTTCGACAACTTCTACATCGCCGGCCACCGCTCGTACGTCGGATACGACAAGTACCTGAAGACCGGCCCGTACTACTTCGGCTACGAGAACACCCGGCCGGACTTCGTCGACCACTACGCGTACCAGACGGGTCTGCTGATCTCGTACTGGAACACGCGGTACACGGGCAACGACACGTTCGAGCACCCGGGTGAGGGTCGCAACATGATCATCGATGCGCACCCGCAGCCGCTGTACAACCTGACCGGCCAGCCGTGGCGGGCCCGGGTCCAGGTCTACGACGCGCCGTTCAGCCTGCGTAAGGCCGACTCGATGACCCTGCACATCAACGGCCGGCCGATGTACGTCCGCGGCCAGGCGGCGCAGCCGCTGTTCGACGACACCAAGCAGTACTGGTACCCGGAGCTGCCGAACCACGGCGTCAAGCTCCCCGCCACCGGCACCAAGATCCGCGTGCTGGACGAGGACGGTACCTCGATCAAGATCCGGATCTCCTGATCTCGTAGATTGATCGTTCGCGGCGCCCGGGGTTGGGCAACCTCCCCGGGCGCCGCCCTTTTCAACCTGGGCCGCTTGCCCAGCCCAAGCTCGACCTGGCACGCCGTTACCTGTTGACCTTCAACGGTGAGATCCGCTCGGAACCGGTCCGCCCGGATGACCGGCCAGCGGCAACCGTGGCCGCGACGAGGAACCGTGTCACCATGGGCGGCGTCCAACGGAGGTGTACGAAGTGCTGGAACGAGCCTTCCGGTCCACCGCTGGCCGACTGATCGCAACGACGGCGTTGACCCTGCTGGTGGCGGGCTGCGCCGACACGGGACCCGCCGTCGAGCCGGCCGGTGCCCCGGCCACGGGATCGTCGCCCGTCGGCGGATCGACGCAGTCGCCGACCGGTGTGCCCGGTGGAACCACCGAACCGGCGCCGGGACACGCTCCGTCGACATCGCCAGGGGTCCCACCGTCGACCGTACGCCCGCCGTCCGGGCCACCGAAGAAGCCGACCGACAACCTGCCCAGTGACCGGATCGCGGGCCGGATCACCCGGGGCGGCTCCGGCCCGTGCTACGGGTTGGTCACCGACGACGGCGTCGAATACGCGTTGTACGGCCAGAATGCCGGAACGTTCGCGGCCGGTAGCCACGTCCGGGTCACGATCGCGCCCCAACTCCTGCGTATCAGCTGTGGCTCGGGCCGCCCGGCCAGCATCGTGGAGATCAGCCCGGTCAGGTGACGTCCAGCGTCAACCAGTCGTAGTCGTGCCGGCAGGTCGGGCCGACCGCCAGCCCGAACCGGCCGGCAGCCACGTCGAGCAGTACGGAATAGACCGTCTCGGACCGGTCGAGCGGCGCATCCCGCTCGTCCACGTGCCGGCAGATGCTGTGCGGGAAGCTGGCGTGGTCCCGCAGCGCCGTCGCCAGGTCGTCCTCAGTGATCGTCCGTTGCGCCGCCGGTGCGGCCAGCAGCCGGCGTACCCGGGCCGATCGGAAGAACGTCGAACCGCCCCAGTCCTTCATGGTGTCGTGGACCGGCAGCGGAGTCTCCAGGTGGTTGGCATGGGTGATCAGCCCATCGACCGGATTCAGCCAACCGACGTCCCCCGGCACCAACTCCAGGTCGATCAGCTCCCCGCCGGCTTCGGCAGCCTGTCCGATCAGCAGGTTGATCGAGCTGTTCCGCGGTGCCCGGCACACCGAGCGCAGCGCCCCGGTGAGGGTGTCCGCTTCCAACGCCGCCCGTAACAGGACGTGGTACGGCACACCGGACTCGCTGCCGTCCCCGGGCAGCCCGTCCCGGTCACAGCCGAGCATGTTGACGCAGACACCCACCTGGGCGGAATTGAGCCCGGTCTTGGCCAGCATGCCCGCCTCGGTCAGCGTCAGCACCGTGTGGCCGGTCTCGTCCCGGGTGGCCAGTAGCACCATCGCCTGCCGCTGGTCGGGATGCCAGTCCCAGTTCTGCCCGAGCAACAGGTGCCCGTTGGCGGTGTGGGTACCCAGCACACCGATCGACGTACACGCCCCGTCACCGCCGTCGGCTCGGCCGACGTCGAGTGCGCGCGGGCCGGCGTCACCGTCGGGTCGGCCGACGTCGCCTTCGGGTCGTTGGGTGCCGTACGCCGATTCGGTACGCCGGGTGCCGTAGAGCAGCTCGGTACGGCCGTTGAGGGCGTATATCTCCGCCACCGGTACGTCCGCACCGGCCGCCACCCCGTCCAGCATCTGTGCGATCCGGGGCAGCCTGGACCGGGTGCTCCGCCGGAACGCCTCGCCGCAGGAATGTACCTCGGACTCACCCAGTCCCGCCTGGTCACGGAACCGTCGCAGATAGAGGGTCAGATTGGCGGCGATGAGTTCCCGGGCGGCGACGCCGTACCTGGTGCCGCACTCTCCCGGCTCGCCGCGCACCTGGATCAGCGGGACAGGCAGATCGTCGGCTGTCTTTTCAGTCACGGAAATCATGTCTGCACGGTATCCCCGAGACCCGCCGCATTCGTCGATATTCCTCGGGGCTTTCCCGGCCGGGAACTGTCACTCCGGCCCGAAAAACCTGGGGACATCCCGGAAGATCCCCTGATCACTGCGGTCCTAGGGGCTCTGTCATCGGCGATCACACCTAGGCTGTCGGCATGACCCAGCAGCGAGGCGGCGGCCGAAGTCCCGTCGTCGACGAATCCTGCGTGCTGACGGACGGCCCATGGCAGCACCGTTTCGTCGGCGCCAACGGAAGCAGATTCCACGTAGTCGAGGCGGGCACCGGACCAATGGTGCTCTTTCTACATGGTTTCCCCGAGTTCTGGTGGGCCTGGCATGAAATGTTGCCCGCAGTCGCTGACGCCGGCTTTCGCGCTGTTGCGGTTGATCTACGCGGTTACGGTGCCAGCGACAAACCACCACGGGGGTACGACGGCTACACCCTGGCCGCAGATGTCGCCGGGCTGATCCGGGCGCTGGGTGAACGTACGGCCACCGTGGTCGGGGCGGGTGCCGGCGGCCTGATCGGCTGGACCACCGCCGCGTTCCATCCACGCCTGGTACGCCGCCTCGTCGTCCTCGGCGCTCCGCACCCGTTGCGGCTACGGGCCGCCATCTTCGCTGACCCACGTGGCCAGTTCACCGCGTCGACTCCGATGCTGAAGTTCCAACTCCCCCGCTACGAGCATGTGCTGACCCGGGACAACGCGACCCTGGTCGACCAGTTCCTGCGCCGGTGGGGCGGGCCGAACTGGGTGGCCAGCGCAGCATTCGACGAATACTCCGCACGGTGCCGGGAGGCCATGCGGATCCCGCAGGCGGCGTTCTGCGCGATGGAGGGCTTCCGATGGGCCTTCCGGTCCGTCCTGCGGCTGCACGGCTACCGGTTCGTACGACTGATGCAGCAGCCACTGAGCACACCGACACTCCAACTGCACGGGGCACTCGACGAGGCGTCGCTACCCCGTACCGCCCAGGGGTCGGGCCGCTACGTCACCGCCCCGTACGAGTGGCGGCTCCTCGACGGGGTGGGGCACTTCCCCCACGTCGAGGCACCCGACCTGGTCCTCGGCGAGATCCTGCGCTGGACGAAGTCCTGACCCGGACCACGACCGAGCGGACACCACACCCACGAACGGCACCGGGGTTGGCCGGTGACGTCCGGGTCCGCCTGCCCCACGCCGGGACGACCTGCTGATCCCGGGCCTACGGGTCCCGGGCCTACTGGTCCCGGGTGTCAGATCCGATGCTCGCGCAGGTCGGTCACCTCGTGCGCGGGCGCCCAGCCCTGGTAGACACCGAAGTCGAAGGCTTCCAGCCCCATCGACTGGGCGATCGGCCAACGCCCACCGGTGTACTCGACGCGTAGCCAGGAGTCGTGTGCGGCCAGCACGATGAACGGCTGCCCCTGCCAGGAGCAGGTGGTACGGACGTACGCCAGGTCGTCGACCTCGGTGGCGGGTACGACCCGGACGAACCGGCCGGGGCGTGCCTCGGTGAACCCGTCACCCGGCTCCGGCTGGTAGAGCCGTACCTCGTCCCCGTCCGGGCTGGCCTCGTACTCCCGGCCCCGCCATCGGGCGGTGTAGCCGTCGCGCATCAGTCTCCCCCGACCTGCCGCCAGCGGCAGACGTCACTGTCCAGGGTGGCGACCAGCCGCTCGGTGCCATCGGCGCCGACCCGCCACATCTCGGTGCCGTGCGGCAGTCGGGCGCTGTCGACCTTGAACTCGGCGACCACGTCACTGCTCTCACCGGGAGCGAAACCGTTGCCCCGGAAGGGAGCCCGTTCGATCACCCAGCCTTCCATCGCCCGCATGGCGGCCTCGGTCTGCCCGCCGTACGGAATCCGGTACAGGCTCGGTCGGTAGGCGGGCCACCGCAGCAGGTACACCTCGTCGGCGTCCCGGGAGAACGGCGAGCCCGGGTAGTTGAGTCCCAGGGCCGCGTAGAGCTTGGCCGGCGTGTTCAGATGGGCAACCTCGGTGACCCGGTGCAGGAAGCCCGAGACACGGTCGTAGCCACGGTCGAGATAGAACGACAGCTGGCTCGGCGAAATCATCTTCTGCATCATTATCGGCCGGCTCGGATCCTCCCGGGCCGGCGCGTACGTCGACCGGGGTTGCGGCTCCTCGACCGGGTTCGTCTCCACCGGCTCGGCGGCACTCACGTCGTCCCCGAGCCCCAGTTCGGCGGCCCAGTTGGCCAACGCGACGATCTGCGCACCGGGCAGCTTCGCGCCGACCGGGGTACCCGGGTTGACCGCGAACGACCAATCGTCATTCGGCCACCGCCGGATCAGCCGTACGAACTTCTCACTGATCGTCTCGGCCGATCCGTCGAGGTGGTCGGCCAGCCGCTCGGGTGAGGTGAACACCACGACGTACGTCTCGCCGTCGATCCGCTCGGTATGCCAGTCGAAGCCGTCGTCACCGGGTCGACTGCCGGGTACGGACAGCGCCGAAACCGGCAACAGCACCCTGGCCAGCAGCAGCGTGGACAGGAAGCTGTCCGTACTGCCGTCCTCGACCGCGTCGAGCAGACTCCGCTCGACATCGTTGGCGGGGTCGAAGTCCGCTGGGATCGGCGTCGGCAACGCCGGCGGGTCGGGTTCACGGTCCACGGCCGGGGCGGAGGTGGCCGGCACTTCGGCCGGTCCTTCGTCGATCTCGTTGCCGAACAGGTCGGTCGACGACTGCTCAACCTGGGACAACTCGGTAGACGACTGCTCAACCTGGAACACGCCGGCCGATGACTGCTCGGCCTGGAACACGCCGGCGGATGGCTGCTCGACCTGGGGCGACCCGGTCGACGACTGCTCGACCTGGAAGAGGCCGGCTGACGACGACTCGTTGCCGAACAGGTCGGTCGACGACTGCTCAGCCTGGAACACGGCCTCCGCCGGCCGCACCGGCCGGAACAGGTCGAACTCCGTCGCGTCGACCGAATCCGCCTGTGGCTCGGGCTCACGATAGGCATCCGGCTCGCGATAGGCATCCGGCGCGCTATAAGCGTCCGGTTCGGTAAAGCCGGACCGTGCAGGCTCACGGAAGGCGTCCGACGCCGCGAAGAGGGAGTGCTCCGGCTCGCTGGGGTCGTCGTTTCCGGGGCCGCCGCTGACGGTGGGTACGTCGGTGGCGGGCCGTGGAACCTTCTCGAACAGGGAGAACGGCTTCTGCTCGGGCACCGGTGTCTCAACGACGTCCGGCGTACGCTGCGCGGGCTCACGGGCCGGCTCAGGCGGGCCGGCCGACCCGGCTGGCGGGCCAGCTGGCTGATACCAGTTGGGGAAGTGCGGCTCCGGCTGATCCGCCGGCACACCGCCCGGCGGGTCGTACGACCTCAGCGCATCCGGTGCACCGCCACCGGGCACCACGTTCGCTTCGTCGTGTCCGTCCCACACCGACGCACCGCCGTTGTGGCCGTTACGGCCACCCGGCCGGTTCGGACCCGGGAGGTCCGGAATCCAGGGCGACGAGTGGGTCGCCGGGGCCGGAGCGGGCGGTACGGGTTGCGCATCGGCCGGAGCCGGCGGCAGGGCGGACCGCATGGAAGGCACCGGCGGCACGGGGGGTACGGGCGGCTGGGCCGGCGGAACCGACGGTTGCGCCGGCAGGCTGAAAGGCCGCGTAGGCGCAGTGATCGCCTGTGCGGGCGGGGCGAAGGGCGGTACCGGGGGCTGGGCTGCGGGCGGAGCAGCCGGCAACGCGAAGGGAGCTGGTGACGTGGGGCGACCGGGTAACGAGCCCGGTGGGGCTGGCGGCGACACCGGGCGGTTCGGGACGGCTGCGGTGGCCCTGGCCCGCGCCGCTGTTTCGGCCCGGTCCAGTCGCGCTCGCGCTCCCATCGTCCGTCCGGGTAACCGGACATCGCCCCGGGCCAGCTGTGACACGAACCACGCCGGCAGGTAGCCCTCGATCGGCAGTCCCGGATTGACCGCCAGCCACCACTCCAGGTTGGGCCAGTCACCGGCCAACTCGTAGTAGTGGATCCGGCGGGTCGAACCCGCGTTCTCACCTAGGCACGCCCGCTGCGCGACTGCGGAGGTGAACGCCAACACGTGGGTGCGCCCGTTCGTGGTCCAGGTGCCCCAACCCGTCGGGACCTGCCCGGCGATGGTGTTGGCGGAAACCGGTAGCAGCAGTTCCGTACGCGAGAGGATCCGGAAATAGAGTTCCTGATCGTTCGCGCGCAGGGCATCCCGCATCGCAGCCTCGGCCTCGGTGGCCGGCTCCCAGTGGGTCACGGCCACCTCCCTTCCGCCGCAGAGGCCACAGGCATCGCGTACAACCTACAAGGTTGATACAAGATCACAATGACAGGCCAGCGGTGGATGCCGCGGCCGACTATCCACCGATAACATCCGGTCTCGGACCCGACACGATCTGAGAGGCAGACCATGCCTGGCCGGACAGCACGGACCGCGCTCGCCAGCCTCATGATGCTCGCATCTGTGCTGCCCAGCGGTGTTCTTGCCACTCCGGCAGCGGCCAAACGCGTCGCCGCGAGGTGCACCTCCGCACTGGCTCCAGTTGAACCCGTCACGGAGACCCCGTGGGCCCAGCAACGCTACCTGCCGAGCCGCCTGGCCCCACTGGCCACCGGCACCGGGGTGACCGTCGCGGTGATCGACTCTGGGGTCGACACCAGACACGCCCAGTTACGGGGCCGGGTGCTCAAGGGTGTCGACCTGCTCGACCGGGGACCCGACGGCAACCTCGATTGTGCTGGTCACGGCACTGCGGTGGCAAGCATCATCGCCGCTACCAGCCAGCAGGGCGTGGCTTTCCACGGGCTCGCACCGCAGGCCAGGATCCTCCCGGTACGCATCAGCGAACAGCAGATCATCGAGGGCCGGGAGTCGGGGCGTACGGTCACCCCGGCGCAGTTCGCCCGGGCCATCCGTTGGGCGGTGGACAACGACGCCAGCGTCCTCAACCTGTCCGTGGTCCTGTACGACGACAATCCGGCGGTCCGTGCCGCGATCGACTACGCGGTCGGGAAGGACGTGGTGGTGGTTGCCGCCGCCGGGAACCTGCACGAAAACGGTGACCCGCTCCCCTACCCCGCAGCGTACGAGGGGGTGCTCGGCGTGGGCGCCATCGGACCGGACGGCGTCCGCGCTCCCTTCTCGCAGGTCGGCACGTACGTCGACGTGGTCGCCCCGGGCAGCGGTGTGCTGGCCGCCGTTCCCGGGCGAGGACACCGCAAACAGGAGGGCACCAGCTACGCGGCCCCCTTCGTGTCGGCGACCGCCGCACTGATCCGCCAGTACTGGCCGGACCTGTCGGCAGCGCAGGTGATCGATCGGATCACCGCGACGGCTGATCCGGCACCGGCTGGAACGGACAGCCGGGCGTACGGCAGTGGGGTGCTGAACCCGTACCGGGCGGTCACCGACACCTCGTCGGTGGAGCAGCGGCCCCGGCCGGCCCGGGCGCTACCGGCGCAGCAGGTCGATCCGGCGGTGACCGCCACGCAGGAGCGGCGAGCGACGGTCCGGCAGCGGGCCCTGTGGTTGGCCGGGGTCGGCGGCATCCTCGCCGGGGCGGTGGTCCTGCTGGCCGTGGTGCTGCCCCGGGGCGCCCGCCGCCGGTGGCGTCCCGCCGGGCCGGCGGAGACGTGGGGGGGGCC
>NZ_JBHTMP010000069.1:0-8322 GCF_042679305.1 Micromonospora sonneratiae | reverse complement strand
GTCGAAGCTCCCGCCCACGTCGCCCTGACCTGCCCGGCAACGTGGCGGGAGCTTCGACGGTACGGCTACCGACCGGAGAACAGGTCGGTGTTGCGCTTCTCGGTGGTGCGGTAGTCCTGCACGGACTCGTCCACCGCCAGTTTGATGTCCCGGAGCATCGTCTTCAGGTCGTTCGCGGCTGAGCGCCACCTGGCCTGCCGCTCGGCGTACGCCTGCTGCGCGTCACCCTCCCAGGCGGCGACCAACGGGCGGGCGTCCTGCTCCAACTGCGCGAACTGCGCGTCGAGCGTGTTCAGCGCACGCTGGATGTCCTCGCTGGCCCGTTCCAGCGCCGGCAGCTTGACGACCAGTACCTGGTCCCTCATGTCTTCCTCCTCCCTCGCCCGGTCTACAGCGGCAACTGGATACCGCCGCGGTTGGTGCCGGCCACCCGGCTGCCCGCGTCGGTGTCGGTCGTGTCGTACTGCTGGCCAGCGGTACGGATGGCACCGGCGGTCTGCCGCAGTGCGTCGTGGATCGCCCGCTGGTCCTGCTCCCAGGCCAGCTTCACCTGCTCGAACGAACGACCTCCGCTGCCCTGCCACTCGCTCTGCAGAGCCGCCAGCTCGGTCATCAGGCTGCTGAGCATCTTCTGTAGTGCCTCGTCCGCCTTTTCGAACTTCGCGGCAGTCTGCGCCATCAACGCGGCGTCTGCTGCTACCACGATGTCACCCCGCTCCCTCGCTCCGTATCGACGTTTCGGTTTCTATCCATTGTGGACCTCGGTTCGCCCCACCGCGCATCCAGGGAGGATCGCGCAACGAACAAACTCCGCCGCTGACAGTAACCGGCCGACACCACCCCCGGCAGTCCCGGTGGTCGATCCATGCGCGACCGGGCAGCTAGAAGCGGCCACCACCGGGCAGCCGACCGGGCACCACCGGGCCGTCCGTCACCGGACAGCCCACCACCGGACCGTGGGAAAGCCGTCACTCCCAGACGGCTGGTGCCCGGGCCGCCTCCGGATCGAGCGCCCTACCCGCCGGCACCAGGGCGACCAGGTTCGCCGGAAGGCGTACCGGCTTGGCCTTTCCGTACCCGAGCATCGTCAGCACCTCGGGGCTGCTCACCGGGTGCCGACGCCCCAGGTCGGTGACCACGGAGATCGCGCCACCGGTGGCGCCCGGTGCTGCCGCGGCCTCCACCAGCACCCCCCGGCCCGGTTGGACCACGACATGGTCGGCCAGCGCCGCACCCTGTGGCGAACGGGCCCCGGTCCCGGTGTGCTCCGGCATTCCCGGCACCGTCGCCTCGACCCGCACCTCACGTACCCCGCCGTCGTCGGGAATCTGCCCGCACACCGCGCCACCCGTCGCGACGAGCCTGGGCCGGGTCGCGGGCGGGGAGGTGGCGTCGTGCGACACCAGATCGGGCAGCTTCCGGATACCGGCGAACCTGCCCAGCGAGATCGGAGTCGGACCGTCCTGCTTGGTCGCCGCCAGCAACAGCTGGGCCTGTACCTGGGTGATCCCGGCCAGGCCGTCGCGCTTGGCCACCAGGTACTGCCGGCCACCATCCTGGCTCTCCACCACGAGCACCTCGCCGATCACCGCACCCGGCACCTTCGTCGCCTTCTTCCCCTGGTCGGCGATCGGGATACGGGCCAGGTCCGCGCCCACGGGTAGCGCGTTGAGCAGGGCCGGTGCCAGCGGGACCGGCCGTTCGCTGGTCCAGGTGAGGGCGGACAGCACCAGTTCCCGGTCACGGATCTGAAAGCGACGGTTGTGCCAGATCAGGTGCAGGCTGCCGTCCGGGTGCCGACCGAGCAGCGCATCGTCGCCGAGCACCTTTCCACCGGTCGCCCCGGAGCCGACCAGCAGCGCGGAACGTACGGTGTCCGATCCGTTGCCGGAGGCCGGTATCGAACAGACCGCCCATGGAGCGTCGGACAACCGGCCGGCGGCGGGCAGCGAGTCGGGAGCATCGGCGATTCCGAGTGGGACGCCACGCGGTACGCCTTCGATCGACTTACGCGATACCAGCACGGTCCTGGGCGTCGGCGACCTGACGATCAACAAAGCCGACGCATAGTTGAGAACCGGGTGCAGTTTTCCTTCGAAATAGACGTAGCGGGCGCCGGACTCCTTTTCCACGACGACCGCCTGCGAGTCCCGCCAACTCTTGCTGCCCCCACCGGCGATCGCGCCGTAGACCGCCATCGCGCCGAGCGCTATCGCCGCGACCAGCACGCTGGCCAGGGTGGCCCCCGCTGCCCGGCGGAACGGAGACTGCGCGGGATCGGTCTCCCGCATCACCAGCGCGGCCACCACGCGCTGAACCATGAACTGATATGAATGCAGCTGGTCCTGCCGCGACGGCATGCGGGCCCCTCCCCAGTTGGTCCGGCCAATACGATAGGCCTCTCGACGAACCACCGGGGGTGGGTGCGGTTACGCAGCATCGGCCGTGGTCGACTCGGACCATTTCCCGGAGCCGGGATCGGAGCATTGCGGGGAGGCCAGCGCGGTGTCGGTGAGTATGGCGGACCGGCCGGTCCACAGTGGCGCACGCCCGGCCCGGCCCGTACCGCCCCCGCTCGGCTCGGCCGGGGCCCGACGCCCACTGCTCGGGGTCCGGGCCGGACAGCTCGTGGCCACCCAGCTCGCAATCGCGCTACCCGTCGCCGCCTGGGGTAACGGCCCGTTGCTCGTGGTCGTCGCCGGCGTCGTGGCTGCCACACTCACGCTGGTGACCTGGCTACGGTTACGCCGCCGTTGGGTCTTCCAGTGGGTGGCCATCAGCGTTCGCTACCTGACCCGGCGGCACACGCTCGCCCCGGCCACCGATCCCACGGCGCTGCTCGACCTGCTGGCCCCGGGCACCACCGTGACACCAGCCGACCTGGCCGGTGACGCCGCTGCGGTACTCAGCGACGGCCAGGGTCTGACCGCCGTACTCGAACTCGGCGACCCGGCCGGTGTCCTCACCGACGGTCCGCAACCCCTCCCCCCGCTGACCGGTCTGCTGCCCGCCGCCAGCGGCGAGACCCCGCCCATGCGTGTCCAACTGCTCCTGGCCGGCGCCCCGGCCCCGGTGCTGGGTACGGGTGGCGGCATACCCGCGACCTCGTACCGGCAACTGACCGAGAGCCGGCTACTCGGCCACGAACGGGCGTTACTGGCCGTGCGGGTGCTGCGCACCGCCGGGTGGACCGACGAGGACCTGCACCGGGCACTCTCCAGCGCGGTACGCAAGGTACGTCGGCGGCTCGGCCCGGTGCCGGCCCGCCCGCTGGGTGAGAGCGCGGTGCTGCGCGTACTGGCGGAACTGTCCCATCACGACGGCGCGCGACCGGCTCAGGAAGCCTGGCCGTCGGTGCAGGTGGGCGGGCTGACCCAGGCCACGTTCCGGCTGGGCCGCTGGCCCGGTCCGCGTTCGGAGGCCGTACGCCGGCTGGTTCCACGTCTGCTGGCCCTGCCAGCCGCAGCGACCACGGTGTCCATCACCGCCGGACCGTGGTCCGCCGACGGCACCAACTCGGTGTCGGTGGACCTGACGGTACGGCTGGCCGCCGTCACCCCCACCGACCATGCCGCCTCGGTGCAGGCGTTGCGCCGGTTGCTGGCCACCGCTCGGGTCGGCGCCCAACGACTCGACGGCGAACAGTTGGCCGGCTTCGCCGCCACCCTGCCGCTCGGCACCGCCGGCTCCCGTCCGGGCCTGCCTGCGGACGTGCTGCAACTGCCGGGGACCGCACTGGACGACTTCGACCTTTCGCTCGGCATGGCTGGACTGATGCTCGGCGCGAACCGCCACGGCGTGGCGGTCACCGCCCAGCTGTTCCGGGCCAAGGCCACCCGGGTGGTGCTGGTCGGCGGGGTTCGGGCGGCACAGCTCGTCGTCCTGCGGGCGATGGCCCTGGGCGCCCGGATCGTGGTGCAGACCACCCGCCCCAGGGCGTGGGAGCCGTTCGTACGTGGGTCGAGCACCCCCGGCGAGATCTGTGTCATCCCACCGGCCCGACCGGTCGACGGGCCGGCCGGTACGCCGCTGTCCCCGCTCCTGGTCGTCATCGACACCGGCCCGGTCGCTGCGGATCCGCAGCCGGGTCCGGGCTGGCACGCCACCCTGGTCGTCCGCGACGAGATGACGTCGGCCGACATCGACGTGATGTCCCGCGCCGACCTGGCGATTCTCCAACCGCTACGACCGAACGAGGCCACATTGGCCGGTGCCGCGTTGGGCCTCGGCGACTCGGCCGAGTTGCTGACCCGGATCCGGGCCGACATGGTGGGGGTGGTCAACCGCCGCTCGCTACGGTGGGCGCTGCTCTCGGTCACCCCGATCGAGTCCCAGCTGATCGGCCCGCCGGCGCGTAGCTGACCGGCCCGCCGGCGCGTAGCTGACCGGTCACCCGTAGCTGACCTGCCACCTCCTCGGCCGAACTGCCGGAGATCAGCTGTGTCATCCGGTTTCCCGTCCATGGCACTATCCGGGTATGGGTTTCCTGAAGGGTCTCCTCGTCCGTCTCGGCAGCACCGCGCTGGCCTTCTGGCTCGCCACGCTGATCATCCCCGGAATCACCCTGGGCACCGAGTCGATCGGTGAAGCGATAGTCACGCTGATCCTCGTTGCGGTGATCTTCGGTGTGGTCAACGCCGTACTCCAGCCGATCATCAAGGTCGTCGGATGTGGCCTCTACCTGCTCACGCTCGGCCTCATCGCGCTGGTCGTCAACGGGTTGCTGTTCCAGTTCACCAGCTGGATCGCCGGCCAGCTGGACCTGCCGTTCCACGTCGACAGCTTCTGGCCGGACGCCGTACTCGGCGCACTCTTCGTGGGTGTGGTCACCTGGCTGCTCGGCCTGCTGATGGACCGCGACTAGGCACCCGTCGCCGCAACGATGCGGCTGGACGGTTGGCGTGCAGCTCCGGGCTGGCCCTCTCCAGCACTGCTACCGTCGCACGGTGCTGACGCTCGTCCGCGACGACGGATACGAACTCTCCACCGACCCTGCTCGTGTCGACGTCGACCGGGTCCACCGGTGGCTGTCGACGGATGCCTACTGGGCGTTGGGCCGGCCACGGGAGACGACGGTCCGGGCGATCGCCGGCTCCCTGACGTTCGGCGTCTACCGTCCGGGTGACCTGGTCCAGGTGGCCTTCTGCCGGATGGTGACCGACGGCGCGACCTTCGCCTGGCTCGGCGACGTCTATGTGGACCCGGCCGAACGGGGACGCGGGCTGGGCAGCTGGTTGGTCGCCTCGGCCCGGGACGAGGTCGCCGCCCGAGGGGTTCGACGGATCCTGCTGGTCACGGCCGATGCGCACGAGGTGTACGCCCGGCTGGGCTTCACCGCGCCGGCCAGGCCGGACCAGATGATGGAACTCGACCTGCGGGTCGTGGCAACCGACGTGGACGACACGGCGACCGGAACGTGACACGGCAGCGGTGACCCCGATCACCGGAAAGGATCCGGACCGCCATTCACCGCTTACGGTGGTCTGATGAGTCAGCTGCGCCGTGGGTACCTCTACGGGGTGACGGCGTACGTCATCTGGGGTTTCTTCCCGATCTACTTCAAGCAACTACGACCGGCCGGTCCGGTGGAGATCCTCGCCCACCGGGTGGTCTGGTCGGTGGCGTTCGTCGCACTCGTGTTGGCGGTACTGCGTAACTGGGCGGTCCTGCGACGGTTGGCCAGCCAGCCCCGGACGATGGCCGGCATCACCGCCGCCGCCATGATGATCGGGCTCAACTGGGGCGTCTACATCTACGGCGTCAACTCCGACCGGGTCGTCGAGACCGCCCTGGGCTACTTCATCAATCCCCTGGTGGTGATCCTGCTCGGGGTTGCCGTGCTGCGCGAGCGGCTACGCGCCATCCAGTGGATCGCCCTCGGGATCGGCGCACTGGCCGTGGTGGTGCTGACCGTCGACTACGGCCGACTGCCGTACCTCGCGCTGACGCTCGCCATCAGCTTCGGTGCGTACGGGCTGATCAAGAAGCGGCTCGGCCTGCCCGCCGCCGAGGGCCTCTTCGTCGAGTCGGCGGTACTGGCCGTCCCGGCGCTGGGCTACCTGGGCTGGCTCGTCTGGCATGGCCAGTCCACCTTCGGTCACGTCTCACCGGGCCACACCGCGCTGCTGGTGGTCGCCGGCGCGGCCACCGCCATCCCGTTGATGCTCTTCGCATCGGCGGCCAACCGGATTCCGCTGACCGGGCTGGGTGTCCTCCAGTACATCGCGCCGGTACTCCAACTCGCCAGCGGTGTGCTGATCTTCCACGAGCCGATGCCACCAGCCCGGTTGGCCGGATTCGCCCTGGTGTGGCTGGCACTGATCGTCTTCACCGTGGACGCCGTACGGCACGCCCGCCGGCGGTCCCGCGCCACGCTGTCCGCCGCGACGCCGGATGCCACAGCGGTGGCCGCCCGCTGAGGCGTCCCGTCGGCGCGTTCAGGGGACGTCGTGGACCAGCGCCATTGCCAGACGTCGTGGACCAGTGTTCACGGGACGTCGTAGACCAGGAGCGGGGTGCCGTCGTACCGGAGCAACTCCAGCCGGACCAACTCGTTGCGGGTGAACCGGGTCATCCCGGTGAACCGGACCCGCTCGCCGGGAACCGCCACCCACGAGCCCACCTGCTCCGTCGACCCGTCACCGCCCCTGGCGACCAGCCGGAAGGTGTACGCCTTCGTGTAGTCCCTGGTCTTGGCATAGCGGCACTCCATGGTCACCTCGGTACCCCAGTTGGTGCCGTTGAGTCCGATCTCGGCGCTGACCGGCACCTCACCGGCGACCGGTTGCATGGTGACCATCCGGACCTCGAAGTCGGTACCGGGCGGTTCCGGAACCTCCGGTGACCAGCCCAGTCCCAGCCCGGCCAGCAGCGCCAGGCAGGCCGCCACCAGTGCGGTCGCCGCGTACCGCCAACGGGTGGCCCGCCTCCTGCGCCGCCGGTCCCGATCGGCGGCGGCCAACAGCGCCGGCACCCGGGATTCGGCGGCCGGCGGTGCGACGACCTGTTCCAGGTCCATCGGGTCGAGGCGACTGAGCAGCCCCGGCAGCGGGGCGATCTCGGCCATCGCCGTCCGGCAGGGCGGGCAGGCGGCCAGGTGCCGCTCGTACTCGGCCCGCTCGGCGGGTGGCAGCGCCCCCAGCAGGTACGCCGCATCGTCGTGCATGTGCTCGCAGCTCACCGGGTCACCCCCAGTTCCGCCAGGACCAGTCTCAGCGACCGTAGCGCGTAGTGCATCCGGGACTTGACCGTGCCGGGTGGCACGCCGAGCCGGGCCGCTGCCTCCCCGACCGACCGCCCCTGGTAGAAGCACTCCACCAGCACCTCACGATGGGCCGGGGAGAGTCGGGCCAGCGCCTCCGCGATCATCCACTCCTCGACCACCCGATCCGCCTCGTCGACCGCATGCCGCGGTTCGGGCAGTTGATCGGTGACCACCTCGTTGATCCGAACACTGCTGCGACGCCATGCGTCGATGGCCAGATTACGGGCGGTGGTGAACAACCAGGCCCGTACCGAGCCACGTTCCGGGTCCATCGCCCCCGGGTGACGCCAGGCGCGCAACAGCGTCTCCTGCACCAGATCCTCCGCTCGCTGGCGATCACCATGCACCAGGCGCAGCGCATGCGCGAAGAGCGCCTCCGCGTGCTCGTCGTGCAGTGCCCGCAGCAGTTGAGCGTCGTGGTCGGAGATGGCTGCCTCCCTTCCACCCAGGTCCCACGCAGGCCACGGCTGATCGGTTCAACGGACCGGGTTGATCGTTCAACAGTCCGCTGCTGAGCCGTACGGCAGGTCACGGCTGCCGGTCGACAGGCCGTGGTCGACCGTGCGGCAGGCCGTGGTCGACCGTGCGGCAGGCCGTGGTCGACCGTGCGGCAGGTCACGTTGATCGGTTCAGGACGCTCCCGGGCCGGAGGTGTTCATTCCCGGTTCATCGGACGTCCGGTGTCCGCTCACAACCGGCTCCTAGCGTCCGGCACGCACACCTTCCCGTCCGCGCCACCACCCCTGACCGGCGCACGGGCCACCCCGGGCGTGCATCCGACCAGCGAGGAGGCACCTCTCCCATGAGTGACCGACCCCGGCTGCTCCCCCTGCTCGGCCCCACCGGCCACGCGGGGCGCAGCGCGATGACCTGTCTCTACCGGTGCGGCAACGCCTGCGACCACCCGGTCCCCAACGAGTCGGACAACCCGTACTTCGGGGATGTCGTCAGCGCCGAGGTGACCCGCCGCGGCGTCGTCCGGGCGGGCGCCGTCGGCGCCCTGGTACTGGGCTTCGGGGCGACGGCGGCCGGCACCCTCGCCGGGGCGGCCCCCGCAG
>NZ_JBHTMP010000068.1:0-34042 GCF_042679305.1 Micromonospora sonneratiae | reverse complement strand
CGGGTCGTCGACGGCCTGATCCAGGCGGTGGCACCCGTGCTGGCCGGCTGAGCCGACCCGTGCTGGCCGGCTGAGCCGACCCGTGCTGGCCGGCTGAGCCGACCCGGCCGGACCTGGGCGGGTACGGACCGGTGCCGGCCCACGCTGTGTCGTTGCCTGCCCTGCGAGGCTTCGGCTGGCCCTGCCGGCGTTGGTAAATCGCTTGACGGCCGTCGGTGGCCACGATGAGACTTGCCGGGTCGTGCCGTCTCCGGCCCAGGGCCGGATCAAGAGGAAGGGGTGAGGGTAATGGTTGCGATTCTTCCCCGCTTCAGCCTGCCTTCTTTCATCTTGATCAAGGGGATTTCACAGTGCGCGAGCACGACTACACTCCATCGGCGCGGGAGCGCCGAGCCCGTGGTACCCGTCGCTTCGACGACGACGAACCACGCTTTCTGAAGCGGCCCCGGCACACCCTGCCGGCGTCCATCGACACCAACGCTGACCTCGACGAACCCGCGACCGGTGACCGCTGGTCCAGTTGGGACCAGGCGGCACAGGGACCGACCCCGCACCCGGACTGGTTGGTCACCGAACTCGCCGCCGTCGACACCGAACTGGGTGTGCTCAAGACCGGCAAGGAAGCCGAGGTGCACCTCGTCCGGCGGGGCGTACCCGGCACCGACCGGTCCTGCCTGCTGGCGGTGAAGCGCTACCGCGCGCCGGAGCACCGGCTGTTCCACCGGGATGCCGGATACCTGGAGGGACGCCGGGTACGTCGGTCCCGGGAGAACCGCGCAATGGAGGGGCGGACCGCATTCGGGCGGCAGATGATCGCCGGGCAGTGGGCGGCTGCCGAGTTCGCCGCCCTGTCCCAACTCTGGCAGGTCAGTGTCGAACTGGGCAGCGTCGCCGTGCCGTACCCGGTCCAGTTGTTGGGCACGGAACTGATGCTGGAGTTCGTCGGCGACCGAGACGAGGGGCAGGCCGCTCCTCGGCTGGCGCAGGTACGACCCGAACCGGGCGAACTGCGCGAGCTGTGGAACCAACTCGTGGAGGCGCTGGTCGTACTGGCCCGGGCAGGGCTGGCCCATGGCGACCTGTCACCGTACAACCTGCTGGTGCACGAGGGACGTCTGGTGATCATCGATCTGCCGCAGGTGGTGGACATCGTGGCCAACCCGCAGGGCCCGGAGTTCCTGGCCCGCGACGTACGGGTCGTCTCGACCTGGTTCGCCGCGCGGGGCCTCTCCGGTGAACTGACCGATCCGGCCGAGCTGACCCGGCAACTTCTGCGGGAGGCAGGCATCCGGTGAGCGGCCCTGGCGGGCGTCTCGCGGTGAGCGGCCCTGGCGGGCATTTTGCGGTGAGCGGCTCTGGCGGTCGCCGGTGGTGAGCGGGCCGGGCGGTCGTCCGTTACTGGAGGTAACGCTCGACCTCGGTCTTGCTGCGGGCGTGGGTGGTCTCCGGATCGGTCCCGGCCTGCCGGGCCGCTCGCCGCTGGCGCAGCAGATCCCAGCACTGATCGAGGGACTTCTCCAACTCGCGTAGCCGGTCGCGTTCCTCGTCGGTCGTGGCCCGTGCGGACTGGTTCTGCTCGCGCAGCCGGCGCTCCTCGTCGACCAGTTCGGTGATGCGGCTCAGAATCGTGCTGTCGTCCATGCCCTGAGCCTGTCACAGCCCAGGTACCGCTGCCCCCGTTCCGGCTGGTAGTCGAGGCGCCGGAGCGGGGGCGGGGCGGCCGTCCAACAGGGCGGTGCGCGGGCGCGTCAGCGCGTCGGCGGCAGTGTCGATCGTCAGGACCCGACGGGGTGGAGGGTGTCGCCCGTTTCCAGCAGCGTCTTCAGGTTGGCCAGGAGTTCCGGCCAACCGCCGGTCTCGGGCTTCCGGCCGCTGACGGCTTTCAGCATCTCGCTGTCGGTTTCGAAGCCGTCGTGGGTGACCGTCAGCTTGACCGCCGACCCGGCCGGCTCGATGTCGAACGTGACCTTTGATCGCTTCTCCTTCATCAGCTCGGCGAGGGCCTCATCGGTCCAGCCGAAGATCTCGGCGTGATCGGGCTGGTAGTTGTGCCAGGTGTAGGAGAGACGTCGGAACGGCTGTGCTTCGAGGACCACCTGGTCGAGATCCTGGAAGTCCTCGCCGGGTGCCGGCTGCCAGAGGATCGGCGAGCCGACCTGCCAGTCCGACTGGAGACCGGCACCCCAGTATCGGAAGGTGAAGGCCGGCTCGGTGAGCGCCTTCCACAGCTGCTCGGGCGTGGTCCTGATGTACGTCGCGTAGACGAACTCGGTCTGGGACACCGTTGGTTCCTCCAAGGCTCGCTTCAGATCGGCGAGCGCTTCCGCCCGCCCACGGTGGTACCGGCTGATCCATCGTTCGGCGATATCGCTGATCGGTGCGGCGTTGAGGTAGTGGATCTTTTCTCGGCCACGCCAGGTGACCGTTATGAGGTTGGCGGCTTCGAGCACTGCAAGGTGTTTGGTCACCGACTGGCGGGTCATGTCCAGCCCCGTGCACAGTTCTTGCAGGCTCTGGCCGTTGCGCTGGTTTAGCCGGTCCAGCAGTTGCCGTCGGGAGGGGTCGGCCAGCGCTTTGAAGATCGCGTCCATCGCCACGTCCTGTTATGCAGCCTTTTGGTTGCACAGCCAACATATGCAGTCCTACGGCTGCATGTCAAACGTTGGTGCAGGGTGTCGTCCGATGGTGTACCGATGCGGGCCGCTTCGGCCTACGGACGTACCCGGCCGAGGCTGGCGTCCACCCGGGCCAGGTGGCTGCGTAGGGAGTCGGGGTTCAGGTCCGGTCGGCCACCGGGGTGCCCGACCGTGGCGCTGGCGGCGGCCACCGCGAGGCGGGCCGCCCGCTCGGGCGGCTCGTTCCGGAGCAGTGCCATGGTCAGCGCGGCGGTGAACGCGTCCCCGGCCCCGGTGGTGTCGACGACCGGCGTGTCGGTCAACGGTACGAGCAGGTGGCCGTCCGACCAGACGAACAGGTTGCCCACCGGGTCCACGGCGAGAGCGACCAGGCGGGGGCCGGAATCGAGCAGTCTTCTGGCGGCGTCGAGTATCCGGCCGGGAACGACTCCGGCGGTGGGCAGGTCAGGTGCAGGATCGTCGTCACCAGTGGTGCCGAGGAGCGTGGCGGCCTCGCGGGCGTCCGCCCGGATCACGTCCGCCCGGGCCAGCAGCGCCGGTCGTCGGTCGTCGTCGGCCGGCGTCCCGTCGAGCACGACCAGCCCGGTTGCCTGACGGGCGGCGCACAGCGCGGCGGCCGAGGGCTGTTGGAGTTGGATGACCACTGCGGCTGCGGCGGCCAGCGTGTCAGCCGCAGCGACGACGTCGGACTCGGTCAACAACACCGGCTCGGGCAGGTGCTGGAGGTAGCGCCACCGGCCGTGCCGGTCGAGCACGTCGATGATCAGCCCGGTGCTGGTCCGCGGGCGACGTACGACGTGCGTGACGTCGATGCCGTCCCGGGCCGCCTGGGCCAGCAGGTCGTCCGCGACCGGATCGTCACCGGCCACCGCGACCAGGCCGACCGAGACGCCGAGCTGGGCCAGGCCGACGGCCTGGTTCGCGCCCTTGCCACCGAGCATCTCGCGCCGCAGACGTACGTCGGCCGCCGCGCCCACCGGCGGCAACTCGTCCACCACCACGACCAGGTCGCGGACGAGTTGACCGACCACCAGCACCTCCGGCGTGCCCACGGTTGCTGCCTACCCGGCTACGTGCCCGGTCAACCCGTACGCCCGGCGCGCATCCCGTGCGTTCCCAACGCGGGACGGCCAGGGTAAGATCCCGATCTATGTCTGAGATGGTTCCCAGGCAGACGAGGTGATCGACCGTGGGAGGCCAGGGACGCGACGGTACGGTCGTCGGACGTACGGACCCTCCCATCCGGGTGGCGACGGCTACCGACGGGCGCTACCTGCCGTACGCCGCTGCCATGGCGCACTCGCTGGCGGCCCACCGCGCACCGGCAACCGAGGTGGAGTTGACGATCCTGTACGTGGACGTCACCGCCGACGACCAGCGGAGGCTGGAGCGGGGAGCCGCTGGCATCACCATCCACTGGGTCCTCATGGACGCGGACAGCTATCAGCGGTGGGGGGTCGAGCCGGACCCGCTGGTGCTGGCCCCGCAGTACTTCCGCTGCCTACTGTCCAAGATCATGCCGGCTACCGCCGACCGGGTGATCTACATCGACGCCGACACCGTGGTGCTCGACGACCTGACCCCGCTCTGGAACTGGCCGCTGGCCGGGCTGCCGGTGGCGGCTGCCGGTGATCTGATGTCGGTCATCCAGGATGCGATCAGCCACTGGCAGGAACTCGGCCTGGACGGAGAGGCACCCTACTTCAACTCCGGCGTCATGGTGATCGACCTACCGAGATGGCGTGCGGAGGGGATCGGTGACCAGGTGCTCCGCCGCTGCCAGATCGATCGTGATCGGCTCCTGATCCGCGACCGCTGGCCCCAACACGACCAGTACGGCTTCAACGTCGTACTCCAGCGCCGCTGGGCACCCCTGGCCAGCCGGTGGAACCATTTCCCGGAGCGGCGTTCCAGCCGCCCCGGGATCGTGCACTTCCTCGGTGACACCAAGCCGGGTGCCCACCGGACCCGGCCCGAGTTCACCCGCCTGTTCGTGGACGCGGTGGACGCGACCCCGTGGGCGGGTTGGCGACCCACCGTCAGGGCACCGGCTCCCGTCCGTCGATGACGGGCTGACGAGGGGTGGTCCAGGCGCCGGGCGTACCACCGCCGTGGTGGGACGACCTGATGAACCGGTTGGTGGCTTCGTCCAGGATCAGGGCCGTTCCGTTACCGATTTCGAACATCATCCCCACCAGGTGGACCCGCCCGTCGGCCTCGGCCCGCTGGACGGTCGGCAACCGGCGGAGGTTCTCCAACTGCTGTACGACGTTCGCCCGGCCGAGCCGGTCCACCGGGTCCTGGTCCTCGTCGCCGGGGATCGTCCGCTCCATCCGTTGCAGGGACGACAGGCCGTGCCGCAGCCAGCCGTCCACCGACGGCATGGCAAGCCGGTCCTGGGCCGTGGTCAGGAGCGCGGTCATCGCCCCGCAGCCCGAGTGACCACAGACGACGATGGTGCGTACCTGCAACACGTCGATGGCGTACTCGATGGCGGCGAGGGTGGAGTCACCCACGGCGTGCGGGCCGGGGACCAACGGGCCGAGATTGCGTACGGTGAACAGGTCACCGGGTCCGCTGCTGGTGATCACGTTCGGCACCACCCGCGAGTCGCTACAGGTCAGGAAGAGGGTCGACGGCTCCTGTCCGTGACGCAGTTCGCCGAGTACGTCGAGGATCATCGGGGCGGTACGACGGTGGAACTCGTCCACCCCGGTGAGCAGTTGGTCGACTGCGGCAGGCAGGCGGGTGGACTGCCATCGTGACCACGGTGCCAGCCACCGGGGGACGTGCGTGCCGCTGGTCCGGCTCCGGGGCGGACGTCCGGCCCGGATGCTGCTGAAGACCGGTGTGGCCACCTCGTCGATGAGTACGCTGCCACCGCCGCGTTCGTGCGTCTGCACCCAGTTGTCCAACATCTCGTACGCCGCGTGGTCCAGATAGTCCACCAGCAGTTCCAGGCGTACCCGGCTGCCGATCGGGATGGTGGCCAGCTGACGGGCCAGTCGGGGCAGGGACAGGAAGGTCAGCGTTCCCTCCACGACGACCCGCCAGGGCGTGGTGCCCGTCGACGGTACGACGTGCACCGGCGCGTGCAGTGCCCGGTGCAACGCGAAGAGCAGGGCGACGACGATGCCCAGGATGATGCCCTGAAGGAGGTTGAGCATCACCACACCGGTCAGGGTCACCCCGTACACGAGCAGTTCACCGTGTCGGGCCAGGGTCCGCATGTGGCTACGGCTCACCGCCAGTCGGGCCCCGATGACGACCAGCAGCCCCGCCAGGGCCGCCAGCGGGATCTGCCGTACCACCGGTGTCAGTGCCAGGGCGAAGACCGCGATCCAGATGCCGTGCACGATGGTGGAGCCCCGGGTACGCGCTCCGGCCTGGACGTTCGTGGCGCTCCGTACGATGACGCCGGTCACCGGTAGGCCGCCGGCGAGTCCGGAGAGGGTGTTGGCCGCGCCCTGCCCGACCAGTTCGCGGTTGAGGTTGCCCGGTTTTCCCTCGTGCATCCGGTCCACCGCCATGGCGGACAGCAACGATTCCACGCTGGCGACCAGGGAGACGGTCAGGATCGCGAGGAGGACACCACCCCACCGTCCCTCGGGCAGTTCCGGCAGGCCCAGCGAGCCCAGCAGATCCCCCGGCAGGGAGACCCGGGGCAGGGCCATCGGCAGTGACACGAGGGTCATCACGGTGACCGCGGCCAGGGGCGGGGGGACCAGGTCCAACGGCCGTGGCAGGAGTGGCCAGAACACGGTGAGCGCGACCGTTCCCAGGCCCACCAGTGCGGCGGCGGGAATATGGGCGGTGAGCTGGCCCGGTAGCTGGAGGAGGTTCTCCCGGGCGGAGGTGAACGGATCGCCGCCCAGCAGGACGTGCAGTTGGCTGAGGACGATGGTGATTCCGATGCCGGCCAGCATGCCGTGGATGACGGCGGGACTGATCGCCATCGCGGCACGGGCGAGTCGGCTGAGGCCGAGCAGGATCTGGACGACTCCGCTGACGACGGTAATGAAGCAGGTGACCCGCCAGCCATAGGTGAACACCAGTTCGGCGACCACCGCGGTCAGTCCGGCGGCCGGGCCGGAAACCTGTAACGGTACGCCCCCGAGCGCGCCGACCACGATGCCGCCGATGACGGCGGCGATGATTCCGGCCGCGACCGGCGCACCGGAGGCGACCGCGATGCCCAACGACAGGGGCAACGCCACGAGGAAGACCACCAGGGATGCTCCGAGGTCCGGACGCCAGGGCCAGCGGCGGATAGCGGACCAGGTGGTGGTGCAGGACCGGGTGAACCGGCGGGTCGGCGGTGAAGCGGCGAACATGGCTGCTCCTTCCAGCAGGGCGGGCCAGGCCCGCTGAAAGGACTAACGTCCGAGTCCGCCGTTCAGCGACGACCAGCGGTGAACGGTGGGTCAAACCCGGGCCAAGGGATGGCCGGATGTCGTACCGGAAGGTGCTTTCGAGGGGGAGTCCGACCTCGGGGAAAGGCCGGGGACGGTCAGGGCTGGCAGTTGTCCGCCGGTGCCAGGCGGCTGATCGCCACCAACGGCACGATCCGGTGCTCGGACCTGGCCTCGCCGGTCGCCACGATGAGATTGCCCCGGTCGGTACCGACGAGGGCACCGCAGAGTCGGGTCCCTTCGAACTCCACGACGACCAGGGAACCGGTGGGGCCGGTGGTGGGACCCAGCCAGGTGAAACCGACGGCCAGGGCGATCACACAGACGGCGACCAGGGTGAGCTGGCCGGCGCGGGTGATGGCGCGCTGGATGCCAGCAACTTCCAGCCGGGTCCACTCCTGGAGGTCCTCGCCGGTCAACAGGCATTCATCGGAGGGGGTACCGGAGGCCGCGCGGATCGCCAGCAGGCTCGCCCACACCAGGCAGCCGAGCGCGACGCCGAGCGCGCCCACGACCAGCCATCGGTACGGAACGGCCAGGGTCGAGAAGTTGTCCCGGCCCTTCACGATCAGTACGGCACCCAGCAGCGTGGTCAGCCCGGCCAGCCCGGTACGCCAGGACTCCGCCTGTCTGCGGGCAGTGTCGAGCTGGTGGAACCGGAGTTGGTGCGCCTTCTGCGCCCAGCGCCACCGGTCGGTGCTCATGACAGTTCCACCTGCCAGTAGGCGCCACAGCCCTGGTCCCACGCCTCAGGGGGACGGTTGGCGTGGACATGACCGCAGTCGCAGTAGACCGTACGTGCACCGGTGGGTTTGCCGGTGGGGGCGGAATTCTGCCGGGAGAAGATTCCCTTGTGCCCGTACGGCAGCCCGTACTCCCAGGTGATGGTGGTGTGACCGCCGCAGCCGGGGCAGTTGCCGGCGACCTCGATGCGCCGACCGTCGGACGACGGGGAGACGGTGAATCCCGTGTCCTGGAGCCGATGGTCGGTCAGCTGGTATTCGATGGGACGGTGGTGCTCGATCCGGGGGCTAGTCGACAACCTGCGGCTCCTCGTCGAGTTGGTATCCGATCAGCGGTGCAAAGCGGCGTAGTCGTTCGCGTATCTGGTCGACCGGCTCGCCGACCTCTTCCGCAGCGGTGGCGACATGTGCCGGGCCCACCCGGCCGGACAGGGTCGGCTCCTGCCCGTCGAGATACCGGGTGATCACCAGCAGGTCCTGCCAGTGCACGATCCCGTCCGGTACGGCGTCGACCGGGTAGTCGAGGGTGAGACCGAGCGGGACGAGCCGGGCCATCCGCTGGTGTGTCCCGGCCAGCGTCCAGCCGAACCGTCCGGCCGTCTGGACCAGTCGTAGCGGGCTGACCCGGTCGATGAAGTGCTCTGCTCCCTGGTCGTCGATGGTGACCATCATGTCGCGGTCGTAGCGGTCCGGCGTGATGTCGCGGTACGTCTGCTGGGTAGCCTCATCGAGTTGGGGCAGTGGTGCGCCGAGGGCCCGGTACGGCTCCAGCCGTGCCAGGAAGTCACCCACCGACTGGCGAGCCGCTACCGCACCGGCGACAATGCTTCCTGGGCTTATTCGCCAGGCCAGGGCGACGTCTGGATCGTTGGTCTGAGTCCAAGTCCCGATGAGGGCGGTTCGTTCCTCCAGGCGATGGCAGGTCGCCGGGGAGGTGAGGGTCCCGCTGGGGAGTGCGGACCGATCAGTGGTGTCCGGCAGGATGGTTTCCAGGTATTTGACTGCCTCACTGATGCTGCAATCCAGGTAGTAGGCCAGGTCGACGAGTTCCGGGACGGTTACCGGTCGGCGCGGGTCGGCGAGATCGAGTAGCCGGCGGAATTGTTCTAGCCGTTTCTCGAAGCCTGCGAAGTCCCGTGACCGGATCTCCCGCACCAGCCAGCGTATCGCCTGCCAACCTGTGTCCAGGGTGTATCGCGTTACGGAGCCGTTGTACCGGTACAGGTCGTCGTTGACGAATGCCCGTTCAGTGTCGGTCGGGGTGAGGTCAGTGATGGTGTCGAAGTCAGGCAGTCGGAGCATTCCGGTCTCGGCCAATCGGGCGAGACCACGGTATGCATCGTGTGTGCTGGTCGCGGTACGCCCAGCCAAGGCGAATACGTGTAGCAGGGTGAACCGTTGGCCGACCACGTCGACGTAACGCAGGGCCTCGCGTTCCAGCGGAGTCAGGTCATTCGGGTAGCGGTCACGCTTGGTGATGCAATGACCGAGTGGGGCGAATTTTTCGAAGAGGGTGAGTACGTCGTTGACGGGTCGGCCGAGGCTCGTGCTGACCTTTACCACGTGGGCGGGACTGACCTCTGACCCGATCCACGGTGCCCGGCCGGTGACGTGTTGGGAGAACAGGTCGAGTTCGGCTCGGTTGAACATGTGGTCGCGTAGTGCCGTCAGGTCACCGGCGGGCGGTGACCAACCGTCCGGCACGATCTGGGCGACCCGCTGCAGCACCTCGTCCAGGGGGGCGTTCAGTTCGACGCTGGCCCGGGCCAGCCAGCCACCGACTGCGGATCGAGGCGGCTCACCGGGTGGTGCCCAGGCGGCCAGGGCCAGCAGCAGCGGCTGGTCATCGGGCTCGAAGGTGTGGTTGAGCTGGGGGATAGCACGGTTCGCGGTCAGATCGAGCCCGGTGATCGCGTACCGCCGCAACCGCCGTAGGCGCTCGGCTACCGGATGATCCTCGTGCGCGGCGATTTCCAGCAACGTGTCCACCGGCGGTCGGCCGTACTGGCTTGGGTTGCGATAGCCACCCGTTTCATAGAGGTCGGTGAGCACGTCGGCGTCGAAGGGGTCCACGGTGGGAAAACCGTCGATCCGGACAGCCGAGGCAATCTGATCGCTGCCCAGGGAGGGAGCCGCTCCGCCCCACACGCCGGTGCGCCAGGCAATGATCCACATCTTGCTCTGCCCGTATATCCGTCCCATTCCACGTACGACCAGGTCGAGGTCGACCGGTAGGCAGCCGACCTGGCGGATGGGTAGGGAGATTCCATGCCCCCATGGCCCCTCCACCGGGAGCGTGCGGTCCTCGCTAACGAGGTGGGTGAAGATGTCCTGGGCCACGGCCGGGGTGGACCTGGCGACCTGCCACAACCAGGACAGTGTCAGCCCGGACCATTGGGTGAGGCTGGGCAGGGAATCGAGGATCTGACCACGTACCCACTGCTTGTCCCAGCGGCGCAGCTTGTTACGGTCCACGGTGAACTGCGGGCGACGGGTGTCGCGCAGGTTCACCACGAATCCGTGGGTCTCCTCGTTGGTCCGGATGCCGTCGGCGGCCAGGCCACCCTCACCGGAGACCCACCACAGGTCATCGCCACACTTCAGCGGCGGGGTCGTCGCGTCCGGATAGCGGAGGGTCTCCGGCTGCCAGGTTTCGTGCCCGGTGCCGGGCTCCTGAACCTCGACGCGGAACTCGGCCAGCCACAGCAACCGCCGCATGGTGCGAAGCACCGAGAGCCGGTCCTCACCGGTCAGATACAGGCGTACCCGGGTGCCGCCACCGGGCAGTTCCGTGGTGGAGGTGATCTGGAACAGACTGCCGCTGCTGGCGATCCGGACGCTGTGGGCCTGCGATCCAGGCACGTCGTACTCGTCGACCGGACGGGTGACGATCTGGATCTCGTCAGCGATCATGAAGTAGCTGAACACTCCGACCCCGAACTGGCTGTTGGGCACCAGCCGCAGCGGCGGGTCGAGATCCTGCCAGTGAGCCTGCTCGTAGCGGAAACCCTGGCGGTAGACGAACCGCTCACCCGCGTTGGCGAACGTGTTCTTCAGGGCCTCCACGCTCATCCCGACACCGTTGTCGGTGCACTCGACGAACTCCCGACCGTCGGTGTCCACTCCCTGGTCGAATGTGATCAACCCGGCCCACGGCGTCACCTGGCAGTTGATGCGCTCCCGATAGCATCGACGGACGTGCCGGTACCGGCAGGCATCCAGCGCGTTCTGGTACAGCTCCCGGATCGCCAACATCGGATCGCCGTACAGTTGGCGGCCCATCAGCAACTCGCGGACCTTCTCATCGGACAACCGGAACCGCAGCAGGGGCGTCTCGTAAGCCGGAACGCCGTCATGATGCTCCGGCCGCAGGCCGCTGGCGGTGAACCTGGTCGGCAGCCCCTTGGCGAGCTCGGGGTCGAGGACGAGGCGTTCGCGTACCGTCCGGCCAGCCAGCTCCGCCCGGTTCGCCACGTCCGTGAACGCGTCGTGCAGCGCCGGGTGGTCGCAGACGGCATGCAGGTTGAGGGCGCCAGTGGAGCGTCGCCAGTCCAGCCGGGCAGTGGCCGCCAGCAGCGCGGACAGCTGCAACTCGGCACCGATTCCGACATGGTCGACCACGACGGTGGGCATCCGCCGGGGATCGGCGGCGATGATCCCAGCCAACCAGAGCAGTGCGGCGAGTCCGCGCGTGCGTGGGTCGAAGTCGGTTTTTCCCAGCCGTTCGATCAGCCGTCGGTCGTCAGCGTCGGCACCGAGGCTGTGCATCAGTACCCGTAGGAGCGAGCACAGCTCGCGCTCGGTCATCGTGCTGGCCGGTCCGGACGCCACCGCTGCCGCCAGCCGTCGGCAGACCAGGGCGGCGGCGTCACTGTCCCACAGCCGGGGCCGGGCACTCAGCCAGCGGTGCACCAGCCACATGGCCAGCGCGTCCCGCGCCTCGTGCTGGTTCCGCCGGGCCAGCCCCTCGGCTCGCCGACAGACATGCTCGTGCATCGCGTGGGTGATCTCGAGGTCGGCTCGTGGTCCGTCCCGATACGTACGCGAGAAGTCCGTCGGTGCGATCGCGGCGGCCTCACGGAGGCCCTCGGCGAGGGTCGCCTCCCGCATGAACGGCACCGCCACCAGGATGCCCACCTCATCCGGGGTCAGCTCCACGTCCGGTGCGAGGCAGGCGTCGATCGCCGTCAGCACCCGCGTCGGATAGTCGTGTGCCGACCAGGGGTCCTTCACCCCCGCCCTCGACAGGAGGACGGACTGCGCGTCGCCCCACCGGCGCGCGAATTCGTCGACGACACCGGCCGCAACGGTCCGGATCCGGTCCCGGCGATGTGCGTTCGACGGGCAGCGGTCCCACAGCGAACTGTCGGTGACCGCCCGTCGCCAAGCCTCGGTGATCTGGTCACCCTCGCAGATGACGACATCCCCCCGGGCACGGCTGCCGCTGCCGTGCCGGGCCCAGACGATCTCCGGAACCTGTTCCATCCCCTCGGTCCGGGCCGCCTTGCGGGCCATCTGGCGTTCGACCTCGGTGTAGACCTCGTCGAGGGTGCGGGCTGGACTGCGCCGGTCCAGTGCCTCCGCGAGTGCCTGGCTGAAGAAACTGCCGGTGTCGGCGTACCGGCTGCGTTGCCCGGGGCGGCAGCTGTTGACCAGTGCGAATTCGCCACCGGCCGGGTAGGGAAGCACCCCACCCTGTGGTTGGACCGCCATCGGCGCGGCCGGGTCCTCCCGGCAGGCGTCGACGAAGAAGATCGCCAACCGCGCCTTGCAGTGTTCAAGGTAGCGTGGCATGACGGGGACAAGGCTGTCCCGGTCCGGCCGCTGCCCGCCCGGCTCCGGATAGACGTCGCACGGCACCAGGTAGCTCTGCCCGTCGATCGTCACGCCGTGGCCGGAGAAGTACAGGATCAGCACGCCCCCGGGTGGGACCTCCGCACAGGCCCGGATGACCGCCGCCCGGATCCGGCTACCCGTCGCCTCCTGGCCGGTGCCGTCACCCACACCGCAGTGCCGGACCTGGTAACCGGACTGGCCGAGCGCCTCGGTCATCCGCGCAACGTCCGCAGTGACCACGTCGGGGATTGGCTGAAACAGGTCGCTGTCGCAGGTGGGCACACCGATCAGCAGGGCATGACGATCCGTCACTGGCTACCAACCAAGGAAGAGGGGAGTCACATCCTTGCATAGGTGGGCAACGGTGAGTGACCGGTCGTGCCGCTCGGACGACTCGCCAAGCTAGCGGTGTGTGTCGATCAAACGGGTCCGACGCTGATAGCCTCCGGTCAGGCCGACCGCTTCCACACCTGTGCCCGGACCAACTGTGGTGCGCGGGTGACGACAGCGAAGAGGAGACCGGATGAGCCTGCGACAGGATGCGAAGGCGATCCAGGACGAGTTGGCGAGCCTGCGCCGGGAACTGCACCAGATCCCCGAGATCGGTCTGCACCTGCCCCGTACCCAGGAACGGGTGCTGGCCGCGCTCGACGGCCTGCCACTGGAGGTCAGCACCGGTGTCGGGTTGTCCTCCGTCACCGCCGTGCTGCGCGGCGGTCGCCCGGGGCCGGCGGTGCTGCTACGCGGTGACATGGACGCCCTGCCGGTGACCGAGGAGACCGGCTTGCCGTACTCCTCGCAACACGACGGTGCGATGCATGCCTGCGGACACGACCTGCACACGGCCGGGCTGGTCGGCGCGGCCCGACTGCTGGCCGCCCGGCGGGAGACGCTGGCCGGCGACGTGGTGTTCATGTTCCAGCCCGGGGAGGAGGGCTGTGACGGTGCCGGGCACATGATCGCCGAGGGAGTGCTGACCGCAGCCGGCCGTCCGGTCGATGCGGCGTACGGCTTGCACGTGCTCTCCTCGCTGCTGCCCAGCGGGATGTTCGCGTCCCGACCCGGACCGCTGATGGCCGCCTCCGACGGCCTGTTCGTACGGGTCGTCGGTGCCGGAGGGCACGGTTCCCGGCCACACGACACACTCGACCCGGTGCCGGCGGCCTGCGAGATGGTCACCGCGCTGCACACCATGGTCAACCGGCGGTTCGACGCGTTCGAGCCGGTCGTCATCACCGTCGGCTCGTTCCACGCCGGCACACGGCGCAACATCATTCCCGACGACGCCAGTTTCGAGGCGACGATCCGCAGCTTCTCCGGCCGGATCAGCGAACAGATGGAGGAGCACACGGTACGGCTGTGCCACAACATCGCCGCCGCGCACGGGCTGCGGGCCGAGGTCCGCTACGACCGGGAGTACCCGGCGACCATCAACCACGTCGCCGAGCACGACTTCGCCGCCGACGCCGTACGGGAGGTCTTCGGCGAGGAGCGGTTCGAGCCGATGACCAACCCGATGACCGGCTCGGAGGACTTCTCCCGGGTGCTCGACCGGGTGCCGGGGGCGTTCGTGTTCCTCGGGGCCTGCCCGACCGACGATCCGGCCACCGCAGCACCCAACCACTCGCCCCGCGCCGCGTTCGACGATGCGGTGCTGGCCGACGGTGCGGCACTGCTGGCCGAGTTGGCCGTCCGGCGGATGCACCGCTTGCCGGCCCGGGGCCTGACCCCTATGCAGCGCACCAGCAGCCAGCAGGGCAATCACCCGTTCAGTCACTGACCGAGCGGCACCGTCGATGATCGATCCGGGGACGGTGCCCACGGCAGAAAATGGCAGGCGGTCAGCCTTCGCCCGGCGTAGGTTCCTGCATCGTGGCAGTGATCATTAGAGACTTTCAGCCGGCAGACGCCGAGCAGGCCGCCGAGAGCAAGCGGGCGGCGATCCCATTCATGGTGATCACCCCCGAGCTGACTTCCTGGCAGGTGGCCAATGTGCCCGCCGGTCAGCGGCACCGGCTACTGGTTGCCGAGGCGGATGGTCGGGTCGTGGGCAGCGCCAGCGTCGGGATCTACACCGAGAGCAGCCAGCCCGGCCAGGCATTCGTCAACCTCAGCGTGGCACCCGGTGCCCGGGGTCGTGGCGCGGGAGCCGGACTGCTGACCACCGCCGAGGAGTACCTGACCGGACTCGGAGCCAGCACCGCGTACGCCTGGGTGCTGGACGACGAGGCGTCGACCAGTTTCGCGGAACGGCACGGCTACCGGCGGAGCCGCTCGTCGTACTTTTCGAGGCTGGATCTGGTGGCCGACCCGCTGCCTCCGGTGCCGGCCCTACCGGAGGGCGCGGAGTTGTGTCGCGGCACCGATTTCGTCGACGAACCCCGACGGCTGTACGAGTTGGACGCCGAGGCCGCAGCGGACGAGCCGGGGGACGTGGACAACGCCGCGATGAGCTACGAGGACTGGCTGGCCCTCTACTGGCACCGCCCCGACCTCGACCTTGCCCTCACCTCGGTGGTACTGGTGGACGGCGTTCCCGCTGCCTTCAGCGTGGCGCAGACCGACGGCCGGGGGCGCTACTGGTCGGGGATGACCGGCACCCGCCGGGCGTACCGCAACCGGGGGCTGGCCAAGCTGGCGAAGGCCGACTCGTTGCACCGGGCCCGGGCGGCCGGCTGCACCGAGGCGTTCACCGGCAACGACAGTGAGAACGCCCCGATGCTGGCCATCAACAACTGGTTCGGTTACCAGCGCGCCGCGCGGGAGTGGCGCTACGTTCGCGAACTGACCGGCTGACCGAGCTGACTGCGCTCGTGCAGTCCGTACCGGACCGAGGTCGCCACGAACCTGGCCGACGCCGGCCCGGTGCGGGCGGATCCGACCGGGCCGGATAACGGCCACCGGAGCCACGGCAGTGGTAGTGGCAGGCCGTGGACCTGCGGTGCTACCGTCCGTCCGGTGATCGACACCGAAGTGCAGCTCGTCGCCCAGCCCCGTCTCGACACCCTGGTGGACAGGTATCCCACCGGCGTCCACCAGTTGCGCAGTGAATTCGCGGGGGTCGCCTGGATCGGCGACATGCCCGATCGGGGCAGCGGGATGATGGGTCCGAGCTACCAACGACGTCCGTTCGACACCCGGCTCTTCCTGCCGGACACCCACTGGTACGACGTGGACCTGCTGGCGGACGTCGTGGTGCAGGTTAGCGCCAGCGTGTTGCAGGTCGCGAGCACCGCGCAGCAGACGCAGGGCCTGCTCGGTGCGGTGGCTGAACCGGTGGTGGAGTTCTACGAGCACCCCGAGGGGCTCGACGGGGTGGGGCTCTGCCTCTGGCTACGGGGCACCATCTGGTCCAACATCGGCCTGTCGTACCGGGTGAGCGTCCTGTCCGACTCTGCGGCGGTGATCCGCTGCGGAGCGGCCGTGGACGGGGCGGACGAGGACAGCGACACCGACCCGGACGTGTCCGGTGGCGGTGACGGCGGTGGTGGCGGCGGGGAGTAGGGCCGGCAACGGCGCCCGATGACGGGACGGGCCCGTTCCGATCGCTCGAAGCGACCGGAACGGGCCCGTCCGGGTCAGACCGCTCAGGCGGTGAGCATCTTGCGCAGGACGTACTGCAGGATGCCGCCGTGGCGGTAGTAGTCCGCCTCACCCGGGGTGTCGATGCGGACCACCGCGTCGAACTCGATCCCCGTGTCGGTGGTGACCTTGACCGTACGCGGGATCTGGCCGTCGTTGAGCGCGGTCACCCCGGTGATGGTGAAGGTCTCCGTGCCGGTCAGACCGAGCGTCTCGGCGGTCACCTCGTTCGGGTACTGCAACGGCAGCACACCCATGCCGATCAGGTTGGAGCGGTGGATCCGCTCGTACGACTCGGCGATGACCGCCCGTACGCCGAGCAGCATGGTGCCCTTGGCCGCCCAGTCCCGCGACGAGCCGGAACCGTACTCCTTGCCGGAGAGGATCACCAGCGGGACCTCAGCGGCCTGGTAGGCGACCGAGGCGTCGTAGATCGAGGTCTGCTCACCGGTCAGGTGGTTGACGGTGAAGCCGCCCTCGACCCCCGGCACGAGCTGGTTGCGCAGCCGGATGTTGGCGAACGTGCCCCGGATCATTACCTCGTGGTTACCGCGCCGGGAGCCGTACGAGTTGAACTCGTGCCGGGCCACGCCGTGCTCGGCCAGGTACTTCCCGGCGGGGGAGTCGGCCTTGATCGCACCGGCCGGCGAGATGTGGTCGGTGGTGACCGAGTCACCCAGCTTGGCCAGTACCCGGGCACCGGAGATGTCGACCACCGGCTGCGGGTCACGGGCCATGCCCTCGAAGTACGGGGGCTTGCGCACGTAGGTCGACTCACCGGCCCAGGCGAAGGTGTCCCCGGTCGGGGTGGGCAGCGACTGCCAACGCTCGTCACCGGCGAAGACGTCGGAGTACGCCGCACCGAACCCGGACGCGCCGATGGCGGAGGCCATCACGTCCTGGATCTCGGCGGAGCTGGGCCAGATCTCCCGCAGGAAGACCGGCTCGCCCTGCGAGTCGTAGCCGATCGGCTCGTTGGCCAGGTCGATGTCCATCGTGCCGGCCAGCGCGTACGCCACCACCAGCGGCGGGGACGCCAGGTAGTTCATCTTGACGTCCGGGTTGATCCGGCCCTCGAAGTTGCGGTTGCCGGAGAGCACCGAGACCACCGACAGGTCGGCCTCGTTGACCGCGGCGGAGACCGCCTCGGGCAGCGGGCCGGAGTTGCCGATGCAGGTGGTGCAGCCGTAGCCGACCAGGTGGAAGCCGAGCTTCTCCAGGTAGGGCGTGAGACCGGCCCGCTCGTAGTAGTCCATGACCACCTTGGAGCCGGGGGCCAGGGTGGTCTTCACCCACGGCTTGCGGGACAGCCCCCGCTCGACGGCGTTGCGGGCCAGCAGCGCCGCGCCGAGCATCACCTGCGGGTTGGAGGTGTTCGTGCAGGAGGTGATCGCGGCGATCACGACGGCACCGTGGTCGAGCTCGTATTCGGTGCCGTTCTCGTCGGTGACCCGGATCGGGTTGCTCTGCCGACCGTTCGCGCCGGTGGCCGCGGAGATCAGGTCACGCGGCTGGTCGGCCGGGTCGATCTGGTCGTTGGCCGGCGGGTCGCTGGCCGGGAACGACTCCTGGCTGGCCTCGTCGGCCGGGCCGGTGACCGGCTGCTTGTCGGTGTCCAGGTAGTTCTGCAGCGCCGAGCGGAACAGCGTCTTGGCGTTGCCCAGCGGTACCCGGTCCTGGGGGCGCTTCGGGCCGGCCAGGGACGGCTCGATGGTGGAGAGGTCCAGTTCGAGCCGCTCGCTGTAGTCCGGCTCGGCGGCCGGGTCGTGCCAGAGGCCCTGCTCCTTGGCGTACGCCTCGACCAGTGCGACCTGCTGCTCGGTGCGGCCGGTGAGCTTGAGGTAGCGGACGGTCTCCTCGTCGATCGGGAAGATCGCGACGGTGGAGCCGTACTCCGGGGACATGTTGCCGATGGTGGCCCGGTTGGCCAGCGGCACCGCGCTCACGCCGGGGCCGTAGAACTCGACGAACTTGCCGACCACACCGTGCTTGCGCAGCATCTCGGTGATGGTGAGCACCAGGTCGGTGGCGGTGGTGCCGGCCGGGGCCTCGCCGTGCAGCTTGAAGCCGACGACGCGGGGGATGAGCATGCTCACCGGCTGGCCGAGCATCGCGGCCTCGGCCTCGATGCCGCCGACGCCCCAGCCCAGCACACCCAGGCCGTTGACCATGGTGGTGTGCGAGTCGGTGCCGACGACGGTGTCCGGGTAGGCCTGCCCGTTGCGCTCCATGATGGTACGGGCCAGGTACTCGATGTTGACCTGGTGCACGATGCCGGTGCCCGGCGGGACGACCTTGAACTCGTTGAACGCGCTCTGGCCCCAGCGCAGGAACTGGTAGCGCTCCTTGTTGCGCTCGTACTCCAGCTCGACGTTGCGGGCGAAGGCGTCCTCGCGGCCGAACAGGTCGGCGATGACCGAGTGGTCGATGACCAGCTCGGCCGGGGCGAGCGGGTTGACCTTGGTCGGGTCACCGCCGAGCTCGCGGACCGCCTCGCGCATGGTGGCCAGGTCGACCACGCAGGGCACACCGGTGAAGTCCTGCATCAGCACCCGGGCCGGGGTGAACTGGATCTCCACGCTCGGGTCGGCGGTGGCGTCCCAGCCGCCCAGCTCCCGGATGTGGTCAGCAGTGATGTTCGCGCCGTCCTCGGTGCGGAGCAGGTTCTCCAGCAGGATCTTGAGGCTGTACGGCAGGCGGTCGTGCCCGTCCACCTTGCTGATCTTGAAAATTTCGTAGCTCGCGTCTCCGACGCGTAGCTGGGTCTTCGCACCGAAGGTGTCGAGGCTCGCCACGTCGTACTCCTTCACACCAGCGACCGTGAGTAGTCCTGAGCAGTCTTTCGTACGGGGTACCGCACTGCCGGGCTTAGGTAACACTTACCGGCCGAATTCTCCGTTCAACAAAACCGTACGTCCGTCTTGCTATTGGCGCAACTCCCGGTCAGGTTCTGGGACGGGAGAGGGCGCAGCGGCGCCCGGATCACGCCAGGCTGCCGACCTTGAGCAGGAGCGTACGGCGGTCCTTGGTGGTGACGGCGACGAAGTCCCCGTCGAGGTAGACCTGCTCGGGCAGGTCGGCACCGACATTGACCTTGCTGGTTGCCTTGCCGGTCGCCGCCTCCACGACCCAGACCTGCCACTGACTGTTCCTGCCGTCGTAGTTGGTCAGGACCATCCGACCGGCGGCGGTGGCGACGATGCTCGGAGTGTTGGGGAAGGACCGCAGCTCCTTGCCGGTGAAGTCCAGCACCAACGGATCACGGATCGAGTCGAACGGGCCCTCACCGAACAGGAGCACACCGCCGTTGACCTGCCAGGTCTCCTGGTCCGACCACTCGACCTTCACCCGCCAGCTCTCCTTGCCGGTGTCGATGTCCACGGCGACCGTGTAGTCGCCGTCGTTCTGTGGCGTGTCGATCGACGCGCAGACCAGACGCGGTCCACACACCGCGACGTCCTCGATGTCGAAACCGGCGGTCAGCGGAAGGGACCAGGTTGGCTTGAAGTTGGGCACCGAGTAGGCGGCGAGGACTGGCCGGCCGCCGGAAGCCGACCGGTGCTGCTTTCCGATCGCCAACTTGTCGAAGCCCACCCACACCGCTTCGTCCAGTGGCAGCTTCCCGCTGCCCAGGCGGGCGTTGGTCCGCGCGTTGAACGCGTAGCCGACCTGCTTGCGGGTGTCCAGTTCGACCATGGTCTCGCTGGCGGTCAGGGTCTCCCGGAGCCCGCTCTTCGCGGTGGGCAGCAGGCCGGGACCGGCGGGGGTGTCCGCCGAGGGGAAGATCCTCAACGCCGAGATCCGGTGCGCCCCGGGCGTCAACAGATCGTCGTTGCCGGGCCGGTGCCACTTCCGTCGGCCGGTACGCAGGTCGACCCGTTCGACGGCGTTGTCGTAGATGCCGTCGAGCACCTCGGTCACCACGTCGGTGCCGTAGTAGGCGATGTCCACCCGGTCTTCCCAGGTCTTCTGCCACAGCACCTTTCCGTCGGCGGCGGAGAGTACCGCCCGGACATCCTTGCTGTCGTTCACCACCGAACTCTCACCGTCGACGATGATCAGATCGGCGACCGGGGTGAGGCGGACCTCGGTGGGCTCCATCCGTACGCTGGTGGTCCAACGCGGTGCACCTGCGCCGCCCGCCAGTTGCGACATGACCTGGGTGATGCCGTTACCTGCGTACGCGGTGACGACGTGGCCGTCCGCGAGGGTTACGGTGGTCGCCCCGAGCTGGCTCGACGTGACCTCGGTGATCTGATCGAGCTTTCCACCGCCGCCGTTGCCGTTGCCGTTGTCGCCGCCGACGCCGAGTGAGTCGAGACCGGAGCCAAGGCCGTCCGAAGCGTCACGAAGTTTGTCGCCCACCCACTGTCCACCCTTGACCAGGGTGACACCGCCCGACGCCAGCAACGCGACCACCACGGCCGCGATCACCGCACGCCGTCGGGTTCGTGGGCGCGGGGGCACGCTGGGCGCCTTGGCCCCGGGGTACGGGCCGGACGGCTGCCGGGGCACCGCGTACGGGGCGGAGGGTGCCGAGCCGCCGCCCGGTGGCGGAGGCGGGCTGGTCGCGGTCGGGGCGCTGGCTGGTGAAACCGGTTGCGCCTGCCACGGAGACGGCACCGGCCAGGGCGGAACCGGCGGCATGGCAGCCGCGTCGGTGCTGGAAGCACCGGCCGACGCCATCGGCGTACCGCTGGTGGGGGCGACCGCCGGGGTGTCGGCGCTGGTGTGCACCAGTGCGCCGTAGGCGACCGGAAGTTCCGGCTGCTCGGGCACCGAGGGAGCCACCCCGAGGCGGGTGTGCAGCCGGGTCGCCACCAGCGGCATCCGACTCGCCCCGCCGACCAGCAGCAGTCCGGCCAGGTTGGCCGGGGCGACCCCGGCCCGCTGGAGGACCCGGCGGATCTCGTCGACGCCCCGGGCGACCAGCGGTGCGGCGATCCGGTCCAGTTCCTCCCGGGTGAGGTGCATCGGCTCCTCGAGGCCCGGCACGTGGACCGGGGCCGTGGACGCGCGGGAGAGCATCTCCTTCGCCGCGCGGACCTCGGACCAGAACGCCTGCCGGTCGCGCCGCTCGGCTGCGGTCTGCGGCCCGCTCAGCCGCTGCCACAGCTGCGGGTCACGGAGACCGGCGAGCTGGCCGAGGTGGGCGACCAGGGCTTCGTCGATGTCCAGTCCACCCAGGTCGTCGAGGCCACCGGTGGACAGTACCCGCATGCCGGTGACGTCCCGGCACACCACCGCCACGTCGAGCGTGCCGCCACCGAAGTCGAAGATGCCGAGGCTGCCACCGACCGGCAGTTGCTGACCGAGGACCTGTACGCAGTAGGTAGCGGCGGCGATCGGCTCGTCGAGCAACTGGACCCGGTCGAGTCCGGCCCGCCCGGCCGCGTCGAGCAGCACGGCCCGACGCGGCTGCCCCCAGTCGGCGGGGCAGGTCAGCACCGTACCGTCGGTGGTGGGATCCACCCCGGCGTGGCGGGCCTCCTCGACGACCCGACGCAGGATGGCGGCCAGCAGGTCCGCGACGGCTACTTCGGCGTCACCGAGTAGGACGTAGCCCTCGTCGATGCGGCGCTTCGGGTACGGCTCGAAGCGTTCCGGTTCGGCCGCGCCCAGCCGGGTTCCGTCCCGGCCGGTGTGCACGGTGCCGGTGCTGTCGACGAAGACACCGGAGGCCAGCAGTGGTGAACCGTCGAACAGCAGCGTGCGCGGCTGCTGGTCGACCCGGTGCACCACCGCGACGGTGTGCGTGGTGCCCAGGTCGACGGCCAGCCGGGGCGGATTCGCCACGTTGTCACCTCCTGGCGGGCGCGCACGGCACCGCCGGGCGGATCGTACTTGCCGGGCACCATTGGCCGGCCGATTGACCCTCGGTCAGCCGACCGGCAGTACGTCGAGACGACGCAGCAGCTCACGACCGGTTGCCACCCGCTTCGGCGCGTCGGCGTCCCGGGTCATGTCGAGGTTCAACGCGAAACAGTAGAGCCGGTCGTCGCGTTCCACCCAGCCGACCCACCAGCCCAACCCGGGCTCGGTGGCGGTCGTCCAGCCGGTCTTGCCGTACAGCGTGTAGCCGTCGCGCTGTTCCAACCGCAGGATGTCCCGGACCAGTCGTTGGTGCGCGGCTGATGCCGGCAACTCGGCCCGGGCCAGTCGGCTCAGCCACAGGGCCTGGTCCCGGGCCGAGATCGCCAGTGGCCCGTCCAACCAGAACCGGTCCACCACCGTACCGATTTCGGTGTTGCCGTAGCCGAGGCGGCGTAGCCACTCACGTTCCCGCTCCGGCCCGACCCGGCGGGCGATCTCCTGGAACACGGGGACGTTCGACACCCGGACGGCGTCGCGTAACCCCATGTCCTGTTCCCATTCCTTGATGCGCTGGGGTTTTCCGCCGTACGGGATCTTCTCGTTCTCGTCGGCGACCACCCCGGTCTCCAACGCGATCAGGCTGTGCGGAATCTTGAAGGTGGAGGCAGGTGGGTACGGCCGCTCGGCCCGGGACTGGTTCACCACCGTGAGCTGACCGCCGGTGACGTCATGGAGGGCGAAGGTGCCGGTGGTCCCGGCCTGTGCGAACACCTCGGCCAGGTCGTTGCGTACGACCAGGTTCGGTGTCGGCTGGAGGTTTGGTGCGGCACTGGACGCAACGACGTCGGAGGCAGCGGGCGTGGGTCCCGCCGACCGGTCGCCGTCGGAGGAGCAGCCGCTGGCAACGGTCAGTGCGAGCAGCATCGAAGCGGTGGTACCGGCCCGGACGATCGTTCTCCACCACGACATCCATCCAGCCTATGCGTTCCGGCCGGCGGGGTCGGGAAACCGACGACGGCCATGTGGCGTTCCCTGGTGAGAGGATCCTGGACGTGCCTGAAATCGAAGTCGTGCTGGCGGACATCACCGACGAGGACGTGGACGTGATCGTCACCGCCGCGAACGAGTCGTTGCTCGGTGGCGGAGGAGTGGACGGGGCGATACACCGGGCTGCGGGTTCCCGTCTGGCCGAAGCCGGTGCTGCGATCGGACCGTGCCCACCGGGCGAGGCGATGGCCACACCGGCGTTCGATCTCGACCCGCCGGTCCGGCACGTCATCCACACCGTCGGTCCCGTCTGGGAAGGCGGCGGTCACGGCGAGGCCGACCTGCTGGCGTCCTGCTACCGCCGCTGCCTGGAGGTCGCCGACGAGCTGGGTGCGGGCAGTATCGCCTTTCCGGCCATCGCCACCGGCGTCTACGGATTTCCACCGGCTCGGGCCGCCCGTGTCGCGGTGACGACGATCCGTTCGACAGCCACCAGGGTGGCGCGGATCCGGCTCGTCGCCTTCGACGAACCGACGTACGAGATCCTGGCCGCCGCGCTCGCGGAAGGCGATCGCTAGGTTTCGTGCGCTTCCCGGGCCGGGCGGCGCAGGCCGTATCCCCATTGGTGCCTACGAGTTAGACCGGCTGGAGCGTCAGTGGGAGCCGGGTTTTCTCGGCAGCGAACTGTCCGGCGACGCTGACGTCGGACGAGGGGGTGGCGAACCTCGGTTTTGGCCGAATGAGCCCTGGTCGGGTCTTTCAGCCGACGAACGACGGCCGTCTTCGGTGGCCTGTCGAGCTGATGTCGCAAACGATTCACCACCGGACCGGGCTGGGCAGCCGATGAACAGTTGGCGCAGCGAATATCTGCTTGCCCCTTGCCAGCCGTGCCGGCAGGGCACATCCATCGGATGACACCGACAGCGGGAGCAGGTCCCGCAACCGGATCGGGTCAAGGCAGCCACCCGTAGCCTCGACCCGATCCGGTAGGTCGTTCATCTGGCCGTCGGGTCCACCGGGGAACGCCAGCCGGCGGGGCGACCCCGCCGGGCACCGGAGGGCCAGAGTACGGTCACCGGCAGTTGGCGGGCACGGGCGGCGCGTACCACGTCGGCGGTGTCGCCGAGGACGGTCGACGGCTGCCCGTCCCACACCGCCACCAGCAGGTCGCAGCGGCTCAGCAACTCCTCACTGGCCGCCATGTACGCCTCCCGTCCCGATTCCGGATAGGGCATGTAGGACACTGCCGAGGCCTGCGCCAGCAACTCGTCGAACGCGGCCCGGTTGTCCTGTTCGACCGCTCGCTGTCGGTAGTCGGTGGCCGGGATGATGACCTCGAAGGTGCCATGGAGGGCGAGGACCGCCCGGGCGAAGAGCTGGTCTGCGCCGTCGGCCAGGCAGGTGATGCCGTGCAGCCCGGCGGGTGCGTACGGCTTGAGGTGCCTGGCCAGGCAGGCATAGATGAGTTCGGCTGTCCCGCTGGCGAGAATCACGTGCCCGGTGACCCCAATACGTGGCATGGTGCACTGTCCGTTCCTTGTCATGCGCGGCGAACCCGGATGATCCGGAAGCCGGCGTCGGCCAGGATGGCCGGCAGCTCACGTATGGCGTCGTGGTTTCGCTCGCGCATGTCCTCCTGCAGGCTGTCCCAGGTGCGCAGAGCCGGGTGCAGCTGGCGGAAGTCGTCGCGCCGGTCGGCGTACCGCCACCCGGTAGCGACCCGCTCCTCCACCCAGCGTTCGTGTTCGAGCACGGCCAGCCGTTCGATTTCGGGCTCGGCCAGGATGTGCTCCTCACCCGGTCCGACCCTCGGTGACAGGGCGCAGCCGAGTTCGTGCAGCTTGCGGCCGATGTCCTTGGCCTGGCCGCGATTGGCCCGACGGTGGGTCTCCGGTAGTTCCTCCCAGGGCACCATCGCCGGATTGGCCGTCCGGTCGTCGCCGTGCCGGTGCCGGGAAACCACGTAGCTTTCGTGGATCACCCGGGCCAGCCGCTCGACCAGGTCGTTGCCGATCAGGGCGGGGTCACAGGCCGCATGCACCACACCGTAGAGGCGCAGCGCCCCGGACATGTCGTCGAGGACCGCGTCACTGTGGTCGCTGTCGAAGGCCTCCCGCAGGTTGGCCAGCCGGTCCAGACGTACGACCACCGACCCGGGGCCACCGTGCCACAGCTGCTCGGCGATGAGTGCGGTCTTCAGCGCCCGCTCCTCGTCGTCGTAGCAGATGAAGACCCGGTCGGGTGGCAGGGGAAACCCGCCACCGGAGAGCAGTTCGGCCAGGCCACCGTCGTACGGCGTGATCCGGCAGACCTGGGAGAGGAACGGGTACCGGTTGGTCAGCTCCGCTGCCGCCTGGGTGGACTCGTCGTCGACCAGGGCCACCGGCACCAGGGCACTTCCGCCTGGATTGCGTACCCGCCACTGCCGGGCCAGCTCGACCAGGGCCGCCCGGCCGAACGCGGTGGCACCGAGGACCGCCACCCGGGGCGGGGCGCCCTGGATGGGCGCCAGTGGTTCCCGGGCGAACAGGTTGCGGGCGGCGAGGTCGTCGACGTTGAAGAAGTCCAGCCGGGCTCCCGGCGGTTGGGCCAGCCCGAGGTGGCGGGCCTGCAACGCCAGGCACAGCTCCGGATCGGCGACCTGTGCGTAGACGGCCAGCGGTGTCCGTCGATCACGGCGGGCGGCGGCCAGTGCCAGTGCGGTGTTGGTGGCATTGTCACTGGTGCAGGCGTAGAGCGCCCTGGCCCGACCGATTCCGGCGGCGCGGAGCACGTCCGGGTCCCGGGCGGCCGGCACCCGGGTGGTGCCCGGTTCGGAGGAGACCGCCTCGGCCGGTACGGCCACCACCCGCTCGCCGGCCGCCCGGAGCCGCCTCGTCAGGGTGCTGGCCACGAGTCCGTCACCGCAGACGATGACGTGGCCTCGGGCGTTGCGGGCCCGTAACCGGCGCAGTTCGGCGGCGAACAGCAACCGTCCGGCCTCGACGAACGCGTACACCGTGACCGCTGGCGCGCTGAACCGGGCGATGTCGAGCAGCAGCGGGAAGGGGCCGCCGTCGTCCAGCGGGGGCGAGCCGAGCACGAACAGTTGGAGGTCGTAGTAGAGCAGATCAAAGGGGTGACGGCTGAAGGCGCCATCGGGGAGCTTCTGGATATATCGGTCGAGCCCGAGGTAGCCGAACACGGCCGAGAGCAGACCAATCGTGCCGAAGATCAGTCTCAGCACGCTCATGGTGGGCGCTCGGGGCGGTTCGCCGATGCTGCTCCCAGGCACAACACCTCCCCTGTCGGGCGGGGTGATAACGCAGCGCAATCGTACAATCGCCGTCGAGTGCCTGGAAGGTTCGGCTCACTGGTTGGGTCGAGTGACGTGCTGCCGACAGCGGGGGATCCGCTCACCGTACGGAAGACCCCGCCGCTACCGTCGCGGTAACGAGCGGGGCCTCCGTCGAGCCACGATGGACCATCGGATCCGTCAACCGGGCCGTCAGCGCTGGCGCGTCGGTGGTTCGCCCGACGATTCAGCCGGGCAGGCGTGGTCCCGCCGCACGCTGCGCCGCCAGCCACGTCTCGACCTCGTCCGCCTGCCGGGGCAGCCCGGCGGAGAGGACCTCCGTGCCGGCCGAGGTGACCAGCACGTCGTCCTCGATCCGGATGCCGATGCCGCGTAGTTCCTCCGGCACCAGGGTGTCCTCCGGCTGGAAGTAGAGCCCCGGCTCGACGGTGAGCACGTACCCCTCCTCGAGGGTGCCCTCCCGGTAGACCTCCTTGCGGGCCTGGGCGCAGTCGTGCACGTCGATGCCGAGCATGTGGCCGAAGCCGTGGAGGGTCCACCGCCGGTAGACGGTCGACTCGGGGTCCATCGCCTCGTCCACGCTGACCGGGAGCAGACCCAGGTCGGCCAGCCCCTCGGCCAACACCCGCATGCAGGTCAGGTGTACGTCCCGGAAGGCGACGCCGGGCTTGATGAAGTCGATGCCGGCCTGCTGCGAGGCGTACACGATGTCGTAGAGCTGGCGCTGTAGCGGACTGAACGTCCCGTTGACCGGCAGCGTACGGGTGACGTCGGCGGTGTAGAGGTGACGCCCCTCGACGCCCATGTCCATCAGCAGCAGGTCGCCCGGACGGGTGACCCCGTTGTTGTGCACCCAGTGCAGGATCGTCGCGTGTTCGCCCGCGCCGACGATCGAGCCGTACCCCACGTCGTTGCCGTCGTGTCGGGCCCGCAGACCGAACACGCCCTCCAGCAGCCGCTCGGAGACCCCCCGGTCGGCCGGCAGGATCCGCGCCACGTCCTCGAAGCCGCGGACCGTGGCGTCGATCGCGTCCTGGAGCTGGGCGATCTCCCACTCGTCCTTGACCAGCTTCAGCTCGGCGATGGCCGTGGCCAGCTCACGGTCGCGGGCACCGGTGGCGTCCTTGCCGTGGTACGGGCGTACGGCTGCGTCGACGACCGCGTCCAGCCCCCGCAGCACCCGGGTACGCCCCGGGGCGAGGTCGGCCAGGGCGGCGTCCAGGCCCGCCAGGTCAGCGGTCTCCACGCCCAGCTCGGTCGACTTCTCGGTCAACGTGTGCCGGCGGCCCACCCACAGCTCGCCGTGCCGGCTGCGGAAGAACTCGTCGGTCTCCTTGGAGCAGCGTGGCCGCATGTAGAGGACGGCGTCGTGGCCGTCGCCGTTCGGCCGCATGACCAGCACACTGTCCGGATCGTGGTCGCCGGTCAGGTAGGCGAAGTCGCTGCCGGGGCGGAACGGGTAGTTGGTGTCGTTCGCGCGTACCTTCTCCGGTCCGGTGGGGATGACCAGGGTCTCGCCCGCGAAGGCCGCGGACAACGCCGCGCGGCGCCTCGCGTGGTTGGGCACCTCCGGGCGGGGGTCGATGGGCAACGCGCTGTCCTGCCAGCCTTCCCGCATGAAGGCGAGGAACTTCTCCGGGAAGTCGGGGTCGTGCGATTCCGTACCCTTTGTCGTATCCTTGCGTTGTTCGCTGCTCATGCCCTGCTCTTCCCTCGTCACCGTCCCTGCCGACGGTACCGCGCCGACCGTATCGCGCCCCAGATCAGGGCAGGAGAGCAGCGGTGCCGGCACAGCCGGCGGACGCGCGTGAAAAGATGACCGCCATGTGCGGACTTCTGGCTTTTTTCAGCGCGCGCGGTGACGCCGGCGCGCACCGCGATGCCATCGCCGGCGCGTTGGAATGCCTGCACCACCGAGGACCGGACGAAACCGGGGTCGAGTTGATCGCCGACGCATCCGGTCGCTTCGCGGATGCGGTCTTCGCCCACAAGCGGCTGGCGATCATCGACGTGGCGCTGAGCCACGAACCCCTGCCCTACGCCGACGGCCGTTACCTGTTGACCTTCAACGGTGAGATCTACAACTACATCGAGCTGCGGGAAGAGCTGATCCGCGACTACGGTGCCACGTTCGCCACCCAGGGCGACGGCGAGGTGATCGTCGCCGGCTACCACTACTGGGGCGAGCAGGTGCTCAACCGGCTGCGCGGGATGTTCGCCTTCGTGATCTGGGACCGGCAGCAGCGGCGGGCCTTCGGTGCCCGGGACAACTTCGGCATCAAGCCGCTGCACTACCTCCAGACCCCGGACGGGGTCTACCTCGCCTCGGAGAAGAAGGCGCTGTTGCCGTTCGCGCCGGCCGCCTACGCCGGTGACGCGGGCGTGGACCACGCCAACCTCTCGCACTACCTGACCCTGCAGTACGTGCCGGAGCCCGGAACGCTGCACCAGGGGATCAGCCGGATCGGGTCGGGCGAGTACCTGACCTGGACCCCGGGCGGGCAGATCGACGTACGGCGGTGGTACCGCCCGGTGTTCCGGCCCAGCCAGATCGACGACCCGCAGCGGCTCTACCACCAGATCCGCGAGACGCTGCGCGAGAGCGTACGGATGCACATGCGTTCCGACGTGCCGGTCGGTTCGTTCCTGTCCAGCGGCATCGACTCGACCGCGGTGGTGGCGCTGGCCCGCGAGTTCAACCCGAACATCCTGACCTTCACCGTCGGTTACGACGTGCCCGGTTACTCCGAGATCGACGTGGCCCAGGAGTCGGCCCGGCACCTCGGCGTCACCACGATCCCCACCAAGATCGGGCCGTACGACATGATGGAGGCGCTGCCCCGGATCGTCTGGCACCTCGACGACCCGGTCGCCGACCCGGCCCTGGTGCCGCTCTACTTCGTGGCCAAGAAGGCGGCCGAGCACGTCACGGTGGTGCTCTCCGGTGAGGGCGCGGACGAGTTCTTCGGCGGCTACACCATCTACCGCGAGCCGTTGTCGCTGAGCGCGGTCAACAGCCTCCCGGGTGGTGTGCAGAAGGGCCTGCGGGCGGTGTCCAAGGCGATCCCGCAGGGGGTCAAGGGCAAGAGCTTCCTGGAGCGGGGCACCACGCCGCTCGAGCAGCGCTACTACGGCAACGCCCGGATGTTCACCGAGGAGGAGAAGCAGTACCTGCTGCGTCGCTACAACCCCTCGGTGCGGTACACGGACGTCACCGCGCCGATCTACGCCGAGTGCGCCGAGCTGGACGACGTCACGAAGATGCAGTACATCGACCTCTACACCTGGCTGCGCGGCGACATCCTGGTCAAGGCGGACCGGATCTCCATGGCCCACTCGCTCGAGGTACGGGTGCCGTTCCTGGACCGCGAGGTCTTCGACATCGCCTCGATCATCCCGGTGGACCTGAAGCTGCCGCCGCGCTCCGACGCCACCAAGTTCGCCATGCGTCAGGCGTTGCAGGGCGTGGTGCCGCCGGCCATCGTCAACCGGCGCAAGCTGGGCTTCCCCACGCCCACCCGGGTGTGGTTGCGGGCTGAGATGTACGAGTGGGTCCGGCACATCTTCGCCACCTCGGGCGCGGGGGACCTGCTCGACCTGTCGTACGCCATGCGGCTGCTCGACGAGCACAAGCGTGAGGAGGCGGACCACTCCCGCAAGGTCTGGACGGTGCTGATCTTCTGCATCTGGCACGCGATCTTCGTGGCGAAGACGCTCGACCCGGGCATCCAGCGCAACCAGTCGGCGCTGCTGACCAAGCCCGTGGTCGGTTCGATGGTCCGCTGACCACCCCGACCTGTTCGTCGGTCGAGAGGTTCGCGTCACCGTCAGGCGGTACGGGTGACGCGAACCTCTCGACATGACGGGGGATGGGGTTACGGGCTGGTGCAGGTCACCGTCGGGGCGGCGTTCGTCGCCCCGACGCTGGCGGTGAACCCGAACGTGGTGGTGCCGTTCGGCGCGACGGCACCGTTGTAGGGTGCGTTACGTACCGTCACGCTCGTCCCGTTCTGCGTGTGCGTCCCGTTCCACAGGGTGCCGATGGCCTGGTCGCCCGGCCAGGTCCAGTTGGCGGTCCATCCGTTGAACGTCGAACCGCCATGGTTCATGATCGTCACCTCGCCCTGGAAGCCGCCGGACCACGCGTTGACCACCCGGTAGACAGCCATGCAGCTGGCCGGACCGGGCGGCGGGGTGGTCGGTCCGGTCGTCGGCGGTGGCGTGGTCGGGTTGGGCGTGGGAGTGCCGCCGGGCCCGACGCCGGTGACCTCACCGTTGCCGCCGTCGAACACCACGTCCGAGCAGCCGAAGAAGTTCTCCTGGCTGTCCGACCGTACCCAGCGGGAGTAGATGATGTGCCGGCCGCTCTTGCCGGACGGTAGCTGCCCGCTGAAGTAGTAGTGGCCCTCGTTGGTCCCCGGCCCCCCGTTCTGCGGTGGGTTGGTCACCGTCAGGAAGGGTTCCTCCAGGTCGCTCCAGGCCAGCGGTCTGGTCGGGCTCCAACTGTCCTTGGTCACATAGAAGTAGAACGTGCCGGGGTGGTGGGCCCAGTTGCTGTACCTGAAGTTGAAGTTCGCCCCGGAGGTGAGGTGGGTCAGCGGCCAGTCCTCGCGGGCCAGGTTGTAACCGCTGAAGCTGGCGTTGCCCCCGCTGCACAGCTGGCCGTCCGGGATGAAGCCCACGGTACGACCGTTCGCGTCGGAACGCAGCACGCTGAACCAGTTGTAGAGCGAGTTGGCGCCGCTCTGGGCAACGGCGGCGGCGCAGGCCGGGTTGTTGGGGCGGATGTCGCCCTGCGGGCTGAGCCCGTCCTTCCAACACAGGAAGGTACGGCTGCCCGGTGCCATCGAGGCGCCGTGCGCCGAAGCGACGTTCGAGGTCACCACCGTCACGATGCCGGCGGCGAGCGTGGCCGCGGCGGCCAGCGCCGCGACCCGGGATGGAAGTTTCACCGAGATCTCCTTACTGGGACCGGTTCTCCGCAGACCGGCTGGCGAGCCTGGTCACTGCGGAAAGGGGGACGGGTCCGGTCGGATGGGTGGCGACACGGCGCACGATCCGATCACGGACGTGCCTCTCCCGTGGCCCTTGCCGGCACCCGCACAGCACGTCAGCCCACGCGCTGTCTCGGCAGCGTCATCCCAACACGGATCGATGAACAAATCAACAGTCTTCGCTCGATCCGCTGGTTCGTTCCCGGGGTGACCGCAGCGAGCGTGTCCCCGCCACCGGGCGGCGTACCGCCACCGGCCCCGGCTCAGGTCAGGGCTTCGCCGGTCAGTTCGGCGTAGCCCCGGTTGACCGCCACCAGTGCCGTCTCCGGTCCGAACGGCGCCCGCGCGGCCACCCGTTGCGTCGGTGAGTGGTCGGCATGCCCGTCGCGGATCATCCACGCCAGTGCCGAGAGTTGCTCGTGCTGCCGCTGGACGAAGTCCACGCCCACCACCGCGCCGTGTCCGGGTACCACCCTGGACCGTGCGGTGGTCAGGCGGAGCAGTTCGGCGACCGTCCCGGCCCACTCCAACGGGTAGCTGTCCTCGAAGGCCGGCGGCCCGCTCTCCTCGATGAGGTCGCCGGCGACCAGCAGGTCCGCATCCGGGACGTGGACCACCAGGTCACCTTCGGTGTGCCCACGGCCGAGGTGGCGCAGGACCACCAGCCGGCCGCCGAGATCCACGGTGGATTCCAGGTGTACGGCGTGACTGGGGGCCAGGATCTGTGCCTGGGCCAGTTCGGCGGCCAGCACCGGCTCGGTGCCCCGCATCTCGTCGTACGCCCGACGGCGTACCTCCGCGGCGTGGTCACGCAGCAGTGCCACGGTCGTCTCGTGCGCGTACATCGGACAGGCCGGGGTGCCGGCCAGCGTGGCGTTGCCGAAACAGTGGTCGAAGTGGTGGTGGGTGTTGACGATCATCCACGGGTGCGGGGTGATCGTACGGGCGGCGGCAGCCAGTTCGGCCGCCTGCCCGGCGGTCGACAGCGTGTCCACCACCAGGGCGGCCCGGTCACCGACGATCAGGGTGACGTTGACGTCGAGCACCGGGTGACGCAACACGTGGACCCGGTCGGCGACCTCGGTGAAGTTGACGCTCATGACGATTGGGTGGCCCGTTCCACGAACCGGTGCCGGTCGACCAGCACCCGCTCGACCCTTCCCTCGGCAACCGTCGTGTCCCCGTCGGTCACGGTCACCTCGAAGAGCAACCGCCGGCCGTCCACCTTTGCCAGCCTGGCCTGGGCGACGACCGTACGGCCGATGGGGGTGGGGGCACGGTGGTCCAACTCCACCCGCAGTCCGACGGTGGTCATGCCCGGGGGCATCCGGGAGGCGGTGGCGGCGACGGTCGCCGCCTCGGCCAGGGCCAGCGCCCGGGGTGTGCCGAGCACCGGCACGTCACCGGAGCCGACGGCCTGTGCGGTGTCGGAGTCGCTGACAGTCAGCTCCACCCGGGCGGAGAGGCCTGCGGTGAAGACGGATTCCGGCTGCTGCTCCATGTGCCCAGCCTAGGCGTTCGGGACCGGTCGGGCGATGATCGGCGGGACCTGGGCGACGAAATCTCCGGCCTTCCGGGGGCGGTGCTGGCCGGTCCGGGTCCGTCGCCGCGATCGACGGGGCCGACCGGCGGTCGCCGTTCGGCCCGGATTCGGTCGCCGTTAACCTGGACGGCGATGGCTACGAACGTCACTGAAACCCTGTCCCCCGAGCCCACGGATCCGCCGTCCGCGCCGCCTACCGCCAGCCGGCGGCGGCTGCTGGCCATGTCGGTGTGGGCGGTTGCGTTCGTTGCCGGCTGGCTGCTCATCGGCCTGCCCACCGATCCGCTCTACGCCTTCGTGTGGCTGTGGACCGCCACCATCGCCTGGCACAGCAGCCGTCCCTGGCGCAGCCACCTGCGCTTCGCCCGCGACTGGCTGCCGATCGTGGTGCTGCTGGCCATCTACAACCTCTCCCGGGGCTTCGCGGACAACGGCGCCATTCCGCATGCGATGGAACTGGTGGTCGCCGACGTGTGGATGTTCGGCTGGGCCACCGGCGGGCAGGTGCCCACCGTCTGGCTACAGCAGCACTTCTACGACCCGGCGGGGATCCATTGGTGGGACGTCGTGGCCAGTTGGGTCTACTTCTCCCACTTCGTGGCCGCGCTGGCGGCTGCGGTGGTGCTCTGGCTGCGTGACCGGGGGCGCTGGGCGGCCTTCATGCGGCGCTGGGGGTTTCTGTGCGCCACCGGTCTGGTCACCTACTTCCTCTACCCGGCCGCGCCGCCGTGGTGGGCCGCCCAGTACGGCCTGATCGAGGACGTGGCCCGCATCTCCACCCGGGGCTGGAAGGCGTTCGGGATGCACGGTGCCGGGAACCTGCTCAACGCCGGCCAGTTGGCCTCCAACCCGGTCGCGGCGATGCCGTCGCTGCACACCGCCTTCGCGCTGTTCGTGGTCGTCTTCTTCCTCGCCCGGGTCCGTCGGCGCTGGTGGCCGCTGTTGTTGAGCTATCCGCTGGCGATGACCTTCACCCTGGTCTACGCCGGTGAGCACTATGTGATCGACGTGCTGGTCGGTTGGGCGTACGTGGGAATGACCTTCCTGGTGGTCGGCCTGGCCGAACGATGGTGGGTGGCCCGGAAGGCCCGTCGCGGCGGGCCGCCGGAGACGACGGTCCCGGTGCCCGGCCAGGCTGCCGCACCCGAGGCCGGAGCCACCGATCCCGAGCCCGAGCCCAAGGCCGCCGGGGTCGGGGCC
>NZ_JBHTMP010000067.1:0-35528 GCF_042679305.1 Micromonospora sonneratiae | reverse complement strand
ACTGGTCGAGGTCGACGGCGTCGAGCCCGGCGAGGGTTGTGCGGGCCACCCGCATGGCGGCCTCCGGTGGCGGGTCCGGCAGGGCGAGGCCGCTGCCGTCGGGCTGCCCCCAGCAGGACAGTTGCAGCGCGAAGGCGGTGAGGTCGGCGACGGCGATCTCCGGTTCCGGCTGTGCCGGTAACCGTTCGTGCGTCGCCTCCGACCAGCACCGGTAGGCGTGGCCCGGTGCCTCCCGGCCGGCTCGGCCAGCACGCTGGGTGGCCGAGGCCCGGGATGCCGGCACGGTGACCAGGGCACCGAGTCCTCGGCTCAGGTCGGTACGGGCGACCCGGCTCAGTCCGGCGTCGACCACCACCCGTACGCCGGGGACGGTCAGGCTGCTCTCGGCGACCGCCGTGGCCAGCACCACCCGCCGTCGGGTCCCCGGTTGCAGTGCCGTGTCCTGCTCCCGGCTCGACTGGCGTCCGTGCAACGTCATCAGGTCGACGTCGCCGCGCAGGTCGGCCAGGCGCGCGGCCACCGAGGCGATCTCACCCGCACCGGGTAGGAAGACCAGCAGGTCTCCGGCACGTTCGGAAAGGGCTCGCCGTACGGTCGCGGCCACGTGGTCCAGTAGTCGGGGATCGACCCGTAGCCCATGCGGGGCGTCCACCGGCCGGGGTGGTGGTGTCCAGAGGATGTCGACCGGATGCAGCGCCGACTCGGCACGGATCACCGGTGCGGGCTCGGCCCGGGTGCCCAGGAGCGCGGCCAGTCGGTCGGTCTCGACGGTCGCCGACGCCGCCAACAGGCGCAGGTCGGGGCGGAGCGCGGCACGTACCTCGACGGCGAAGGCCAGCGCGAGGTCGGAGTCGAGTTGCCGCTCGTGACACTCGTCGAGGAACAGGGTCGTGGTGCCGGCCAGCTCTGGATCGTGCTGGAGACGTTGGACGAGCAGGCCGGTGGTGACTACCTCGATCCGGGTGGCCGGTCCGGTGCGCCGTTCGCCGCGTACGGCATAACCGACGGTCTGCCCCACCGGTTCGCCGAGCAGCGACGCCATCCGGCGGGCAGCGGCGCGCGCGGCGATCCGGCGGGGCTGGGCGACGACGATCCGTCCCTCGAACCGTTCGGCGATGGCCAACGGCACCAGGGTGGTCTTACCGGTTCCCGGTGGGGCCACCAGTACGGCCGTGCCGGTCCTGTCCAGTGCGGTGGCCACCGCTGGCAGTACCTGTCGGACCGGCAGGTCGGCAGCGGTCTCGGGGAGCATCCGGTCAGTGTCGCACCGGCCGGCTCAGTGGACCTCGACCGGTTCAGTACGTCTCTTCGACCGGGTTCAGTACGTCTCTTCGAGTTGGCCGCGCAGTTTGGCCAACGCGCGGGCCAGCAGCCGGGAGATGTGCATCTGCGAGACCCCGATCTGCTCGGCGATCTGCGACTGGGTGAGGTTGCCGTAGAAGCGGAGGGTGAGGATCCGCTGCTCGCGTTCGTCCAGGGTGGCCAGCGCCGGGCCGAGGGCGATCCGCAGTTCGGCCAGCTCGAACTCGCTGTCCTCGCCGCCGAGGGTGTCGCCCAGTTCGGTGGCCCGCTCGCCGTCGCCGGTGGGGGTGGACAGGGAGACCGCGTTGTAGGCCCGGGCACCTTCCAGCCCTTCCAGCACCTCCTCCTCGGTCAGGTCGAGGTGGGCGGCGATGTCGGCGACCGTCGGGGAGCGGCCGAGCGTCTGTAGCAGCGTGTTGTTGGCCTCGGAGATGCTCAACCGCAGTTCCTGGAGCCGCCGGGGCACCCGGATGTCCCAGGTACGGTCACGGAAGTGGCGCTTGAGTTCGCCGATGATCGTCGGAATTGCGTAGCCCGCGAAGTCGACGCCGCGGCTCGGATCGAACTTGTCGATCGCCTTGATCAGGCCGATGGCGGCGGTCTGGACGAGATCGTCGGTGGGCTCGCCCCGCCCGCTGTAGCGCTGCGCGAGGTGTTGGGCCAGTGGCAACCAGGCCTGGATTGCCTGGTCACGCAGGCTCTCCCGGGACGGGTGGCTGGTTGGCAGGGCGGCCATCGCGTGTAGTAGGTCACTGGCGCTGTCCGACAGGCTCTTCGCGTCGAGGATCGGGCCCGCGCTGTCGGTTCGGGTGGCGGTAGCCCGGTCGGTCGTTGTCGGTGTGGTCATCGGTGGTCCTCCCTACACCTTGTTCGCGGAGAGAAACAAGGGCGCTACGCATTGCTTGGTTGGCCCGTTCAGATGGTCACCTTAACCCGTTCGGCTTGCGAAAGTCTAGCCGAAAGTATGAGGTAGATAGTTCGTGTAGTGGTGCTTAACGGGATATTGCTGGCGGGCTACGGCAGTGTTGCGAGGGGGCCCGAGGTCTGTCGACGGACTGTCGGTTTTCCGTCGTTGTTTCCACAGCGGACGGGCCGTAGCGTTCTCGTTACAGCCCGTCCAGAGCCCGGAGGCACCGGTGAACCGTCTCGCTGCCCCGCAGCTTGTCGTCAACAGCCGCATGATCTATTTCGGTTGGCTGCCGGCCGATCCCGATGCGGTTGCCGCCCTGGTGCCCGATGGCCTCACCCCGATGGTCAACCGCCAGGTCTTCATGAACCAGTACGTGGTCGACGACGCGGAACAGACCTCGGGCTTCGGCGCCTACTCGCTGACCTACCTCGGTCCGGACCTCGCCGACATGGACGCGCCGGACGGGGTGACACCGGGTCGCTGGTGGACCCACTACTTCAACTCCAGCGCGGTGGTGCGGGCCTATGCCGCCGACCGGGGTGTTCCGGTGAGTGTGGGCACCACCAGGATCAAGGTCAAGGGCAACCGGCTGGTTGCCGTGACCGAGGCCGACGGGGTTCCCGTCATCCGGACGGTGGCCGAGGTCGGTCGGACCGGCAGCGCTATCAACCGTGGACAGCTGCGCTACCTGACCGAGGTCGACGGGCGGAAGATCAGCGGCAACTATCCGTACGTGGCCGAGCCGGTCGATCCGTTCGAGATCGTGTCACTGGAGTTTCTGGAGCCGGAACATCCGGTCTGGGCGCTGCGCCCGGCCAACCCGCTACAGATCATGTGGGGGTTCTACTCGCCCCGGTCGTCATTTGCCTATCCGGGCGGCGAGTCGGAAGTGGCCTGATCCCCGACATCCTTCGCCGGATCCGGGCTGAGATCCGTGTCACTCTGCGACCCGTGCCCCGCTCTGGGCGAGTGGTCGCGGTGCTGGAACGGGGCCGTGGCAATGAAAAGAGTGCCGTCAAGTGGTTTCCGTCGCGCCATAGCGGCAACTCATGCTCCGTCGGCATGGTAAGGGCCTGTCGACCCGCGTAGGGCCGGTCACGTCCCTGCCGGTTACGCAACCGAAGTCGACAGAAGATCCTGCGCGCCACGCGTACGGCGGACGCATCCAGGGCGTACGGCGGCCGCGCGTACGGCGTGAGCGGACGCGCCTACGGCGTGACCCGGGCATCGAGGTGCGGCCTGCACCCGTGGATCGAGGCTGGCCACGGCCCTCTGTCGACGCCAACACCCGATATCGACACGGCGAGGAGGTCGGCATGCCCCCGGATGTCTCGAAGGCGCAGCGGAACTACGGAGATCAGCCGGTGGAGAGCGAGCGGGGAGCGTTGGTTGCGGTGCTGGTCATGGTGGTCCTCGGGGTCGCCGGCATCTTCGCGGTCTCTGCCTGAGGCTACCCAACGTGCGACGAGGGCAGCCGGGAATCCGGACAAGTACCGACTGCTTCCGAGCGTCAGCCCGAACCAGTGCGACGGTGCGCCCACCCACCCGTGAAGGAGCGGGTGGGCGCACCGTCGTGGGCTCGGTAGGGATCAGGCGTCGGTGGCCAGCCGGCCGTGGATGTGCTCGTCGTGGCGTTGCCCATCGCCGTAGCGGTGTGATTCACGTAGGACACCCTCGAACCGGTAGCCGGCCTTCTCCGCGACCCGGCACGATGCGGCGTTGGCCACCGCGTGACACAGTTCGATCCGGTGCAGCCTCAGGAACTGGAAGGCCCAATCCGTCATGGCGGTGACCGCCCGTGACGCAACACCTCGCCCGCGCGCCTGTTCGACCGTCCAGTAGCCGATTGCGGCGTTCTCCCCACAGATCTGGTGCAGGCTCAACGAGCCGAGCAGCGCGTCCGTCGTGGGATTGGCGATCGCCAGCGACACATGTTCGAGCGAGGACCAGTCGGCCCGGCGGCGTACCCAGGCCCGCGCGGCTTCCAGGTCCACGACGCCGGGCAACGGATTCCACTGGGCGATGGCCGCCTCACGTAGCGCCAGCATGACCTCTGGGGCGTCCGTTGCGCGCCACGGGCGGAGCAGCAGGCCGGGCGCGGAGATTTCCACGGGTTCCACGGTGGTGCAGTCTGGCATCCCGTCGGGACGGCCCAGTGGTCATTCGTGCCCCGTCTCGACCGCCGGCCGGTTCCGGCCCTCCTGTTTCAAATTTCAAACTTACGCCCGCTGGATGCTCGGACCGCGTGTCAGGGCTCACCCGGCGACCCAATGCTTCAAATTTGAAACAGTGCTACTCTCGTCGCATGACGGAGAGCCTGGACGGCGCGCGGATGGCGTGCTGGCGCGCATACATCGAGTCCAGTCAGCGACTACTCACCCAGTTGGAGGAGGAGCTTCGGGCGGTCAGCGAGCTGAGCTTCGCTGACTACCACGTGCTGGTACGGCTCTCCGAAGCCCCCGGTCAACGGTTGCGGATGGGGGAGTTGGCCGGTCGGCTCATCTTCTCGCCGAGTCGGCTGACCTATCAGATCTCCTCCATGGAGCGCCGTGGCCTGGTCGCCCGGCAGGCCTGCCCACAGGATCGGCGCGGCAGTGAGGCGGTGTTGACCGCCGCCGGCCTGCTGGCCCTGCGGGAGGCCGCGCCACACCACCTGGCATCGGTACGGCGTCACCTGATGGACGACCTCGACGACGGGGAGGTCGCCTGCCTGACCCGGGTCTTCGAGCGGCTCGGTGAGCGACTGAATGCCGTAGGTACCACCGCTCCCGCATCGCCAACCCCATCCGCCACGGAACCTTCGAACAGCTAGGAGCAAGGTCATGCCTGCCATCACCGTGAAGGACGTGCTCGTCCTGCCCCGCCTGCCCCAGTTGGACCCGGCAACCACCCGGTACCGCCCGGTGACCCGGCTGGTCACCGCGCCCAGCGGCTACGAGGGCGAGGGCTTCCCGGTGCGCCGGGCCTTCGCCGGTGTGCCGATGCGGGAACTGGACCCCTTCATCCACCTCGACCAGATGGGCGAGGTGGACTACGCGCCGGGGGAGCCCAAGGGAACCTCCTGGCACCCGCACCGGGGCTTCGAGACGGTGACCTACATCATCGACGGCATCTTCGACCACCAGGACTCCAACGGCGGCGGTGGCACGATCACCAACGGTGACACCCAGTGGATGACGGCCGGAGGCGGTCTGTTGCACATCGAGGCCCCACCGGAGCACCTGGTGATGAGTGGCGGCCTCTTCCACGGCCTGCAACTGTGGGTCAACCTGCCGAGGGTGGCCAAGATGAGCCCGCCGCGCTACCAGGACATCCGGGGCAAGGAGTCGATCCTGCTGACCACCCCGGACGGCGGGGCGTTGGTGCGGGTCATCGCCGGTGACATCGCCGGACACCGGGGACCGGGATCGACGCACACCCCGATCACGATCAGCCACGTGACGGTCCAGCCCGGGGCCCAGGTGGATTTGCCGTGGCGTACCGACTTCAACGCACTGGTCTACGTGCTCGGCGGTCGGGGCACGGTCGGTACGGATCGCCGTCCGGTACACACCGGGCAGTTGGCCGTACACGGACCGGGCGACGCCATCCGCTTCACCGCCGACGAACACCAGGACGGTCGTACGCCCGAACTGGACGTGTACATCATGGGCGGCGAGCCCATCCGGGAGCCGGTCGCGCACTACGGCCCGTTCGTGATGAACACCCGGGAAGAGTTGATCCAGGCCTTCGAGGACTACCAGGCCGGTCGACTGGGCGTCATCCCGGCCACCCGGGTCCCGCACACGGGTGGCCAGGCACCCCGCCCGTAGCGGGACGGTCGGCCCGTACGGAGACGAGTGGGTGCCCGGGCGTCACCTGACGCCCGGGCACACCTCGGTCGAACACCGGTCAGTGCGCGCTCTGCGCAGGCTGCCAGTTCATCCTGGTGAACAGCTGGCGGGCCTGCTCGGCGAAGTCCGCGTCGACGGTCACCGCGTACTGGCCCGCGCGCAGTGAACTCATCGAGGAGAAGTCCCGCCGTCCACCGGTCATGGCGTGGGCGATGGCGCCGAACACCGCGCCCCACACGGCACCGATCAGCAGGGCCACGATGATGACCGCCAACCAGTTGGCCGTGGCGAAGATGCCGAAGAGCAGACCGATGAAAAGGCCGAACCAGGCACCCGTGGCCGCACCGGCCAGGGCTGCCCGTACGGTCGTCATCCGGCCCAGCACCGTCTCCACCAGGGTCAGGTTCGTGCCGATGATGGCGCTGTGTTCCACCGGGAACTTGTTGTCGGCGAGAAAGTCCACCGCACGCTGCGCGGATGGATAATCCGGATATGACGCCATGGTGACTGCCGGGCGTCCCATCTGGGGCCCACCGTCGCCGCTGGGCATCGAAGGGGTACCGCTCGGTCCGGGTGGCAGGTTGCTACCACCCGGCATACCCGGCATGCCGGGCCAGGCCGTACTCGATTTCGAGGGTGTAGCCATTGTCTGCCTCCTTCGTCAACGGCCAGGGTTCCCGTCGTGAGGAAGCGGTAAACCGGGCCGCCCGGCGGCGGCCGACGCGCTACCGGCGCTGCCCCGCCGGGATCAGCATCTCGAACCAGACCGTCGATCCTCGTACCGTCGGATCCGTCCCCCAGGCGTCGCTGAGCTGCTCGATCAGCCCGAGCCCCCGGCCCCGGCTGCTCAGCGGGTCCGTGTGGGCCCGGGCCACGATGCCCCGGGTGCCACTGTCGGCCACCGAGACCAGCAGCCGTTCCGGGCTCAGATCGATCTCCACCCGCGCCGCCGTGCCGGCATGCAGCAGGGCGTTGGTGGTCAGCTCACTGGCACACAGGACCGCTGAACCGATCACCGACTCCGCCACCTGCCACGCGGTGAGCTGGGCGGTCAGCCAGCGCCGGACCCGGCCCGGCGCGGTCGGCTCCGCCGGCACCGCCATCGCCGCCGAACGGCTCGGGGTGAGGGCGTTCTCCACCGCCAGCACCGCCACGTCGTCCTCGGTGGTGCCCGGCACGGCCGAGGATGCCGCAGCGCACAGCGTACGGGGGGCACCGCCGCTGGCTGCCGCGATGGTGACGGCCAACTGGTCCAACCCGTCCGACAGGTCCTGGTTGCGCCGCTCGACGACACCGTCGCTGAACAGCAGCAACGTGTCCCCGGCCCGGAACTCCATCGTGTGGGTGACGCGTCGTCCGCCCAGCCCCAACGGCACCCCCGGGGGGAGGTCGAGATACTCGGCCATGGTCGGTCCGCCAGCGACAGCCCGGCGCAGCAGGGGAGCCGGGTGTCCGGCGCTGGCCAGGGTCAGCCGACCGGCCTCCGGGTCGACCACGCCGTAGAGCACGGTCACGAAGAGTTCGTCGCTGTGCGCCTCGGCCCCCAGACTCGCCACCAGGCGGTCCAGCCCGCGCAGGACACAGGCCGGGTCCGGGTCGCTGAGGGCGAGGGCGCGCAGTGCGGCCCGTACCTGGCCCATCAGCGCGGCGGCCCGCACGTCGTGCCCCGCCACGTCACCGAGGACCACCGCCAGTTGGCCGCCGGGCAACGCGAACGCGTCGTAGAAGTCGCCGCCGGTGGCGTTGCCGTCCACCCCGGGGGCGTAACGTGCGGCGATCCGTAGCCGGGGCAGGTCCGGCAGGTGCTCCGGCAGCATGCTCCGCTGGAGGAGTTGCGCCGTACCGTGCTGTTTCTCGAACTTGCGGGCACGTTCGGCGGCCTGGGCCACCAGCTCCGCCCAGGCGGTCAGCAGCGCGCGTTCGGTCGGCAACCAGGGGTACGGGTCCCGGTAGCCGAGGGTGAGTGCTCCCCGCAGCGACGGTGTGTTCAGCGGCAGCGCGGCGAGGGCCCGGATCCGCTCGTCATGCCGGTCGGTTGCCGTGGCCAGTAGCGGCTGCCCCTCGCTGACGAAGAGCGGGACACCGCTGCGGGCGGTGGCGGCCAGGGGCGTGGGGGAGTCCACCGGAGAGCGGTGCCACAGCGGTGGCAGGCGCTCGTCGACCTCGTCGAGCAGGTCGCCGGGCACCCGGCGGACCGTTCGCCAGTCAGGCCCGTCGTCGATGCCGAAGGCGACCAGGTCGGCGGCGAAGGACGTGGCGGCGAAGCGCAGCGCCACCCGGGCGACGTCGTCCAGGGTCAGCGTGCCCGACAGCGCCGAGGCCAGCTCGCCCAGGCTCTGTAGCTGCCGGGTCATCTGCGTGCTTTCGGCAGCGATGGTCAGTACGCCGATGATGTAGCCGGAGGCGTCCCGAACCGCCCAGTGGCCGCGTACGAAGACCGCCTGATCGGGTCGGGCGATGCCGCTGCGGGCGTGGGGTAGCGAGGCGGCCCGCTCGAGGAACGGCTCGCCCGTGCGGTAGACCCGCTCGATCACGTCGCCGATGCCGGGGGTCTGCCAGAGGTCACCGAAGACCTGGGGGGCCGGCTGGCCGAACGCGGCGGGATGGCGTGCGCCCAGCAACTCCGCACAGCGGTCGTTGTAGACCAGCACGAGGTCGTCGCCGCAGGTCAGGGCCATGGCCACCGGTGAGTCGAGGACAAGGTCGACAACGGTCCGCAGGGCGGGATCCCACAACTGCCGGGGGCCCAGTGGGGTGGCCGACCATGCCTGGTCGCTGAGGCGCAACGTCAGCCCGGATGGCGCGGCGGATGGTGTGGGGATTCGCCCGACCGAGCCTGGCATGCCAGCAGCCTAACTGGAGAGGCCGACACTCGCGCTGATCAACGGCAGGTAACCGACACCGCCCAGTTGGTGACCGGTGTGCCGGTGTGGTGTCGATGGCTGGGCCTGGTCATCCCGTCCTGCTACGAGGCTTTTAGTGCCTAAATGGCGAATTGCGGGCTTACGGCGCTACCTCTGCCCTAATCAGAGGAAAAATCCGAAAAATGGTGCTGCCAGGGTGGTTGGCTCCCGGACCGATGGGTATGCGGGCCTCGCTAGTCCGAGCGAGCGGACGTCGCTATTGACGAGCGACAGGAGGGACGACAATGTCCGAAAATCTCGCGGTCAGGCAGGTTGACATCGGGGCCGCGTTACTCGACATGTGGCGGTCGGTACTCCTCTTCGTACCACGGGCCATCGCGTTCATCGCCATCCTGGTCGTCGGCTGGATCATCGCGCGGTTTGTCCTCAAGATCGTGGACAAGGCGCTCGAGCGGGTCGGATTCGACCGGGCCGTCGAACGGGGCGGCGTCGGACGCGCCCTGGAGCGTACGAAGTACGACGCCAGCGACATCCTGGCGAAGTTGGCGTACTACGCCATCCTGCTGTTCACGTTGCAGTTCGCCTTCGGCGTGTGGGGGCCGAACGCGATCAGCGACCTGATCCGTGGGGTGGTCGCCTGGCTGCCGCGAGCCTTCGTCGCGATCGTGATCGTGGTCGTGGCAGCGGCGATCGCCAGTGCGGTACGTGACCTCATCACCGGGGCGTTGGGCGGTCTCTCGTACGGCCGCCTGCTGGCGAACCTGGCGTCGATCTTCATCATCGCGCTGGGTGTGATCGCCGCGCTCAACCAGGTGGGTATCGCCACCACGGTCACCACTCCGGTCCTCATCGCGGTGCTGGCCACCGTTGCCGGAATCCTCATCGTCGGTGTGGGCGGTGGTCTGGTCCGGCCGATGCAGCAGCGCTGGGAGGGCTGGCTGCAACGGGCCGCTACCGAATCCCAGGCGATCCGGGCCCGCAACCAGGCGTACTCCGCCGGTCGCGGGGACGTCGAACGGCAGATGGCCGAACGTACCCAGGTCATGCCGAGGGCCGAGGAACCGGCCGGGGCGTCAGGTGGGGGCGGTGCCGCGCACTCGCAGGCTGGCGGTCCCGGCACCTACCAGTCCGGAACCATGCAGCGGGGTACGACGGGCGGCCCGGAACAACCGGGGCTGGGTGGGCACTGAGGCCCGCCACCCGCACGATCGGTTCGCCTGACCGCAGTCATCGGGGAGTCCAGCATCGCTGGGCTCCCCGATGCTGTCCAGGCTCCGGCGTAGGGACGGGGTCGCTCGGGGCCCGGTGCCGAACGGCAGCTCGCCGGTGCCGAGCGGCAGCACACCCGGTGCCGAACGGCAGCTCAGACGACGGCCCCGTTACCCCGGTTCAGGGCGCAGACCGCCAGCAGCCGGAGCATGATCCAGTCGGCCTGGGGCCACACGATCGGATCAAGCGGCGGCTGCCATCCGTGACCGGCGCCGGCTTCGCGTACCCCGGCGGCATAGGCCGCGAGGGACACGGCGCTCATCGGCTGAAGGTCGCCAAGGAGACTGTCCCGTACGGCGGCGGCGTGCTGGTCGACAGCGGCCTGGAGCCCGGGAAGCGCAGCGGCGGCGACCAGGCCGGAGGAGCCGATGGTGGCCATCAGATCGGACAGCTCGGAGCGTGCCGATTTCGTGGCGGAGCGTGCGGCCACGCCGCTGAACAGCCCATTCATGTGAGACGAGGTTAGCCAACCCTGGGTGTCGGTGACCTCATCCGGTTGGGGGAACCGGTGGCGGCAGGAGGATGATTTTCGCAGGTCGGACGAGGTGCGTGAAAGGATGTTAGCGGACAGGGAGCCGCGAAGCGGACCAATGGTCGTGCGCCCTGGCAACATCCCGAGCCGGCGGGTGATCTCGGGCTGGCGGGACGCCGGACCGTGCGGAAAGATCAACACACGTGCCCACCCCGCCACGCCCGCGTCTCCTGCTGCTCATCCTCGCCTACCTGGCCTTCGTCAGTCTCGGCCTGCCGGACGGGCTGATCGGGGTGGCCTGGCCGTCGGTGCGGACCGACTTTCACGTGCCCACGGAGGCGGTCGGCCTGCTGCTCATCGCCAGCACCGCCGGCTATCTGACCTCCAGCGTGGCGGCCGGCTTCAGCGTCGCCCGGCTGGGCGTCGGCTGGCTGCTGGCCGGCAGCACCGTCATGGCCAGCCTCGCACTGGCCGGGTACTCGATGACCCCCGGATTCATTCTGATGACCGGGTTTGCGCTCCTGCTGGGACTCGGCTCGGGCGCGATCGACTCCGGACTCAACGCGTACGCCGCCAGTGCCTTCGGCCCACGCCACATGAACTGGCTGCACGCGTTCTTCGGCCTCGGTGTCGCGGTCGGACCGCTGATCATGACCACCGTCATCGGTGCCGGCCTGGCCTGGCGCTGGGGGTACGGCATCGTGGCCGGCGCACAGGCCGTGCTGGCAGTGGCCTTCGTGTTCACCGTGCACGCCTGGGGGAACCGGCGTGGGGCGGCCGGAGGCGGTGCCGCCGCCAACCCGACCGGGGACCTCCGCACCGAGACGATCGCAGCGGACACGGTCGACGTCGAGCCGGTCACACCGGCCGTGCCGCCACCCATCCGGGACACCCTCCGGCTGCCGGCCGTCTGGTTCGGCGTACTGGCGTTCGCCGCCTACGTCGCGATCGAACTGGGCGCCGGACTCTGGGCGTACCTGCTGCTCACCGAAGGACGTGGTCTCGGGGCGACCGCCGCCGGAATCTGCGTATCCGGCTACTACGGAAGTCTGTTCCTGGGACGCGTGGTGCAGGGGGTGGTGGCCGAGCGGGTGGGCACCGCCCGGGTGCTGTGGGCAAGCATGATCGGCATGGCCTTCGGCGCGGTGCTGGTGGCGGTACCCGGACCGGCCTGGCTGGCGGTGGTCGGGCTGGCCATCGTCGGCTTCGGTGCCGCGCCGGTGTTCCCGCTGCTCACCCTGACCACCGCAGATCGAGTCGGGGCCAGCCACGCCGACCGGACCATCGGACTACAGATCGGGGTGGCCGGTCTGGCCGGGGCGTTCGTACCGGCCGGCATCGGCGTGCTGATCAGCCGGATCGACGTCGAGGTGCTGGGCCCGGCCCTGGTGGTGCTGTCCGTGCTGCTGTTGCTGGTCTACGCGGCGTCGAACCGGCAGCCACGGCCAGCGTCGACAACGCCGAGCTGACCGAACCACGCTGCGAGCTGGCCGGTCGAGGCGCCGGGGCGACCGGGGGCGCCGACAGCCGGACGGAGGTCTCAGTGCGGCCCGGTCCGGCCCGTCGTCGACGGCCGGTAGGCCCGTTCGTCGTCGGTCATGTCCCGGCCCCGACCGGTACGGTCCGGACGCTCGTCAGCGGCCTCCGGAGCGTGGCCGAACGCCGACTCCGCCCCCGCCTCGTTGCCGGTGAAGTCGTCGACCTCGCCGTCGCTGGCGGAACTGCCCATCGCGCGTTCAAGTTCGCGGAGCGGCAGACGTTCCTCGTCGCGCCACACCGCCGGGTCGTTGTCGGTCATACGTCCTGCCGTACCCGGACTGCAATGCGGCAAACAACAGGCTGGTGGCCGTCGGAGTCTCCGACGGCCACCAGCCGTTTCAGCGCTTGATGCCGGGATCGACGAGGGCTACCTGGTTCGTTCCACCTTGCCCCGCCATGCCCCGGTCTCGACGCCGCGACCCTCGATGTACTCCTTGAACCGGTTGAGGTCGCCCTTGGTCCGGCGGTCCACCAGGCCGAGCTTGTCGCCAGCCTTCTCCGTCAGGCCGTGCGGTTCCATCTCCATCTGCACGGTGACCCGGGTGTGGCTGTCGTCGAGCCGGTGGAAGGTGACCACACCGGAGTTGTTGGTGCCGTCGGTGGAGGTCCAGGCCACCCGCTCGTCGGGGAGTTGCTCGGTGATCCTCGCATCGAACTCCCGTCGTACACCGGCGATGTCGATCTTCCAGTGCGTCATGGTGTCGGAGATCTGTTTGACCTCTTCGACCCCCTCCATGAACTGGGGGAACTCCTCGAACTGGGTCCACTGGTCGTATGCGGTCCGTACCGGCACCGCAACGTCGACAGATTCGGTTACCCCACTCATCGGTTCCTCCTCTTTGGGCTGGTACGCGCCCAGCGGAGCTGGTCACGCCAGCGGTTGGTGTGGTCAGCGGTTCGGATGCCCGCCGGCGCCGGTCACTACCGACGCCGGCTGCTCACCAGCGCTGGGTCTCGTTCGGATGCCCCAGCGCAGCCCAAACCTCGGACACGGTCTGGAACTCGACCCCGGACGGCAGTCGGGCCAGGTCGGCCAGGAGATCCTCCGGCGCGCCGTTCTCCTGCGCGTTGCGCCACAGCGTCTCCCGAGTGCCGGGCAGCGCGGAGAGGCTGATGAACCGGCCCAACCGGCTGCGTTGCTCGACCTCCACCGGGGTCATCCCCCAGGGGACGCCGCTACGGGTCTCGGTGTTGACGATGGTGGTGGCGTCCGCTTGGTCCTCGCCGGCCGGTTCCGGCTGACGCCACTCCTGGGCCCGGGATCCGGTGGTGCCCTGCACCGTGCCGCTGACCTCTCGGCTCATCTCGTCGTCGAGCCTCGGTCCGTGCTTACTGTTACCCCGTTCCATGTCTATTGCGCTACCCGTGGGCTCCAGGGATAAACGCTGTGCCCGGTGCAGCTCCGCGTTGATCTCGACGCCGAACAGCAGCGCACAGTTGGACAGATAGAGCCAGACCAGGAAGGCGATGACCGCGGCGAGACTGCCGTACGTCACGTCGTACGAGGCGAAGTTCGTCACGTAGAGCCCGAAGGCGTAGGAGACGACGCCCCAGGAGACGAGGGCAACCGCCCCGCCCACGGTCAGCCAACGCAGCCGGGGCTGCTGCACGTTGGGCGCGATCCAGAACAGCAGCGACAGCAGCAACATCATGACCATCAGCAGCAGCGGCCACTTGAGGATCGTCCACACGGTTCGGGGGGCGTTGCCGAGGTGCAGCGCGTTCCCCACCGCGTCGGTGACCGGCCCGCTCACCACCAGCACCGTGGCGACGACCGCCATGAGCAGCAGGGCGGCGGCGGTGATGAGGATCTGGAGTGGACGGAGTCGGTAGAAGGGGCGGTCCTCCCGTACCTCGTAGATCGCGTTGGAGGCACGGGTGAACGCCCCGGTGAAACCCGACGCCGACCAGAGCGCGCCGAGCAGACCGAAACTGAGCAGCACCTTCGCGGAACTGCGTTGGTTGACGACTCCCTTCACGGCGTCGGTGAAGCTCTCACTGGCGACGACCGAGCCGGCACCGACGTCCCCACCCAGGTCGACGATCGTGTCGATGGTCTGTTCTCCGTTGGAGACGAGACCGACCAGCGCGACGATCACGATCGCCGAGGGAAACAGCGCCAGCACCCCGTAGTAGGTCAGCGCGGCGGCCCAGTCGGCACAGTTGTCCCGGGAGAAGCTCTTGACGCTGGCGACCAGCACCCTGCGCCACACTGACCACTCAACCGCCATGACCGCTCCCCTCCGGGGACGGCGGTACCCCGGGCGCGAATCGGACAAACGTCCAGCTCCCGGTTTGCCCACGGGGGCGTGGGGAACGGATCTCCCATGGAGACCCGCCTCCCGTCGGGACCGTGGCGGGTTTCCGGAGCACAGTCAGCCGCAAGGAGGAGGAAGACCATGCCTGGTCGCGAATCACTGCCGAGTACCGTGCGACGCTCTCCGGACAAGGCCCAGCGAACCTGGGTGAAGACGCACGACTCAGCCACCGAGACGTACGGCGAGGGGGAGCGGGCGCACCGTACCGCCTTCGCGTCCCTCAAGCACTCGTTCGAGAAGGTCGGTGACCACTGGGAGCCCAAGGGACGCAAGGGACCCAGCGACGAGCAGGCCGAAGGTGGTGGCCCGGCCCGTCGCGCGCCGACCGCAGGTGGGGTGGACGCGAACGCCCCGAAGGAACACCTGATGGAGGTCGCGAAGAAGTTGGACGTGCGGGGACGTTCCCGGATGACCAAGGCCGAACTGGTGGGTGCGATCCAGAAGGCCAACAACCGGGCCACCACCAGGACCCGGGAGGCCGTGAAGGCCCGGGGTGGCAAGGTCCGGGGACGATGACCCGAGGGTACGGCCCGTAGCAACGTTCATCGGGTGTCCGAGCGGTGCGGTCCGGCGGCTCACCAGTGTCCGTCCGGGCCGCCCGGTGCGCCGAGGTGCACCACCTTGGTGACGGTCAGCTCGTCGAGCAGCTCCGGGCCGTACCCGAAGCCCTGCCCGCTGCCCCGACGCGGATGCGCGGCCCCGCCCGGTGCCCCGCCGAACACGGCGTTCACCTTCACCGTGCCGACCGGCAACTCCCGCCAGGCCCGCTGGGCGTGCGTCATGGACGCGGTCAGCACCGTCGCCGCCAGACCGTACGACGAGCGCGAAGCGCGGGAGAGTGCCTCGTCGAACGATTCCACCGCCATCACCGGCGCGACCGGACCGAACGTCTCCTCCCGCATCACCAGCATCCCGTCGCAGCAGTCGGCCAACACGGTGGGCGGATAGAAGGCACCAGGTCCGTCGGGTACCACGCCGCCGCAGAGCACCCGGGCGCCGTCGGCCACCGATGCTTCGACCTGGGCCGCGACGTGCTCCCGATGGCGGCGGTCGACCAGCGGTCCCATCTCGGTACGCGGATCGCGGCCCGGTCCGACCCGCATCGACTCGGCCTGTCGTACCAGCGCGTCGAGGAACGGCTGCACGATCCTTCGGTGTACGTAGATCCGCTCGACCGAGACACACAACTGACCGGAGTTCGCGAACGCGCCCAGGGCGGCCTGTTCCGCCGCCCATTCCGGGTCCACGTCGGCGTCGACGATCAGCGGGTCACTGCCACCGTTCTCCAGCAGTGGCTTGGCGTACGTCTTGGCGCAGGCGGCGGCGATGGACCGACCGGTGGCAGTGGACCCGACGTGGGCGACCACGTCGACCTCCTGTGCCGCCAGTGCCGTCCCGACCCGGGCGTCCCCGGTGAGCAGGGTGAGTACGCCGGCCGGCAGGTGCTCGTCCAGTAGCCGGGCCAGCAGCCAGCCGGTCGCCGGGCTGCGTTCACTGGGCTTGTAGACGACAGTGTTCCCGGTGACCAGGGCAGCGCCGAGCAGACCGCAGGAGACCGCCACGGGATCGTTCCACGGGGTGAGCACCGCGACGATCCCCCGGGGCTGTACGGCCATCAGGTCGATCGCCTCCGGGGCACCGGCCAGCGCCCGACCCCGGTGCAGTGGACCCAGCTCCGCGTACTGTCGCAGGGTTCCGACGCCGGCCTCGACGCTGGCCCTCGCCGCACTGATGGGCCGACCCATCTCGGCGGTCTGGAGCGAGGAGAGCTGGTCGATGGCGGCTTCGACCGCGTCGGCGGCCCGGTGCAGCGCCGCGCCGCGCTCGGCGGCCCGCTTGCCGGCCCAGGTCGGAACGACCGCCCGAGCGGCCTTGACCGCCGCCGCGACGGCCGCATCGGTGGCCACCGGCATCCGGGTGACGGGGGAGTCGTCGGCCGGATCGAACACCAACAGTTGATCGGCGTCCCCGTCGGCACCCCACACCCCGCCGATGAGCTGTCGCACCTCGTACATGCGGCGCTGGATGCCCCGGTCTGACCGCCGCAAACCCGGTTTCGCCCGATAGCTCGGTGTGGGGCGCGCACCCAGCGCTACAAAAAGGACAACGTGCGGGAGCAGTGTGGTGGTGGGTGGAAAGCGTCATCTAGGGTTGGCCGGTGACCGAGTATGCGTGTCCCTGCCTGATATGCCAGGGGCCGGTGAACGGCAACTACTGGAATGCGCGGGACAGGCAGACCGCGCAGCACATCACCGACCACGGCTGGAGCGTGGTAGGTGTCAGTGGTGAGGGCCGAACTCCCGACTGGGTCTATTCGATCGGGTTGTGGCATACCACAGGCAAACACGATGTAGCCATCTTCGGGCTGAGCCCCCAGCGGATGATGGAGCTCACCAACGCCCTCGGCGATCTACTACGACAAGTAGAGTTCATGGACGCGCATGAGTGGCGTGACTTCGTCTTCGAGCAGTTCAACGTCGCGTTACAGCCTGTGCACCCGAGCTGGTACGAGAGCTTCTTCGGCGCGGCGATCGACTTCTACCAGATGTCACATCTGCCGATCGTCCAGATGGTGTGGCCCGACGACGAAGGCCTCTTCCCCTGGCACGATGGTGTCGACCAGGCCTGCCAAGAATCCCAGCCCATGCTCTGGCTGCCCCGACAGGACCATCCACGGGGCCGGTGGACCCATTCCGATCAGCCACTGAGCTGATCTCAACGACTGTCCGGCCTGCCTACCGAAGCACCACTGACCAAGCTGAGCCGTTACGGCCGTTGAGACGGTGGCGAGACCCGGCGGGCGGTAACCTGACGACCACGTAATGCGCAAACGTTGGTGTGTAACCCTCGTCGGCTACCTATCGCAATGGGTAAGCGTGCGCGGCGCAATTCCTTGACGTTGTCCGCTGCGCGTCGAGCAGATACCCGGAGCGGGAATCCGGAGGTTCCATGTCGTCGCCTCGTCGAATTCTCTTTCGCCGTTCTCTCACCACGCTCGGCGTCGCCTTCACATCGTCCGCCGCCGTCCTCGGGTTCGCCACCCCGGCCTCTGCGATCACGCAGACCAAGGCAACTGCCCAGCTTCGTACCGCTGGCATTCCGTGGACCTCCACCGGCGATTGCAGCGACCGTAACCACCCGAGCTGCACCTCGTTCGAGGGGATCCGGCAGGCCACGATCACCGGCATCATTACGTTCAAGCGGGCCAGCGGGTGCGCCATCACCATCACCGGAGGCACCGAGACCGGCCATCCAGGAAGTAGCTACACCCATTCGGGCGGCTACAAGGTCGACATCAGACTCAGCGTCTGTGTCCAGAACTACATCTCAGCCAGGTACACCTATCTCGGCCACGTCTCCGGATTCGGCCATCAGTATCGATCTCCCGCAGGAAACATCTACACCCGCGAGCGCACCCACTGGGACATCCTCTACTACACGTGTGGCTGCTGACTGCTTCACGATCTCGCTTCCGAGCTGCGTCAGGATCGACCGAGGCCGAGTGCGGTCAGGGCGATGGGGACGGTACGGGCGGTGGCCAGGTGGTGGATCTTGCCGTTGCGGTCGTAGACGTGGAGATGGCAGCCGGTGTGGTGGTAGCGGATGCTGACCGGCCTGCCCGCGTGGTGCCGAGCGAGTCGTCGGATCAGCGGGACGGGGTTGTCCACGAGCGGGGCGGGTTGCGGGGTCTGTGGCACAGGTATGCCCTGCTGTGGGTCCTCGGAGACCACGTCGTAGAGGGCGTTCTCCAGGTATTCGAGGAGATACGCGGCAGCAGCTTCGACGGTCGGGTGGAACGGGTGTGGGTCCGGTGGGAGGAGTTGGTCGGGCGGGAGCAGGGCGATGCTCCAGCATTCACCGTGGACGCAGCGGGGGTCGTGTTCGTTGAGCCAGTGGTCCTGGAGGGTGACGACGAGGGTCTGGTGGAGTCCGAGAGCGAGGCGGATCAGGTCGGGCAGGTGCGCGGCCGGCGGTGGGGTGGCGTTGAGTAGCAGCCGGGCGGCGGGTTGCCCACGGCTTGCGTCGGCGATGTACTCGGCCAGCGGATCGATCCGGGGATGGTCGACCGTGACCGTTCCCTCGCTGAGGTTCTGGTTGATGTGGTGACCGCCGTCGAGATAGGTGAGGTCCGCCGGCCGAGCGCCGAGGATCTCGGCCCAGTGCCGGACCTGGTAGTGGACCGGTAGTTGGAATATTGGTTTACCGCCGGGGTGGGCAGCGAGGTACGTGGCGTCGGCGGCACGGTCCGGGAGTGGCCAGTTGAGGTGCCTGGCGGCGTCACCGGGGCCGGTGAGGGTGACGACGACCCCCTCGTAGATCCGGTGACTGTCATGGCAGGTGGGGCAGCGGCGGTTGGCGCTGGTATATCCGGCACCCGCGCAGGCGGAGCAGTCAGGCTTGGGGGGCTGGTTGCCCAGGGTGCAGACACAGCGGCGGAGGCGGTTTTCGGGGTGGCAGTCCGGGCAGGGGCGGTACGGGACGGGCTCGCCCTGCCAGCCGGGAGCGGGCGGTTCCCAGGCTCGTACGAGGACGGTTTCGGTCTTGCGGACCACCTGGCCCGTGGACAGCGCGGTCATCACCTCGATGGTGTCGTCGACGCGCAGGCGGGTGTGGTGCCAACGACCGTCACGCCAGATTGCCTGTGCTCCGGGGGATCGACCGTCGAGGCCGTCCAGGTCGGCGTGGATGCGCCGTTCGACCTGGTCGGTGGCCACGTTCGGCGGTCGGATCTGTTCGGGCGGGTGTGGTTGCAGGTAATGGGCGGGTGCGGTCAGCGATCGGTCGGTCAGGCCGAACATGGCGTGGTCGACGCTGGTGGCCACCACGGCTGCCGTCAGGTCGTCGGCCCAGCCGCGATGACCGCCGGGTACCCTGCCGCCAGGGACTTCGTAGCGGATGTCCCAGTTCAGACGGTCGTCGCGGACGTACCGCGCCTCCACCACCAGGTCGAGACAGAGCACATCGGCCAGGTGACACAGCCGGCCCAAGACAGCGTCCGGTTCCTCCGGTGCCGGGAGGGTTCCGGTCCGGCCGAAGTACAGAAGCCACGGGTGCCAGCAACGTCGGGCGATCGCTTCGCCCTCCAGACGGTGTCGCTCGGCGGTCGGTAGGTTGGCTCGCCAGGCGGTGGGCAGCAGGATCGAGAAGCCGTTGCCGGTGGGATTCGCCGGGCGGCAGGCGTCACGCCACGCGACGGCGTCCACCTCGGCAGCCAAGGCGGCGACGACCGGGGACAGCGCCAGCTCCCACCGCCCGGCCGGGCCGCGTCGGGGTTCGACCCCACCGGGTACGACGTTCGCCGAGCGGACCGCGCCGGTGTCCAGGTTGACGACGGTGAGCACGAGTTGCGCCCGACGACGTCCGGTGCGCCGGCACTCGTGACAGTCCGCGAGCGTGTAGCCGCTGCCGTCACACAGTTCGCAGTCCCGATAGGCGTGCCCGTCGGAACGGAGTGGGTCGATGTCGTCGCCGGTGTCGATGAGGAACCTGTCGCCCCACCGTACGCAGTGGCACAGCATCAGGATGCGGCCCCGTCCTTCGCAGTGGTCGCACGCCACTACGGGTGGGGTGAACATGCTCAGCGTCACGAGTGTCGCCCGTCCCGGGGCAGGCACGAGCCGGGGTGTCCGGCTCTTCGTTCGCAGCGGCGTCCGGTCTCGGTCAGCAGGTCGCAGAACACCCGCTCCCGGTTGCCCTGGCCGTCCTCGAACGAGACGGTGGCCTCGCCCCCGTCGAGTTGGTCGAGGAACGCCAACGACCGCACCAACGTACGGGTGAACACCAGCGCCGAACTCATGTCAGCTGCCGTGAACGGCAGATGCGCCACGAACCGCGCCGATTCCACCGGCGCAATCTTCCGTACCTCACCCACGAAGCAATCACCCTTTCCGCAGCTCAGAGGGGATGGGGCGGGCGGCCCGACGCCCTGCCGCAGGTGTCGGACCGCCCACGCTGCCAGCAGGGGATCCCGGAGGGATCGGGATTGGCAGCGCGCAGGAACGAACGGGGCCGGGACGGACAACCCGCGCGCGCCACACGCCGCCCGCCCCGACCGGAGGTGCGAGGACACCGGAGGTTGGAGACCAAGGAGCACCTCGCGTGACCGAACTTAAGCGAACTAGTTCGCTTAAGTCAACACCACTAGTTCGCTGTACCGACAACTTGCGACGTGAAGTTCGGGCGTGATCTCATGGTCAACGGAGACCAAGGAGTGCTCATGCCTGCATCGAAGTGGGAGAAGCTTGCCGATCACATCCGTGGCCAGATCAAGTCTGGAGAGTTGAGGCCGGGTGACAAACTGCCCTCTACTTCCCAGCTCAAGGCCGAGCACGGAGTGTCTGACTCGGTGATCCGCTACGCCATGCACGCCCTTCGCACTGAAGGGCTTGTCGAGAGTGCTCACGGTGTTGGCGTATTCGTTGCTGAGGCGAAGTAAGCCGCTAATCCGAGCCTTCACCGAAGACCTCGGTTGTCGGGTTCTCGCGACTTCCCTCATCGGGGCTGCGTTTGGTTGATCGGTCTCGATACTGTCTGGTCGATTGCATAGAGATGACGGCGGTTGTGTCGTCCACTCTCGTTGCGCGCCGGCCCCGCCCACCAACCAGCGGGCGATGAGCAGGAGGGATCGCATGGCCAGTATCGAGGAAGTCAAAGCCGCTCTCGCGCAGGCCGCAGAGCAGGGGAACAGCACTCTCAGCCAGATCCAGGCAGCAGCCAACAACGCTGAGCAGATGCTCAGCCGCCTGCGGGCCGTCGCCGCCGGCACGGGGCATCCGAAGATTGCCGAGGCCATTGCCCGGGCCGAGCAGACCAAGCAACAGCTTGCCCAGGCCGCTGCTCTGATTCAGGGCAGCTCCAGCGCTGCTCGCGAATACATCGGCCTTCTCGGCTGATCTCCATGAGCATTGGCGACGTCAAGGCGACCATCCGGGCAGGCAACGAGGCTGCCGAAGACGCCGTAGCCACCTTCAAGCAGGCTGTCCGACGTGCGGCGGAAGCCGATGGCCTGGCTCGCCGTACTGTCGATGGCAGCCAAGCCGAGGAGGTGCAGGAGGCGTTGAAAGCGCTGACTGCCGCTGAGATCGAGATCAACCGTACGCTGCGTCGCTACAAAGCGGCGGTTGACCGGGCGAATGCCTATCTGATTCGACTCGGATGACGGTCAGCATTGGTGACGTCGTGGCCCAGTTGCGGGAGGCTCGAGTCCGTCTCGCTGCTGCGGCGGTCACTGCGCTGCGCGCGAAGGCCGACGCGGACCACGCACACAGTTGTTACCTGGAAGTTGCGCAGGGGAGTGGGCATTCCCCGCTCAAGGGAGCCATCGATGACATATCGGTGGCGAGCGACAAGACAGCGAAGTACGCCCGCCTCATCGAAGCGGCACGGGAGGCTCTCACTGCCTACAGCAACAAGATCGCCCCTGGCTCGGCTTCGGACGAGGATGTGTCTGACGAAGAGATGCCTTCCGGTGAAGGGGTGGTGCAGTCGTCAGTTCAGCGACTCGAGGGTCGGAAGAACATCGGCAGCTTCCTCCAGCGGATGGCTCGCAATGTCGAGAGCCTCCAGGATGCTGGTAAGAACGTTACAGAAGTAGTGCAGAAGACGGTGAAGATCGTACGTGATCCCTTCGGCCCGAAGGGATCACAGCTGGCTGGGACGTCAACGCCTTCAAGCGGGCAGCCGACTCCACCAGTGGCGATCAAGTATTCGGAGGCCGCTGGGCATCTGATCGCCTTCACATTGATAGCGGGAATTGCGGCTCACAGGTCGGGTCAACTAATTCAGCGACAACTAGAGAGGTTGCGGGCGCGTGGTGGCAAAAAGAGAGCTGAGTGATCTCATCAGGGCGTTGGCCAGGCGGAACTGGGAGGCTGTAGATCGACTCCTGATCGAGTTGAACGATGTGGGTTGGCAGGGTGGATCACAGGTAATAAGCGCTGCCTTCGCGTTGGCTGTCGATCGTCGATTCCATGACCAAGATGTTCGGAGTGTCATCCAGTTTGTCAAGGAGACCCGAGCTAGATATGAAGAGGGTGAAGCGCTTCCGGCTCTGGAGATGGAAGCAATGATCAGAGCCGTGCTCGGGGAAGCGCAGCTCGTTGACAACATCGACCCTGAGATTGCCTTTTCCGTTCAGATTGCTGTGCTCGGTACACTGCTTCAGGATGCCGACTTTACTGAATCTCAGCTTGACGAGTTCATTGCTGAGGTTGAAGGGGTCGCGGCGGAGTACATGTAGCTGACGAGTTTCCCTCAGGGCGATCGTTTCCTCGTCACCAACGCCTCCGCGCCACCACTCGACGCCACTGCGGACAGCTCAACCCCGCCTAAATCGAAGGGCCCCGGTACTCGCCCCCGGAAGCTTCCACCCACGAAGAGGTTGGCGGTTAGGTCGACATCCCCTAGCGTGACGCCATCCGCCAGGAACGTGGGAGGTCGTCGTGGCCGGCAGTGGCTTGATCGGTATGGATCCACATGCTGCGAAGCAGCTCGCCAAGCGCATCGCCACTGCGGCCGAGGCGCTGCAACAGCAGGCGGCAGGCATGACCGCTGCCGTCTCGCAGGTCCCTTGGCGTGGGCCTGTGGCCGAACGTTTCCGCAGCGACTGGCACAACGCGGCCCTCCCGAACTTGACGAGGGTGATCACCGAGCTCCGCGAAAGTGGCAGTCGGCTGACCGCCGAGGCGGCCGAGCAGGAGGGCGCATCGTCCGCAGGCCGCTCCCAGGGCGTGTCCCAGGGAGTCCCGATGTCGTCTACTCCAAGCCAGGTGCAGGCTTGGTGGAGTGGGCTCGACAAAAGCCAACAGGACTTCCTCATCCAGTCGCAGCCCGACAAGATCGGCAGCTTGGACGGCATTCCCGCTGATGCTCGGCATCGTGCCAACATGATTCGACTGGCGGCCCTTCATGAACTGCTTTCCAAGAAGAGTGACAAGATCACTGCTGATCTGATGGCAGGATTTCCCGTGTGGGGATTCGATTTCGACAAGCTGCGGAGTGGGGTCGATGCCCTCGGTGCGTTGCAGAAGCGGATCGAGTCACTGGAGCTACTCAAGGGGATGATCGATAAATCCCGATCTGGTGATCAGCCTCCGCTCTATCTACTTGATATAGGTGCGTCAGGTGATGGCAAGGCCATCGTCGCCGTCGGCAATCCGGACACCGCCAGCCACCTGTCTGTATACATCCCTGGAACGGGCGCGAAGTTGGATGAATTCCAGGAGGAAGTCGAGACGGCCCAGGCCAACTATCGTGCTGCTACGACTCACACCAAAGACAGTGTGTCCTCGATCGTCTGGCTGGGGTACGACGCTCCCGAGTGGAAATGGGGAGATGGTCCGACCAATGACTTTCACGCGAAGCGCGCCGCGCCCGAACTGCGGTCCTTCCTCAACGGCATGGCAGTCACCCACGAGGTTGATCGTCAGCATGTGACCCTGTTGGGTTACTCCTACGGGTCCCGCGTCGTGGGTGAAACCATCTTGATCACGCCTGGCCTGAAGGCGGACGTGATCTCGATTGGCGGGCCGGGCGTCGGCGTGGATTACGTCAAGGGTAACGACATGCCTCATCCCAGCGAGCTGAAGATCCAGGGGAAGATCTATTCGATTGCCGGGGAGTATGACCCGGTGGCCAATTGGTCGGACGATCACGGGCTGTCGGCCGCCGAGTTGCCGGGCGCAAAGGTCATCGACATTGGCAGCGATGGGTCAGGCCACAAGAAGACCTCGTACTGGGGAAGTGAGAAATTCCTCGATCATCTCGGTCGGCTGATCGTCGGAAAGGAAGCAAAGTAGTGCGAGCTCGCGCTGGGTGGCGCAGACGCTCGGCGTCGGCGCGGGGGTGAACGGCCCTACGAGAAGACGATCGCATGGCCGTCGGCGATGCTGGCCCGGCATGCCTCGTACAGGCCCAGCCACACGGTCGACTCGATGGCGAACTGATGACTGTCGGGCCGCTCCTCGATGCGCCGCGCCTCGTCGTCGGCAAGCGCCCCGTCGACGAGCTGGATGCCGATCGCCGGGGCGCAGCGGAGCAGTTCGGCCAAGAGTCCCTGGCTGGAGCCGACCATCCCACCACCGGCCACACCCGCCTCCTCCGGAAGGAAGACCGGTGCCTGGAACGGGACCGGCACGTAGTAGCCCTCGCAGTCGGAGTGGCACAGCAGGTGGGAATCAAACATCATCATCTCGTCCTCGATGATGCTCCGATCCCGGTCCAGACCATTGCGTCCGTCGACCGCGGTCACCGGCCTTCCTTGCTTCACCAGCGCGAGGACCCTGCGTAGGTAGTGCAGCCACGAGTACGGAAAGCTGGAGACCGTCGACCGGATGGAGAGCGTGGGCAACCCTTCGGGCTCACGCCAGTCCACGCCCTCCTTGGCCAACGCGGCGCTGAGGTTGTCGAGTTCGGCGCGTACCTCCTCGATCTCCTCCTCGTCGATCACATTTGCCAAGACTCCGACCACGATCGCAAGACCCATGCCGGGCAGCATAGGCGCAGCCTGCAAGAACTGATCAACTTTTCAGTTGTCTACGCCCATGCCTGGCCCTGTCGGTGCAATCAGCCGATGGGTGATCAGTCGGTGCAGCTCTTCGGGGCTCTGGACGCCGGAGACCGGGGGCTGACCGTCGATCACGAGTGAAGGAACCCCGGTGACGCCCAGTTGTGCGGCGCGGCGTTCGTCGGCCCGGACGCGTTCGGCGTGGTCGTCCCCGCCCAGCAGGTCGCGTACGTCGGTGGGGGCCAGCCCGGCCTCGATGCCGAGCTGTTCGAGGGTTTCCGGGTCGGCGACGTTGAGGCCCTCGGTGTGGTACGCGTGCAGCAACCGTTCCATCATTTCGTCAGCGAGACCGTGGTCTGCGGCCAGGTGACACAGCCGGTGCGCGTCGAACGTGTTCACCGGTCGCGCAATGTGGAGGTTGAGTTCCAGACCCTCTGCCGCACCGAGGGCACGGATACGCTCGACCCTGGCCGCAGCCTGGTCCCCCCACCAGCCTGCCATCGCCTCGGCTGCCGTCGGGCCGGGAACCCGGCCGTCCTGGGGAGCAAGTTCATAGCTGCGCCAGACGATCTGTACGCGGTCGCGGTCAGCGATCCTGGCCAGGGCGGCGGCGAGACGTCGCTTGCCGATGTAGCACCAGGGGCACAACACGTCGGCAAATATCTCGATTTTCATCGATGCCTTTCGGTGGGGGCAGTGGGGATTCGCTGCTCAGGTGAGTCGGACTCAGGAATCGGTCTTCTGCGGGCCGGGGCCGACCTCGCGGACGACGACGTACCTGGGGTCGCCGCTCATCCGGGGTTCGGCCCTGCCGGACAAGCCGTCCAGTGCTCTGCCGATGGCCGCCATCCGGCCTTCGGTGTCGGAGGTCTCCACGAAGTTGCGGTAGTCCGCCTCGCTTGCCCAGGCCACGATGTTGTAGACGCGGGTGCCGTCGGTGCTGACGTGGAACCGGGCCGACCGGTAGCCGGGATAGAAGCGGACCCACCGCTCCTGGATGTCGGCGAAGGCGGCTACGAGTTCACGCTGCGTGTCCGGTCCATCGACGGTGTAGTCGATGATCGAGTAGAAGCCGGTGTCGGTGCTCATGCGCTCTCCCGTCGATGCGCCACCAAGTGGCGTGGTCTCGGTCGATCATGCAATCTCAACCGGACTTGAGGTCAACAGCGCCAACCGGGTCCTCTGGGCCGGGTGCCCGCCGATCGTCGTCGGCTACCCGTCCGGGTAGCGGCTCCACCAGTGTGGATCGTCTGCGGCCGCGTACTCGCCGCCGGACGGGCCATCGAGCTGTTCGGCGACCAGGTCCCGGGCCAGGGTGTCGGCCACCCAGGACAGTTCCAGGCGGGAGAGCAGGTCGACCGGGAGCGCGTCGACACCGTACGCGGCACCGAGCAGGGCGCCGGCGACGGTGGCGGTGTGCCCGTTGTCCCCGGCCGACGCCGCGAACAGCAGCGTCTCGGTGAGGCTGCTGGGGTCCAGCATGGCGGCGGAAACGTAGACGGCTCCGGCGAGTGCCGAGATCGCCCGCTCGTCCGGGGCGAGGCGGGCCAGTTCGGTGTGTCGCCTCGGTCGTGACCTCGCAGTCTCGAGCGCGTCCGCCAGGGCTGTGCCGATCGGTCCGTCCGGTTGGCTCGGGCCGCCGTCGAGGGCCTGTCGTACCGCCGAGGTGAGATCGGGGTGCTGTCCGAGATGGTGGACGATCGTGGCGGCGACTTCGGCGGTTCTGATCGCCTGCGGACCATGGGTGAGGGCCGCAACCTCGGCAGTGAGGCTGGCCGGCGACGGACCCCACTGTGGGCCGACTGCGGCGGGAAGGCTGCGGGTCAGCCCGTGTGCGCCGACGCTGGTGCCGGTCGGACTGTCGGCGCTGCCCTGTCGGCCGGACCGCAGGGCGGCCGATGTGGCCGGTGCCGTGCCGCGTGGAGCGCCGAGCACGGGCACCTTGGCGAGCCAGCCGTTGAGCAGGCCGTCGTCCTTCCAACGCGTGACGTCGTGGATGCCCTGTAGTGCCGCCCAGCGGTGGTAGGCCCGCCAGACGACGCTCGGCGCGTGGCAGATGCCCCTGTGCGAGTAACGGACGCTGGCCCGGATGATGCCCTCGACGGTGAAGCAGGCGAGTTGTCCGGCGCTCGTCGCCCGCAACGGTCCGCCCTTTGGTACCGTCCCGCCGGTCGCGCCCAACGCGTCGCCGAGGATCAGCCCGAGAACACAGCCCCGGACCCTGGCCAGCAGCGCCACTCGATCCTTGCGGTCCATCACCCTGGAGAGAATAGGCACCGGTACGCCTCGGGAAAACAGCGGCAGCGGACGCTACCCCGGTCATCGTCACCCGGCCTTCACGTCCCCTGCTGGTGCCGTTGTCCGCCATCCCAGCCGCTGGCGTTGCCGGCGATAGCCCAAACGAGGCAGCTCGACAGGAACCACGGAAGCCTTCAGGTCGGGTAGTCCCTCACCGTCTAGAGGGCTCTCCATGTGTCTATGTCTGGGTGGCACTGTCACGTCAACGATCGTTGGCCAACGGGTGTTGACGTGAATCGATGTCCCGTTGTACGTTGTCAACGGCTGTTGGCCAACAGTTGTTGATATCCCTGAGGTGAGGGATGGCAGAAGGAACTGTGGGTGCAATGGGGCCCATCGCCGATCCAGCCCTCTGGGCCGCATCTGCCGCGACTTGACGCGGTAACGATCAAAGAAGGGCAGAAACATGGCCACGCTCAAGAGGATCTTCGCTCAGGCCACGCTCGCCATAGTGGGAGCAGCGGCGCTCGTGGCAGCCAGCCCGACGGTGGCCTCGGCGGCAGAGCCGACGCCGAGGAACGGGGTGTGCGAGGGAGGGGAGATCTGCTTCTACTACCTGGACGACCGCGGGGGATCGCTCTCGGACTTCACGGTCTCGGTCGCCAACTACGGTGATGCGCAGCCCACCTGCTACGACTTCAAGTCCGCCGGGTCGGGGCAGGGGCAATGCATCAAGAACAATGCCTGGTCGGCCTGGAACCGCAGTTCCCAGACGGTCCGCGTCTACTACAACAGCAACTACGGCGGCAGCTATGAAAACGTGACGGCCGGCACGGTGCGGAACTTCAGCACGGTTCGGGACAACAACGCCTCGCACAAGTTCCTCTGATCGGCGTCGTCAGTTCGACGACTACGACGATGGCGGGCCGGCTCTGTTCTGTTCCGAGCTGACCCGCCATCGGACGTCGCTGTCGGTGCCGAAAGACGCCGTTCAGGACACACGAGATGTGTTCGATGAATCTAAACTGATTTACGTGTCCCAGCTTGGTCCTGAGCGCGCGTCGGCGCCGCATCGGGAGATGCGTACCTCTGCCGCCGCCGTCACCAGCCTTATCTCCGCCATCTTCGGCGTGGTGGGAGGCTGCCTGATCTGCGGCCTCCCACCGATCGTAGCCATCATTACCGGACATATCGGCGTCGCCCGTACCCGCCAAGGCGAACTCAAAGGGCATGGGATGGCTCTTGCCGGTCTGATCATGGGCTACGTGCTGGTTCTCCCCACCATCCTGGTCGTCCTGGTCGTCCTCATTGAGCCGGACCGTACGGCGGATCTTCTGCATGGCCTTCTGACCTTCTTCGAGAACCTGGTGGCCCGGATCTAGGCCGTTCGACGCTGGCATCTTGCGGCCCGGTAACGGCACTACCGGGCTACCGGTTCTCTACGGCCGAAGGCGAGAATCATTGCTGCGCAGCTGAGGTGGACGAAGGGTGGGACGGCAGATGGTGGGCTTGGATCCGGTCAGCATGCTGGCCCGGCTGCTGACCCGACCGGTCGTCTGGGTGCTCGACATCGACGGAGCCACGCTGCGTGAGCGTCAGGCGGAGTTGCTTGAACACGTCTCGCTGCCCGGAGAAGATCTCGATGATCTCGGATTGCGCCATCTGAGCAGGTCGGTGGTATGGATGGCGGCCTTCGTGGTCGGCTTCCTCGTATTCCTGGGGCCGACGATCCTGATCACCGAGCTGATGACGGAGGAGGCCGCTCGGCCGTACCTGTTCGCGATCGACCTGGTGGTCTTCTTCGCCGGCGCGATGGGCATCGCGCATGCCATCAAGGTCAGCGTGGCCCACTACCTGCCGGAGCGTTGGTGGAACCCGAAGCGCTGGTGGTGGCGCGTGACCATGCTTGCTCAGCTGACCGACGTGATCCCGTCGGTCGTCGCGGCGGCCATCATCGCCGCGTCCCTGAGCGGATAGGGAAGGCCTGCCGGTTGCGGAACGGCCCGGGCCAGGGGGCCGTTCCGCAATTGCCGCCAATGAGCCGTGGGTGGACCCGATTACGACTTGCGGGTGATGCCCCGGTGCCGGCTACGCAGCATGAACGGCATGAGCGCGCTCTCGATCTTGGTGGCCGTGCTCATCTTGGACTCGCCGTCCCGGCGCTCCTCGAACCGGATCGGCACCTCGACGATGGTGTGGCCGAGCTTGGTGGCCAGGTAGTGCATCTCCACCTGGAAGCTGTAGCCGTTGGACTGCACCCGCTCCAGTCCGATGTCCCGGAGCGCGTCGGCCCGCCAGATCTTGAAGCCGGCGGTCAGGTCCCGGATGCGTACCCGCAGTAGCGTGTGGACATAGAGGTTGGCCCAGCCGCTGAGCATCCGACGGTAGAGCGGCCAAGCCTCGTCCAGTTCGCCACCGGGCACGTACCGTGAGCCGATCACCACGCCGGCCTGGGTGGACAGCAGTGCGCCGAGCATGCCGGGCAGTGCCTCCGGCGGGTGGGACAGGTCCGCGTCCATCTGCGCCACGAAGTCGGCGCCGCCGTCGAGGGCCCGGCTGATGCCATCGACGTACGCCCGACCGAGCCCTTCCTTGCCCGCACGGTGTACGACCTGGATCCGGTCGGGGTGCTCGGCGGCGAGCTTGTCCGCCACCTCGCCGGTGCCGTCGGGTGAGTTGTCGTCCGCGATCAGGATGCTCAGCCCCGGCAGGGACAACGCGAGCAGGCGATCGACCAGCACAGGCAGGTTGCCCGCCTCGTTGTAGGTAGGCACGACGACGGTCAGGCGTGCGTCCCGCCACGGAGAGGGCAACTGTACGGGCTCGATCATCGGGGCATCCTCGGTTTGCCAACATCGGTCATTGCAAAGGGTAGTCACTACGCGTTGAGCGCTTTACTCTGGTCGGCCAAGATCATGATGATCCTGATGATATGGGCTGATAATTCGGGATAAACAGACAAGGTGAACCTGCGGCGACCGTGGCCCGAGCCCGGCGCCACGATGTTTACTGCTCCTGCCCCCGGGAACCCGCCCGCGTGCGAAAAGACCAGGTCGAGCCCCCTCAGGACGGGTCGGGCGTAACCCGCGCCGACCTCGCCGGGGTACGACCCGGTCCCGGCCCGGCACTGTTCGACGCGGTCCTGTTGGACCGTGATGGAACAGTGATATATGACGTGCCGTACAACGGGGATCCGGACCAGGTCCGACCAGTGCCCGGCGCGCGCGAGGCCCTCGACCGACTGCGCGCCGCCGGACTGCGCCTCGGCATCGTTAGTAACCAGTCCGGTATCGCACGTGGCCGGTTCAGCGCGGCGGACCTGGCCCGCGTCATCGCTCGGGTCGAGGAACTTCTCGGGCCGTTCGACACCTGGCAGATCTGCACCCACGGCGAGCCCGCCCAGGGCACCCCCGGCTGTCGGTGTCGAAAACCCGCTCCCGGGCTGGTGTGGGACGCCGCCAGGGCGCTGGGCACCGTACCGGGAAGGTGTGTCGTCGTCGGCGACATCGGTGCGGACATGACAGCCGCCGGTGCCGCCGGTGCCGCCGGGATCCTGGTGCCCACCCCGGCCACCCGTACCGAGGAGGTCGCCGCCGCCCCGGCGGTCGCCGGTGACCTGCGCGCTGCGGTCGACATCATCCTCCGTCGGCAACGACTGGCCCGGGGCACAGCCGGTCCGGATCCCGGCCGTACACGTCCACGCTGCGTCCTGGTGGCCCGCCCCGACTCCGCTGGTGACGTACTCGTCACCGGCCCTGCCATCCGGGCGATCGCGGCCGGTGCCGACCGGGTGGTGATGCTCTGCGGCCCGCGTGGCCGGGCCGCTGCCGAACTGCTGCCCGGCGTCGACGAGCTGATCGAATGGCCGCTGCCCTGGATCGATCCGCAACCACAACCGGTCGACCGCGCCCAGGTGGACCGGTTGGCCGACCGTCTGGCGGCGGTCGCCGCCGACGAGGCGGTGCTGTTCACGTCGTTCCACCAGTCCGCGCTGCCGCTGGCCCTGGTACTACGGATGGCTGGCGTACGCCGGATCTCGGCCATCAGCGACGACTATCCCGGCTCGCTGCTCGACGTACGCCATCGGGTGTCCCTGGGGATCCCGGAGGCCGAGCGGGCGTTGTCGCTGGCGGCGGCGGCCGGGTTCCCGTTACCACCCGACGACGAGCCGGTGCTGCGGCTACGCACCGACTGCCTGGCCCCGCCCCCCACCGACCAGGCGTTGGCCGAGCCGGGATACGTGGTCGTCCACCCGGGATCGTCGGTCGACGCCCGGGCCTGCCCGCCGGAACTGTGCCAGCGGATCGTCGCGGCGCTGACCGAGGCAGGCCACCGGGTGGTGGTCACCGGCGGGCCGGGGGAGGGCGAACTGTGCACCCGCGTCGCCGGCCGGAGCGGTGTCGACCTCGGCGGGCAGACCTCGCTCACCGGGCTCGCCGCGATCATCTCGCGGGCCGGTTGTCTGGTGGTCGGCAACACCGGTCCCGCGCACCTGGCCGCCGCCGTGGGTACGCCGGTGGTCAGCCTCTTCGCGCCGACCGTCCCGTTCGGACAGTGGGGACCCTACCGGGTGCCGGCGGTACGCCTCGGCGACGCTGCTGCCGGCTGCCGCCACACCCGGGCCACCACCTGCCCGGTGCCGGGACACCCGTGCCTGTCCACGGTCGAGCCCAGCAACGTCGTGGAAGCAGTCCGGCTGCTAGGGGAGGGGGCCGCATGAACATCCTGCTCTGGCACGTGCACGGGTCCTGGACCACGGCCTTCGTGCACGGCAAGCACCGCTACCTCGTCCCGGTCACCCCGGACCGGGGGCCGTACGGACTGGGCCGGGCACGCACCTACACCTGGCCGGACACGGTCGAGGAGGTCACCCCGGAGGCGCTGGCCGACGAGGACGTGGACCTGGTCGTGCTGCAACGGCCGGAGGAGATCGAACTGGCCCACACCTGGCTGGGGCGCCGCCGGATCGGTGTCGACCTGCCCGCCATCTTCGTCGAGCACAACACCCCGAAGGGGGACGTACCGAACACCCGGCACCCGATGGCCGACCGGGACGACCTGCTCGTCGCGCACGTCACCCACTTCAACTCGCTCTGCTGGGACACCGGCACGACCCGGACGACGGTCGTCGAGCACGGCGTCGTCGAGCCGGTCGCCCGGTACACCGGCGAACTGGACCGGCTGGCCGTCGTCGTCAACGAACCGATCCGCCGCTGGCGGGTCACCGGCACCGACCTGCTGCCCCGGTTCGCCGAGATCGCCCCGTTGGACGTCTTCGGCATGGGCGTCACCGGCCTGGCCGAACACCTCGGCCTGCCGCCCGAGCGGATGGCCACCTACGACGACCTGCCGCAGGCCCGGATGCAGACGGAGATCGGGCGGCGACGGGCCTACCTGCACCTGTGCCGGTGGACGTCGCTCGGGCTCAGCCTCATCGAGGCGATGACCATCGGCCTGCCCGTGGTCGTACTGGCCGCCACGGAGGCGGTCGAGGCCGTACCGCCCCGGGCCGGGGTGCTGTCCACCCGCGTCGACATCCTGCTGGACGCCGCTCGGCGGCTGGTCGAGGAGCCCGCGCTGGCCCACCGGGTCGGCGCAGGCGCCCGCGAAGCCGCCCTCACCCGGTACGGCCTGGACCGGTTCCTGGCGGACTGGGACCGGTTGCTGGAGGAGGAACTATGCGCATCGCGATGATCTCGGAGCACGCCAGCCCGCTGGCGGCGCTCGGCGGGGAGGACGCCGGCGGCCAGAACACCCACGTCGCGGAACTGTCCGTAGCGCTGGCCACCGCCGGCCATGACGTTCGGGTCTACACCCGGCGCGACTGCGCCGAACTGCCCGGCACGGTGCGCATGCTCGACGGGGTCGCCGTGGTGCACGTACCGGCCGGACCGCCCGAGCCGATCGCCAAGGACGAACTGCTGCCGTACATGGCGGAGTTCGGGCAGTGGCTGGCCGACCAGTGGCAGGGCGACGAATGGGTTCCGGACGTGGTCCACGCGCACTTCTGGATGAGCGGACTCGCCGCGGTGGCGGCCAGTCAGCGGACCGGGGTGCCGGTCGTGCAGACGTACCACGCGTTGGGCACGGTCAAGCGGCGGCACCAGGGCAGCATGGACACCAGCCCGGCCAACCGGGTCGGCTACGAGCTGGAACTGGGCCGCACCGTCGACCGGATCGTCGCGCAGAGCCAGGACGAGGTACGCGAGCTGATCCGGATGGGGGTTCCCTGGTCCCGGATGACGGTGGTCCCGTCCGGGGTCAACGACCAGAACTTCTCCCCGGTCGGGCCGGTGGCCCACCGGGACGGTGGCCGGCCACGGATCCTGTCCGTCGGTCGCCTGGTCGAACGCAAGGGGTTCCAGGATCTGATCAGCGCGATGCGGCTGGTGCCGGACGCCGAGTGCGTGATCGTCGGCGGGCCACCGGCCGACCAACTCGGCGACGACCCCCAGGCCCGACGGCTGCGGGCGCTGGCCGAGACGTACGGGGTCGCCGACCGGGTGCGTCTGGTCGGTGCGGTGCCCCGGGAGGAGATGCCCCGCTGGTACCGGTCGGCCGACGTACTGGTTGCCGCGCCCTGGTACGAGCCGTTCGGACTGACCCCGCTGGAGGCGATGGCCTGCGGGGTGCCGGTGATCGGTACGGCGGTCGGTGGACTCACCGACACGATCGTCGACGGGCTGACCGGCGACCTGGTGCCACCACGGGCCCCCGAGGCGCTCGGTGCCGCGCTGCGGGAACTGCTCAACGACCAGGTACGCCGGTTCGGCTACGCCACCGCCGCGCTCGACCGGGTACGGGAAAGCTACTCGTGGGGTCGTACCGCAGATCAGCTCGGCGCCGTCTACACGGCGGTGAGCGGGGTGCGTCGGCCGACCCGGGCGGTGGTCTGATGACCGAAGCCGTGGGCGGTGGGCTGATGGCACAGGAGGCCGGCCGGGGGGTGCTGCCGGAGAACGCGGAGCCGGTGGTGCCGGCGACCGTGGGGGATGCGCTCCTGGCCGGAGCCGGTGGGGTACTGGACCGGCATCTGGCCGGCCTGGCCTCGGCGTTGCTGCCGTACCGGCAGGCCGCGGACCGGATTGGCGGTTGGGGCAACGAGCTGGCCCGGCGGCTGGCCGCCGGTGGTCGGCTGCTGGTCGCCGGCAACGGCGGCAGCGCTGCCGAGGCGCAGCACCTGGTGACCGAGCTGGTCGGGAAGCTGCGTGACGACCGCCAGCCGCTGTCGGCGATCGCCCTGTGCGCGGACAGTTCGGCGGTCACCGCGATCAGCAACGACTACGGCTACGAGAACATGTTCGCCCGCCAGGTACGCGCGCACGGCCGCGCCGACGACATTCTGCTGCTGCTCTCCACCAGTGGACGCAGCACCAACCTGATCCGGGCGGCGCAGGCGGGCCGGGAGATCGGGCTGCGCTGCTGGGCGCTGACCGGCCCGACCCCCAATCCACTCGCCGAACTCTGTACCGACGTCATCGCCGTGCCCTCGGCCGACCCGCAGGTGGTGCAGGAACTGCACCTGGTGTCCGCGCACGTCCTGTGCGAGTACGTCGACGCGGCACTGCCCGGGATACTCGGCACCACGACGGGTGACGTGGCGGAGCCGCTACCGGGAGCCGCTCGGTGACCGCCCGGATCGTCGTCGTCGGCGACACGCTGCTCGACCGGGACGTCGAGGGCGTGGTCAACCGGTTGTGTCCGGACTCGCCCGTGCCGGTGCTGGACGAGAGCAGCCACGTCGACCGTCCCGGTGGCGCCGGACTCGCCGCCCTCTTCGCCGTCGACCAGGGTTTCGAGGTCGTCCTGGTCACCGCGCTGGCCGACGATTCCGGGGGCGCCCGGCTCAGCACCCTGCTCACCACGGCCGGGGTTCAGGTCTATGCGTTGCCGCTGCCCGGGACCACCCCGGAGAAGATCCGGCTGCGCAACCGGGGCCGGGTGCTGCTGCGCTACGACCGGGGCGGTACGGCCGGGTCGCCCGGCGAGCCGACCGACGCTCTACTGGAGGTGCTGGCCGGCGCGGCGGCGATCCTGGTCAGCGACTACGGGCGGGGCGTGGCCAGGCAACCGGCCCTCCGGGCGGCGCTGGCCGCGACCCGGGCACCGGTCGTGTGGGATCCACACCCGCGCGGCCCGGAGGCGGTGCCCGGAGTACGACTCGTCACCCCGAACGAGACCGAGGCCCGGGAACTGTCCGGTACCTCCACCGGCGGCTCCCGGATGGCCGCCGCCGCGCGTGGCGCGCAGGCGCTCCGTCAGCGTTGGCGGGCCGGGGC
>NZ_JBHTMP010000066.1:0-36826 GCF_042679305.1 Micromonospora sonneratiae | reverse complement strand
ATGGCCCCGCAGCGCATGGCCCGGCAGCCGGCAGCGCGCGTCCACCAGGCACCGTCCCCCCACCACCGGGTGCTCCGGTCCCACCGCCAGGCGTTCCGGGTACGCCCCGGGGAGCCGCCTCGGTGGGCCGACCCCCCACCGAACCGATCGGCCCGACGGCCGGCCGTCCGATGCCGCCCGGTGCCGGGGTAGCTCGACCCCCGGCTGACGGGCGGCCAGGTGCGGCTGCCCGGGCTGCCGTACCCGGTGTCGTTCCCGTGCCCGGGGTACCCGCCCCGCCGGCGGGCCCCGCCCCACGCGGAGCCGCTGGCGTGGGGACGGGACAGACGGGTGCCCTTCCATCCCGCGATGCTGGCCCGTCCCGGGACCTGCCCCCGCCCCGTGATGCTGGTCCGTCCCGGGATCTGCCCCCGCCCCGGGATGCTGGTCCATCCGGGGAAGCCGATCCGTCCCATGGCGTGCACCCGCCCCGGGGGGCCGCCGCGTCTCGCGCTGTCGTCCCGCCCCGCGACGGCGGTGGGGTACCCGCAGCCCGGGCTGCCGCGTCCGTTCCTGGCATGCCGGCCGGTCCGGTGACCGGGGCCGCCCGGGTACGGCCGCCCGACGTCGGCTCCGGCCCGATCCCGGTCAACCCCGGGGCAAGGCCGCCCGGTCCGGGCCCGGCTGGACCGAGGCCGGCTGGACCGAGGCCGGAAACCCCCGGTCCGGGTCCGGTTACCGGCCCCGACCTCGGCCCGGGACCGAGTCGTGAGGTACTGCCCGAATCGGACTCCACCGGCTCGGGCAGCGGTCGTTCCCTCCCCGGAGGTGTGGGGGCGCTGCGGGTCGCCCGGTCGGAGATCCGGCGCCAGATGCGTGAGCGGCGTCGGGTACGGGTAGCCGTGCTCGTTGCCATCAGCCTGTTGTTGCTGGCCGCTCTGCCGCTCTACTTCGGCGTCCGGGCGGCGATGCGTGATCCGGTGTTCAACGCCCTCGACGAGTTGCAGGTGCCGACCTGGGCCGCCACCGAGACCGTCGACGACGTCAGCGGCAGCCGCTGGTGCCTGATGGAGTGCCGGTACCGGGAACGGACCGTGGAGTCCGAGCGTGGTACGGCCGAGACCGCGAAGGTCTACGAGCAGGCCCTGGCCGGGGACGGCTGGCAGTCGTGGAAGGTGGACCGCTGTCCGGATCAACCGGTCAAGGTGGAGAACATCGGGCACTACAGCTGCTGGAAGCGCGACGAGTTCACCCTCGACCTGTGGGTGCGCGACGCGACCTGTGTCGTTGAACCGTCGCCGGAGGAATCCCTGGGGCCGGACGCTCCAGGAACCGAGGCACCGGAAGTGCCCGGGGCCGCCGAGCCGAAGTGCACCGGATCGGTCGTGTCACTCAAGGTGCGTAACGCGATCGCGGATGACCGGATCGGACCACAACCGACCACGGATCCGTCGCTCACCGGTGTCGACCCGGACCCGATCTTCAGTAATGATCCGCTCCTCGATCTGACACCGTCACCGTCCTGAGCCGTCATTGGTCACAGAGGGTAGGGTCTGACGATGGCACGGCATGGGGTGTTTCGGAGCCGCCAGGCGGCTTGACCGAAGAACCGGGGTGCCGTGCCCGACTGGGCGAGCTCGTGTTTCCGAGATGTCGGGTGGAGGAGGACAGGCGTGGATGGTGGACAGATCGCTGCGCTGATCGGGGCCGGAGCATTCCTGATGCTGGTGCTCGTACTGGCGGTGCCGATCCTGCGGTTGCGGCACACGGTCGACGCGGCGACCCGGGCGATCAACGACCTCAACGACCAGGCAGCGCCGTTGCTGCGGAACGTCAATACGACGGTGGAGAACGTGAACACCGCCCTGACCCAGGTCCACACCTCACTGGACGGGGTCAACATCCAGCTTGCCAAGATCGACACGATGACCGGTCACGCCCAGAACGTCACCGCCAACATCGCGAACCTCACCACCGTGGTCTCCGCTGCTGCGGCGAACCCGCTGGTGAAGGTCGCCGCCTTCGGCTACGGCGTCCGCAGGGCGGCCTCCGCCCGGCGGCATGCCGAGGAGGAGCGCGAGGTCCGGACCACCCTCAAGCAGCAGCGCCGCGCCGCCAAGCGGGGCGGGACCCGCTGAGCTGAGCCCGATGGGTACGGCACCAACGCGTGGAGGAAGGATGAGGCGATGAAGCGGTTGCTGTGGTTGGGTGTCGGGCTGGCCGTCGGGGCGCTGGTCGTACGCAAGCTGACCCGTACGGCACAGTCGTACACCCCGGGTGGCATCGCCGCGTCCCTGTCGGAATCGGCTGGCGGGGCGGTCGAGCAGTTGCGTAGCTTCGTGGCAGACGTCCGGGACGGTATGGCCGAGCGCGAACGTCAGATCCATGAGGCGTTTGCCGAGGGTGTCGCGTTCGACGACCAGTTCGCCGAACTGCGCGAAGACCCACGGATTGGTGATCACGAAATCTTTCCTGAGGAAGGCAGTCGATGAAGACGGCGGAGATCAAGCGGCGGTACCTCGCGCACTTCGAGGCGAACGGCCATACGGTGGTGCCGTCCGCTCCGCTGCCCGCCATCAGCGACCCGAACCTGTTGTTCATCAACGCGGGCATGGTGCAGTTCGTGCCCTTCTTCCTCGGGCAGCAGACCCCGCCCTATCGGCGTGCGGTGAGCGTGCAGAAGTGCATCCGTACGCCGGACATCGACGAGGTCGGCAAGACCAGCCGGCACGGCACGTTCTTCCAGATGAACGGCAATTTCTCTTTCGGTGACTATTTCAAGGCCGGGGCGATTCCGCTGGCCTGGGACCTGGTCACCAAGTCGGTGGAGGCGGGCGGTTTCGGGCTGGACCCGGAGCGGGTCTGGGCCACCGTCTACCTCGACGACGACGAGGCGTACGAGATCTGGCGCGGGGTCGGCATGCCGGCCGAGCGGATCGTGCGCCGGGGGAAGAAGGACAACTACTGGTCGATGGGCATTCCCGGCCCGGCCGGTCCCTGCTCCGAGCTCTTCTACGACCGGGGCCCCGCCTACGGTCTTGAGGGCGGTCCGGAGGTCGACGAGGACCGGTACATGGAGTTCTGGAACCTCGTCTTCATGCAGTACGAGATCACCGACGTGCGGAGCAAGGAGGAGTTCCGGATCCTCGGTGAGCTGCCGGCCAAGAACATCGACACCGGCATGGGCCTGGAGCGGATGGCCTCCATCCTCCAGGGCGTCGACAACCTCTACGAGATCGACGAGGTGCGGCCGATCCTGAGCCGCGCCGCCGAGATGACCGGCAAGCGGTACGGTGCGCACTCCGGCCAGGTGGCCAGCGAGTCGCACCCGGACGACGTACGCCTGCGGGTGGTCGCCGACCACGTGCGGACCGCGTTGATGCTCATCGGTGACGGGGTGGTCCCCACCAACGAGGGGCGCGGCTACGTGCTGCGCCGGATCATGCGCCGCTCCATCCGGGCGATGCGCCTGCTCGGCTGGCAGGGGCCGGCCCTGCCCGAGCTGCTGCCGGTGGCCCGGGACTGCATGTCGCCGTCCTACCCCGAGCTGGCCACCGAGTTCGACCGGATCTCGCAGTACGCGTACGCGGAGGAGGACGCGTTCCTGTCCACCCTGCGGGCCGGCACCACGATCCTGGACACGGCGATCGCCGAGACCAAGTCGGCGGGTAGGCCGGCGCTCTCGGGTGACAAGGTGTTCCAGCTGCACGACACGTACGGCTTCCCGATCGACCTGACCCTGGAGATCGCGGCGGAGCAGGGGCTCACGGTCGACGCCGAGGGCTTCCGGCGGTTGATGGCCGACCAGCGGGCCCGGGCGAAGGCCGACGCGAAGGCGCGCAAGACCGGCCACGTCGACCTCTCCGCCTACCGCACCGCGCTCGACGCGGGCGGAGCGGTGGAGTTCACCGGCTACACCGAGGTGGCCCGGGAATCGCGGGTCCGTACCCTGCTCTCCGCCGGTGGCGCGGTCGCGGTGGCGGGCGAGGGGGAGACGATCGAGCTGGTGCTCGACGCCACCCCGTTCTACGCCGAGGGCGGTGGACAGCAGCCCGACCTGGGCATGATCACCGTTGGCAGCGGTCAGGTCGAGGTGCTGGACGTCCAGCAGCCGATCCCGGGGCTGATCGTGCACCGGGCCCGGGTGGTCCGTGGCGAGGTCCGTACCGGTGAGTCCGGTTACGCGGAGATCGACGTCACCCGGCGGCGGGCGATCTCCCGGTCGCACACCGCGACCCACCTGGTGCACCAGACGATGCGCAACTTCCTCGGCGAGTCGGCGACCCAGGCGGGTTCGTTGAACGCGCCGGGCCGGCTGCGGTTCGACTTCAACACTCCGACCGGGGTGTCGCCGAGCGTGCTGGCCGACGTCGAGCAGCAGGTCAACGAGGTGCTCCTGGCCGACCTGGAGGTGCACGCCTTCATCACCAGCCAGGAGGAGGCGCGGCGGCTCGGCGCGATGGCGCTCTTCGGCGAGAAGTACGGCGAGGAGGTGCGGGTCGTCGAGGTCGGTGACTACGCGCGGGAACTGTGTGGTGGCACGCACGTCTCCCGGTCCGGTCAGCTCGGCCTGGTGAAGATCCTCTCCGAGTCGTCGATCGGTTCCGGCGTGCGCCGGGTCGAGGCGATGGTCGGCATCGACGCGTTCCGGTTCCTGGCCAAGGAGCACCTGCTGGTGTCCCGGCTGGCCGAGCTCTACCGGGTCCCCAGTGACCAGGTGGCCGACCGGGTCGAGCAGACGGTGGCCCAGCTGCGTGACGCCGAGAAGGAGTTGGAGAAGCTGCGCGCCCAGATGGTCCTGGGTGGTGCGGCGGCGCTGGCGGCCCAGGCCCGCGACGTGCGGGGGATCGCGTTCGTCGGCACCGAGGCGCCGGAGGGCGCGGCCGGCAACGACGTACGTACCCTCGCCCAGGAGATCCGTGGCAAGATCGACGCGGCTCGCCCGGCGGTGGTGGCGGTGGCCGCCCGCTCCGGTGGCAAGGCGTCGCTGGTGGTGGCGATCAACGGGGCGGCCAAGTCCCGGGGCCTGTCCGCTGCGGATCTGGTCAAGGCGGCGCTCTCCGGTCGGGGTGGCGGTAACGCCGACCTGGCGCAGGGTGGCGGCCTGCCGGCGGCCGAGGCGGCGAACCTGCTGGTCACGGTTGAGAAGTCCGTCGCTGAGGCATGACGTTCGTCCTGGTTGATCTAGGGCAAATCATTGTGGTTGGATCGGTGCCGCAGTGATTTGCCCTAGATCGATACTGGACCGGGACGGTACGGATTGAGCCACTTCTCGCGGGGCGTGCGCCTTGGGGTCGATGTCGGCCAGGTTCGGGTGGGGGTGGCCATCTGTGACCCGGATGGCATTCTCGCCACGCCCCTGGTGACACTTCCCCGGGACCTCAAGTCGGCAAATGATGCCGTTCCCGCCGATATCTCGGAACTCTCGCGACTCGTAGAAGTTCATGAGGTAGTCGGGGTGATTGTCGGGCTACCTGTGACACTCGCGGGCGGACATGGTCCGGCTGCTGTCCATGTGAAGGCGTACGCTGACCGACTGGCCGAGGCCATCGCGCCCGTACCGGTGGTTCTGGCGGACGAGAGGATGTCAACCGTTGTCGCGTCTCGTAGGCTGTCCGAGCGAGGCGTACGAGGACGGCGTCAGAGAGCGGTGGTCGATCAGGCGGCCGCGGTGGAGATCCTGCAGAGCTGGCTAGACGCGCAGCGGAGGCGGACGGGATGATCGACGAACTGGAACTCGCGTTCGACGAGTCGGACAAGGGCCGGCACCGGCGCAGCGCCCAACGCAAGCGCAACAAGAAGAAACGCGGCGGGCGGGGTAAGACGGTTTTTGCCCTGCTGATGGTGTTCGCCCTGCTCGGTGGTCTGGGCGGAGCGGGCTGGTACGGCTTCGACCGGATCCAGGGCTACTTCATGACCCCGGACTACGACGGTGGCGGCAGCGGCGAGGTCGTGATCGAGGTCAAGGAGGGCGACCTCATCGCTGACGTCGCCAACACCCTGGTCGCCGCCGGTGTGGTCAAGAGCGCGAAGGCGTTCATCGAGGCCGCCGAGGAGAACTCGCGCAGCCAGGGCATCCAGCCGGGCTTCTACAAGGTACGCAAGCAGATGAGCGGCGAGACCGCGCTCGGACTGCTGCTCGACCTGAAGAACAAGATCACCAACCGGATCACCATTCCGGAAGGCTCAACCGCGAAGCGGATATACAAGCTTCTCTCCGAGAAGACGGACATTCCGATCGCGGAATTCGAGGCAGCCGCCAAGGACCCGCTCGCTCTCGGCGTGCCGGACTGGTGGTTCAAGCGCACCGACAACAAGAAGGTGACGCCGTCGATCGAGGGCTTCCTCTTCCCCGACACCTACGAGATTCCACCGAAGGTGACCGCCGAGGCGATGCTCAAGGAAATGGTGCAGCATTTCCTCACCGTCACCGGGGACATGAAGTTCGCCGACCGGGTACAGGCCGAGCGGGAGATCAGCCCGTACGAGGCGCTGATCGTGGCGTCGCTGGCCCAGGCCGAGGCCGGTAACAAGGACGACCTGGGCAAGGTCGCCCGGGTCGCCTACAACCGGGTCTACGGCGAGTTCGCCTGCAACTGCCTGGAGATGGACGTCACGGTCAACTACTGGCTGGAACTCACCGGCCAGGAGACCAAGACGTCGGGGGAGATGACCAACTCCGACCTGATCAACTCCAAGAGCCCGTACGACCGCAAGCTGCGGGGACTGATCCCCACGCCGATCAACAACCCGGGCAAGGAGGCGATGCAGGGAGCGATGGACCCGCCGCCGGGCAAGTGGTTGTTCTTCGTGGCGATCGACAAGGAGGGCCACTCGGCCTTCGCTGACAACATCGAGGAACACGAGCGCAACAAGGAGAAGGCCAGGAAGGCCGGGGTCATTCCGTGACGGACCATCGCCGGGCCGCGGTGCTCGGCAAGCCGATCGCGCACTCGCTGTCCCCAGTGATCCACAACGCGGGGTACGCGGCGGCCGGGCTGGCCGGCTGGTCGTACGTGGCGATCGAATGTGCCGAGGCCGAGCTGCCCGACCGGGTGGCCGGTCTCGGCCCGGAGTGGGCCGGCCTGTCGCTGACCATGCCGTTGAAGGAAGTGGCGCTGACGGTGGCCGACGAGGTTTCGTCGGTCGCCGCCGCCGTTGGCGCCGCCAACACCCTGGTACGCCGTCCCGACGGCTCCTGGTACGCCGACAACACCGACATCCCGGGCATGGTTCGGGTGCTGACCGATGCCGGGGTACGTGACGGCGCGACGTTCACCGTGCTCGGTGCGGGTGGCACCGCCCGTGCCGCCCTGGCCGCCGCCGCCCAGTTGAAGGCGGACGGGGTGACCGTGGTGGCTCGCCGCCCGGAGGCGATCGACGAGCTGCGCCCGGCCGCTGCCGCGCTCGGTATAGCGCTGACCGGTGCCGACTGGTCCGCTGCACCCGCCCACGCCACCGCCGACGTGGTGGTCTCCACGGTGCCGAAGGGGGTCGCGGACCCGTTGGCCGGTCAGGTCACTTGGCGTCCCACCACCGTCTACTTCGACGCGTTGTACGACCCGTGGCCGACCCCGCTGGCCGCGTCGGCCGACGCCGCCGGATGCCGGATCGTCTCCGGCCTCGATCTGCTGCTGGCCCAGGCGGTCGGCCAGTTCGAGCAGTTCACCGGCGTTGCTGCTCCCGTGGCCCAGATGCGTACGGCGCTCAGCCGCCAGACCGTCGGCGGCCTGAGCGGAAAGCCGTAAGCGGTATTCGCCCCTGACAGTCCCGGCCGGACGTGGGACCTCAGTCGAGAAAGAGCGCCGCGAGGCGGGGCAGACGACGTTGCGTCTCCCGGTCGTCCTCGGCATCCCAGTTGTCACCCAGCGGCTGTCGCGGTCGGGCCATGTCGTGTATTGCCCTCTCGATTGCCACATCGAGCGAGTCGGTCTCGCCGCTCGTCCTCCGGTACGAGTCCCTGATCAGGTAACTCAGGGACTCGTAGCCGATCCATCCGCTCTCGTCGCGGGCCATGCAAGCGACCACGGGCAGCTCGGCGAGGGTGTCGGGATCAGCCACGGCACGGGTGAACGTGTCCCGTCCGAGGAGGATCAGTCCGTCGCGGAAGTCGCTGAAGCCGTCGTCTCCACAGCCGCCCTCGATCAGGTATGCGGCGTTCCACAACGGGTACCGGTACGCGGAGTCCCTTACGACGATGTGCTCGACCGCGAACTCGGCGAGATCCGCTGGTGTCAGTGTGGTGAGTACCTCGACCAACGCCTGCGGCAGTGGGTCGTCCTTCGGGTTGCGGTCGTCGGCCCGGTCACCGACCGTGGCCCGTGCCCGTTCGATCAGGCCCCACCAGGTATCGATCTTCACGCTGGAGATCATAGAGCTGGCTGTCACCCCGCCAGGTCGAAGATCACCAGGCGTACACCACAGCTTCGAGCCCTGGTCACCGCGACCGCAGCGGGAGTTCCGATCCGGCTCCTAGCGTCCGGGCCATGAAGAACTCCTTCGTGTCCCCGGCGCGGGACCGGCGGGTGCCCCGGATCCGGAGCATCGCCGCGCTGACCGCGCTCACCCTCTCCGGTGGTCTGCTGGCCGCCGTCAACCTTTCCGCGCCCGCCGCCGCCAAGCCGGGTGACGTCGTCGTCTCCGAGAACTTCGACTCCGGCACCCTGCCCGCCGGCTGGCGGGCGATCGACGGGGAGTGGAAGGTCGAGAACGGCCGGCTACGTGGCACGGCTTCCAGCGGCACCAAGAAGATCACCTTCGGTCGGCATCTGACCGACTTCCGGTTCGAGGCGACCGTACGCTTCGAGTCCGTCGCGGAGCCGACCCGGTGGACGTCGCTCGGCCTCGACGTACCAGCCGACGGCAGCACGCCGTGGTGGATCGCCACCATGCGCAGCGGCACCACGGCCGCCAACGGGCTGGAGTTCGCCCAGCTCACCACGGGGAACGCCTGGAATGTCACGAACACGGCCGCCGCCGGCTACCCGGCCGGCACCGGTCGGGACGTCAAGGTGGCCGTCGAGGTACACGGCAACCAGGCCCGCTGGTTCTTCGACGGCCGACAGTTGCTGCGCACCACCAGCCTGACCCGGTCCACCGACGGTGGCCAGGCGCTGATCGTCAACGGCAGCACCGTCTCGTTCGACGACGTACGGGTGGTCGAACTGGCCCCCAACGGCTACCTGCGGCCCGACGGTGCGCCGGTGACCGTGATCGCGCACCGGGGTGCCTCCTCGGCGGCACCCGAGAACACCCTCGTCGCGCAGGAGGTCGCCCGCCGGGCCGGGGCCGACTGGATCGAGAACGACGTCCAGCCCAGCCGGGACGGGGTGCCGTTCGTGCTGCACGACGGCACCGTCGACCGCACCACCGACGGGGCCGGGGCGATCCGCAGCCTGACCGCCGCGCAGCTCAAGGCGTTGGACGCCGGCTCCTGGTTCGCCCCGCACTACACCGGGGTACGGCTGCCCACCCTGGCCGAGCAGTTGGCCGACCTGCGGACCCGGGGCGGCAACCTGCTGCTGGAGATCAAGGGAGCGCACAGCCGGGACGAGGTCGCGAAGATCGTCGAGGTGATCCGCGCCGAGCAGATGACCGGCCGCGTGTTCATCCAGAGCTTCGAGGTCGACGCACTGAAGCACACGTACGCGTTGGCCCCGGAACTGCCGCTCGGCCTGCTGCGGGGCAGCCTCGACGCCGACCCGGTGGCGATCGCGAAGGAACTGCACCTGACCGCGTACAACCCGACCGGTGCCGCGCTGATCGCCAAGCCGGAGGTCGTCGACGGCCTGCACAAGGCCGGTGTGGCGGTGATGGCCTGGACGATCGACTCGGCGGCCCAGTGGCGGCAGCTGGAGCAGATCGGCGTGGACGGCATCATCACCAACCGCCCGGCCGAACTGGCCGGCTGGAACGCCGCGTTCGCCCAGGGCAGCCCGGCCGAGCCGACCGTCTCGATCGCCTCGCCGCTCGACGGCGCGCAGCTGGACCGGGCCCAGCAGCCGGTCCTCGGTGTGGTGGCGGCCAACGCCGACACCGTGACCGTGACCCTGGACGGCAAGCCCGCACAGTCGGGCCAGAAGCTCGACCTGACCCGCCTGGCCGCCGGCCGGCACACGGTACGGGCGGAGGCGACCGGGCCGACGGGGACCGTGTCGACCACCGCCACCTTCACCATCACAGTCGACGACGCCGGGCTCGGTTACCTCATCCTCACCTCGGGAGCCGATGCCACGGCGATCAAGCAGATGACCGACCACCTGGTCAAGGGCAAGTACGACCACCTGGCCAGGTACGCCGAGCGCAACGCCGGCCAGCGGATCCCCGCCCGGGTAGCCGGTGTCATCGCCGCCGACGCCCGCACCCTCGCGCAGCGCTGACCGACCGTTCCCACTCGCCGGTGGGTGCCCCTCGGCGGGCGCCCACCGGCACATTCGGCTGGACCGGCATCGGGGACGGTTGCCCGGTCTCGACCCTGTCGTCCGTAGGGCGGGACGGTATGGCCACCGCGCGGAGCCGCGATCGACCCGTGACAGACTGACCATCGTGTTGCGCTGGTTGACCGCAGGTGAATCCCATGGCCCCGCTCTTGTCGCGCTCCTGGAGGGTGTTCCCGCCGGAGTGGAGGTGACCAGTGCGGAGATCGTCCGTGAGCTGGCCCGCCGCCGGCTCGGTTATGGCCGGGGTGCCCGGATGTCCTTCGAACAGGACGAAGTCGAGATCATCGGCGGCATCCGGCACGGGCTGACCCTGGGCAGCCCGGTCGCGATCCGGGTGGGCAACTCCGAATGGCCCAAGTGGCAGACCGTGATGTCCGCCGACCCGGTCGACCCGGACGAACTGGCCGGACAGGCCCGCAACGCGCCGCTGACCCGGCCCCGGCCGGGCCACGCCGACCTGGCCGGCATGCAGAAGTACGGCCACGCCGACGCCCGTCCGATCCTGGAGCGGGCCAGCGCCCGGGAGACCGCCGCCCGGGTGGCGGTCGGCACGGTGGCCAAGGCGCTGATCCGCCAGAGCCTCGGCATCGAGATCGTGTCGCACGTGATCGAGTTGGGGCCGATCGCCGCCAAGGCGGGACTGCGTCCCCGCCCGGAGGACGCCGAGCAGATCGACGCCGACCCGCTGCGCTGTCTCGACCCCGAGGCCAGCCAGCGGATGGTGGCCGAGGTCGACGCGGCCAAGAAGGCGGCCGACACCCTCGGCGGCGTCGTGGAGGTCCTGGCCTACGGCGTACCTCCGGGCCTGGGCAGTCACGTCCAGTGGGACCGCAAGCTCGACGCCCGGCTGGCCACCGCGCTGATGTCCATCCAGGCGATCAAGGGTGTGGAGATCGGCGACGGCTGGCTCCAGGCTCGCTCCCGAGGGTCGGTCGCGCACGACGAGATCATGCCGACCGAGACCGGGGTACGTCGGGTGACCGACCGGGCCGGTGGCCTGGAGGGCGGTATCACCAACGGCGAGCCGCTGCGGGTACGCGCCGCCATGAAGCCGATCTCCTCCCTGAACCGGGCACTGGCCACGGTGGACGTGTCGACCGGTGAGCCGGCGACCGCGATCAACCAGCGTTCCGACGTCTGCGCGGTGCCGGCCGCAGCGGTGGTGGCCGAGGCGATGGTCGCCCTGGTGCTGGCCGAGGCGGCCACCGAGAAGTTCGGCGGTGACTCGGTCGCCGAGATTCGCCGCAACCTCACCGGCTACCTGGAAAACCTGGTGATCCTCTGATGGCCCCGGTGTGTGTATTGGTCGGAGCACCCGGCGCGGGCAAGACCAGCACCGGTCAGGCGTTGGCCGCCGCGCTCGGCGTCGGGTTCCGGGACACCGACCACGACATCGAGACGATCGCCGGTAAACCCATCCCGGAGATCTTCATCGACGAGGGGGAGGAGCATTTCCGTACCCTCGAACGGGAGGCCGTGGCGACGGCGCTGGCCTCCTTCGACGGGGTGTTGGCCCTCGGCGGCGGGGCGATCCTGGCCGAGGAGACCCGGGCGGTGCTGGCCGGACACACGGTGATCTACCTGTCGGTGGAGCTGCCCGACGCGGTCCGCCGGGTGGGGCTGGGCATGGGCCGGCCGCTGTTGGCGATCAACCCACGGGCCACCCTCAAGTACCTGCTCGACCAGCGGCGACCGCTCTACGAGCAGGTCGCCACCAGCGCCGTCGTCACCGACGGACGCACCCCGGAGCAGGTCGTCGACGAGATCCTGACGATCCTCAGGTCGTAGTCGTCCGAAGCCGCACGACCACGCGTAGCTTGGGATTCATCCGGCGATCGTGTCGAGCAACTCGGCCAGCCGAGTGGGTTCGCTGAACATCGGCCAGTGGCCGGTCGGTAGGCCGTAGAGGTCGCCGCCGGCCAGACCGGCGAAGAACGGATGCCCCTGAGCGATCATTTCCTGCACCATCTCCACCGGGAACGTGCAGGCGATCAGGGCGTTCGGTACCGCTTGCCGGCCGCTGATCCGGACCGGGTCGGTGGCGGTACGCAACGGCTGCGGCGTGGTACGGGCCCGCAGCATCGCCAGCGTCGACGCGTCCAGACCGACGTAGTTCTGCGGGTCCTCCTCCGACTCCCAGGCCGGCGGGGGCAGCAGGTGGCCGTCGCCGATCAGCGCCCGTAGCCGCTTCTGCTCCTCCGGTGGGTTGACGTCGAACTGGGCGACCCCGTCCGGCAGCGGACCGCTGTCCACGTAGACGACCCGGGCGATCCGCTCCGGAATCCGGTCGGCTGCCTGGGCGACCGGCATCCCCCCACCCGAGTGACCCACCAGGATCACGTCCCGCAGGTCCTCCGCCTCGATCAGCCGGACGATGTCGGCGGTGTGGGTCGCCAGGTCGACGTCCGGCCCGGCGAGGTGCGACCGGTCGGCGAGACCGGTGAGGGTCAGCGGATGTACGTCGTGCCCGCCGGCCCGCAGCAGCGAGGTGACGTCCCGCCAGGCCCACGCGCCGAGCCAGAAACCGGGAACCAGTACGAAGGCGCTCATCTCGATCTCCTTGGTTGATCTCGTTGAGAAGAACGTAGGCTGTAATCCGGACAGAATCCGCCGGATATGGAGGGTGTCCCGTGTCACGTCCCGCCGCCCGGGTGCTCGGCATGCTCGAACTCCTCCAGACCCATCACCGGCTCACCGGCACCGAGTTGGCCGAACACCTCGACGTCGACGAGCGCACCATCCGCCGGTACGCCGCCACCCTGGTCGAGCTGGGCATTCCAGTGGTCGCCACGCGGGGCCGGTACGGCGGCTACCGGTTGCATCCCGGGTTCAAGCTGCCGCCGCTGATGCTGACCGACGACGAGGCGGTGGCGGTGCTGCTCGGGCTGATCGCGGCCGAGCGGATCGGACTCGGCACCGAGGCACCCGCCACCGGGCCGGCGCAGGCCAAGATCCGCCGGGTGCTGCCCGCCGCGCTGGCCGAACGGATCTCCGCCGTACAGGAGACGCTCGGCTTCACCCTGCACCGGCGTACGGAGGCGAACCGGCCGGCGACCCCGATCCTGCTGGCCCTCGGAACGGCCACCCGGTCCCGGTGCCGGGTCACCATCGACTACCGGTCGTGGCGGGGCGGGCAGTCCCGACGGGAACTCGATCCGTACGGCCTCGTCTTCCACGCCGGCCGTTGGTACGTCACTGGGCACGACCACCGGCGTGGCGAGATCCGTACGTTCCGGTTGGACCGGATCGCCGCGGTCGAGCCGGGTGGGGAGACTTTCACCGTGCCGGCCGGGTTTGATCCGGTCGGGCACGTCACCCGTTCACTGGCCGGGGTTCCCTACACCTGGGAGGTCGAGGTACTGCTGGAAACGGACCTGGCAGAGGCCCGCCGTCGGGTGCCGCCCAGCGTGGCCGAGTTGGTCGAGGCGTCCGGTGGTGTGCTGTTGCGGACCCGTGCCGAACACCTCGACGGTATGGCGCAGATGCTGGCCGGTCTCGGCTGGGACTTCACCGTCGTACGCCCCGACGAACTACGCACCGCCGTCGCCGAGTACGCGACCCGCCTCACCGCCCTCGCCCAGCGTCCAGTGTGCTCGGTCATAGTCGACCCGTTGGTGGAATCAGCCGAGCCGGAATAGCTTTCGATCAAGCAGATGGACGGCTGGCACACGACGGGGGAGGCCCAGGCCGATGCAGGCAGTGGTGATGGAGGAGTTCGGCGGTCCCGAGGTTCTCCGGTTCAAGCAGGTCGACGACCCGGTCGCCGGTGCCGGGCAGGTGCTCGTGTCGGTGGAGTTCGCCAGCATCACCTTCGTCGAGACCCAGGTCCGCGCCGGCCGGGGCCCGGCGGCAATGAACCGACCAGTGCTTCCCCGGGTTCCCGGTAACGGTGTGGGAGGTCGGATCGTCGCCGTGGGACCGGACGTGGACCCGGCGCTGGTCGGTACGACCGTGGTCACCACCACCGGTGGAGAAGGCGGGTACGCCGAACTGGCCCTGGCCCGCGTCGAGGACACCGTGCCGGTCCCGGCCGGTCTGCCGCTCCGGGACGCGACAGCACTGCTGGCCGATGGCCGTACGGCCGTCTGGCTGCACCGGCGGGCGCAGGTGCAGCCCGGTGAATGGGTGCTGGTCGAGGCGGCCGGCGGGGGCGTGGGCAGTTTGCTGGTGCAACTCATGGTCGGCTCCGGTGCCCGGGTGATCGGCGCCGCCGGCGGGCAGGGCAAGAGCGACCTGGTGGCCTCCCTCGGTGCGGACGGTTACGTCGACTACTCGACGCCCGGCTGGTCCGGTCAGGTCGTCGAGATCACCGGGTGCGCGGGGCTCGATCTGGTCCTCGACGGCGTCGGCGGCGACATCGCCGCCGAGGCGGTCACCGCCCTACGCGACGGCGGCCGGGTGCTGAGCTACGGGATGGCCAGCGGCTCGTGGTCCGCCCTCGACGACGCCGACCTCGCCGCCCGCTCGATCACCGTTGTCGGTGGTGCGCCCCTGACCCCCGCCGAGGCCCGGGCCCTCAGCGGCGAGGCGCTCGACCTGGCCGCCGCAGGCCGGCTCCGCCCGACCATCGGCCAGACGTTCCCGCTGGCCGAGGCTTCCGCCGCACACGCCGCCATCGAGGCCCGGGCCACCATCGGCAAAACGCTCCTCATTCCCGAGCGAGGGTGACGCGGACACGCCGAGACCGAACACCAGCCAACCCCCGCTCTCGTCCAGTTGGCAGACGACTGTCGGTAACCGCCGGATCCGCCGTGATCTCGGCCGCCACCTCACGGAGCACGTTCGGCCGCCTGTCGAGCTGGGGGCGCAAACGGGGCAAGCCGGCGCGAGCTGGCTTGCCCCCACAGACGGGGCAGCTCGACAGCATCCACAGCACGTTCACCCAACCGCCGGGAAGCTTCCGCCGTCACTGGACCCGTTTGATCCGTACGTGGGGCTGACCACCGCCCGGCCGACCCGTAACAGCAGGGCCGCACTAGGCTCTGATCCGATGAACGACATGACCCGGATCCCGGTTGGTGGCGAGCGCCCGTACGACGTGCTCGTCGGCCGTGACCTGCTCGGCACCCTGCCGGCGATGGTCGACGGTGCGGCGCAGGTGGCCGTGCTGTACGCCGCGCCCCTGAAGTCCCGTGCCGAGGAGTTGGCCGAGGTGCTCTCGGCCGCTGGCCTGCGGCCGTTGCCGATCGAGGTGCCCGACGCCGAGGCCGGCAAGACCATCGAGGTCGCCTCGGCCTGCTGGGACCGGCTCGGTGCGGCGGGGTTCACCCGTACCGATGCGGTCGTCGGGGTCGGCGGCGGTGCGGTCACCGACCTGGCCGGCTTCGTCGCCGCCAGCTGGCTCCGTGGCGTGCGCTGGGTGCCGGTGTCGACGTCGCTGCTCGGCATGGTCGACGCGGCCGTCGGTGGCAAGACCGGCATCAACACGGCGGCGGGGAAGAACCTCGTCGGTGCCTTCCACCCGCCGGCCGGGGTGCTGTGCGACCTGTCCATGCTGGACACCCTGCCGCCGGTGGACCTGACCGCCGGCCTGGCCGAGGTGGTCAAGTGCGGGTTCATCGCCGACCCGGCCATCCTCGACCTGATCGAGGCGGATCCGGCGGCAGCCACCGAACCGGCCGGTCCGGTGCTGCGCGAGCTGGTCGAACGGGCCGTACGGGTCAAGGCCGACGTGGTCACCGGTGACCTGCGCGAATCCGGCCGCCGCGAGATCCTCAACTACGGACACACACTGGCCCACGCGATCGAGAAGGTGGAGGGCTACCGCTGGCGACACGGTCACGCCGTCTCCGTCGGGCTGGTCTACGCCGCGACCCTGGCCCGGCTGGCTGGCCGGCTGGACGAGGTCACCGTCGGCCGGCACCGGGTGATCCTGGACAGCCTGGGGCTGCCCACCGCCTATCGGGCCGACGTGTGGCCGGAGTTGCTGGCCACGATGCGCGTGGACAAGAAGGCCCGGGGTGCGCGGTTGCGTTTCGTCGTGCTGGACGGGCTGGCCCAGCCGTCCATACTGGACGGTCCGAGTGACGAACTGTTGCAGGCGGCGTACGAGACGGAGGTGGCTGGGTGAGCGCGAGGAGTGAGCGGAGCGAGCCCCGCAGTCGCGATCGGAAGGTGGCTGGGTGAGCGCGAGGAGTGAGCGGAGCGAGCCCCGCAGTCGCGATCGGAAGGTAGCCCGGTGACGAAGGTCTACGTACTCAACGGGCCCAACCTGGGGCGGCTCGGCACCCGGCAGGTGGACGTCTACGGACTGGTCAGCTATGCCGGGCTGGTCGAGTTGTGCCGGACCAGCGGCGCGGAACTCGGTCTGGACGTCGAGGTACGGCAGACCGATGCCGAGCACGAGATGCTGGCCTGGCTGCACATGGCTGCCGACGAACGGGCCGCTGTGGTACTCAACCCGGGCGCGTGGTCGCACTACTCCTATGCCGTACGGGACGCCTGCGCGATGCTGCGTGGACCCCTGGTCGAGGTGCACATCTCCAACATCCACGCCCGGGAGGAGTTCCGGCACCATTCGGTCGTCTCCGCCGTGGCGACCGGTGTGATCTGCGGCTTGGGGGTCGACGGCTACCGGCTCGCCCTGTCGCACATCGCGACCCTGGCAGCCGCGGACACCTCGGCTGGAACCGGCCAGGACTGACGTCGCGGCGCTGGCACGTGTGTTCGGGGGCAACCCGTGCCAGCGGTCGGACGGCCTTGCCCAGTAGACTTGTCAGGTCTGTCCGCCAATTGAAGATCAAGGCAGGAAATGGCCACCACCAACGACCTCAAGAACGGTTTGGTCCTCAACCTCGACGGCGAGCTGTGGGCCGTCGTGGAGTTCCAGCACGTCAAGCCCGGCAAGGGTGGCGCGTTCGTGCGTACCACGCTCAAGAATGTGCTTTCCGGCAAGGTCGTCGACAAGACCTTCAACGCGGGCACCAAGGTAGAAACCGCCACCGTCGACAAGCGCACCATGCAGTACCTGTACGCCGATGGCGAGGACTTCGTCTTCATGGATCTGGAGACCTTCGACCAGATCAACGTGCCGGGTGGAACCGTCGGCGAGGCGGCCAACTACCTGCTGCCGGAGGCTGAGGCGATCGTCGCCACGCACGAGGGTGTGCCGCTGTACATCGAACTGCCCACCAGCGTCGTGCTCGAGGTGACCTACACCGAGCCGGGTCTGCAGGGCGACCGTTCCACCGGTGGCAACAAGCCGGCGACGGTCGAGACCGGGGCCACGGTGCAGGTGCCGCTCTTCATCACCACCGGTGAGAAGATCAAGGTCGACACCCGCGACGGTCGTTACCTCGGCCGAGCCTGATGGCGGAGGGCCCGAAATCGCAGATGCCCGCCCGCCGCAAGGCGCGTAAGCGGGCATTGGACGTGCTCTACGAGGCCGACCTGCGCGATCTTCCGCCTGTCCAGGTGCTGGCCGGCTACCTTCAGCGGCTGGAGCAGCCCCGGCCGGAGCACATGGGTTACGCGATCGGCCTGGTCGAAGGTGTGGCGGCACACCTGGACCGCATCGACGAGCTGATCGCCAGCTACGCCGAGGGCTGGACCCTGGACCGGATGCCCGTCGTCGACCGTAACCTCGCCCGGATCGCCGTCTACGAACTGCTCTACGTCGACGAGATCGACGACGCGGTGGCGATCACCGAGGCGGTCGAGTTGGCCAGGCAGATGTCGACCGATGATTCGCCCCGGTTCCTCAACGGTCTCCTGGGCCGGATCGCCGAGTACGCCACCCGATAGTCCCCGAGCGCACTGTCTGGTTTTCGACCTTGTGTGCGCCCCGGGTTGTTCCTCACACCGTGCGTAGTTAAGGTGGGCGCGAATCCACGCCGGTGGGGTACGAACGGGGACTGGATGTACCAATCTCACGGGGAGCAATCCCTGGCTGCTGTCCTGCGCCTACGTGACGAGTTGCTGGCGTCGGCCGGTCAGCTTGCGGCGGCTTCCACCGCCACCGCCGGTGCCTATGCTGGCGAGGATCCCACCGGCACGGTGCGAATCGTCCTCGACGAGGCAGGCCAGCCGGCTGACGTGGAGTTGGCCAGCGAGTGGCGCAGTGCCGTCGGCTCGGACGGTCTTGCCGACGGCGTACGACAGGCGTGGCAGGCGGCAGTTGGTGCCCGCGTGACGGCGTGGAGCGAGGCGGTGGAGACATCCTCCCCGCCCGCTCCACCCGCCGGTCACCGCCAGCCTTCCCCCGTCGACCTGCCATCCGATGCCGAACCGGGTGACCTGCTGGGTTACCGGGTGCAGAGCAACCTGTCCGGTCTCATGTCCCTGTTGGCCGACGCCGAAGCCGCACTGGACCAGGTGCAGCGGCTCACCGTCGGAGCCGGACCGGCCACCGCGCAGGGCCGTAGCGCCGATCGGGAAGTCACCGTGACGATCAGCGCCGGCGAACTGATCGAACTACAGGCCGACCCGCGTTGGCTGGCCGGGGCGTCGGCCACCGCTGTCGGTCGAGCCATTCGCGCCGCTCTTGTCGATGCGCACCGATCGCTCAGCCAGTCCGAGGCCGTGCCGCAACCGGCAGCCCTGGGCGAACTCGGGACGCTGACCACCGATCCGGTCGCTCTGCTACGTACCGTCGGCCTGTTACGGGACTGACCCTCCGATCTGAAGGGCAAGCATGTCTCCTCCCGACCGATTGACAGTCGCCACCGAGGCCCTGCGTAAGGACGCGCAGGAATGGATGCGCTGGTCCGGAACCCTCTTCACCGCCTCGCAGACCGCCAGCAGCCTCACTCTCAGCGCGGAGGACATGTGTGGGCTGAGCGCGGCGATCGGCCTGCCTGATCTCTACGCCGAGATCCAGCAGCGGGCCGCGCAACTCACCATGGAGGGGGCTCGGACCTTCGTCGACGTCGCGGATGCACTGAATCTCGCGGCCAGACACTACGACCAGGCTGATGAGCGGGCGACCGGGCGCCTCACCCCGATCTAGGAGGATGGTGTGACCACTCCGATAACGGTGCCGATCGTCATCGCCGGTTTCGAGGAACTGGTCGAACGGGTGCGCCGGCTGCTTGAACGACTGTCCGCTGGCATCGACCAGGTGATCGAGAACGCCCGTCGTTCGACCCGACTGTTGCCGGTCGTCGCCGAACAGGTCGCCAGCCTCTGTGACCAGCTCGACGACTTCCGGCGGCGGCTGAAGGCGGAGATCATACGGTTGCTGAGCCGGGTGGGACAGCCGTGGAAGGTGTGGGACGCCGGGGCGAGTTGGGTCGCCAACTTCGCTGGCCCACTCAGCGAGCACGTCGGCGAGATGAACGACCTGCACCTGAGTGCGAACTACGCGTGGGACGGGCGTGCCGCCGACATGTACGCGGCGACGACCGCTCGTCAGAAGGAGGCGCTCGTCGCCCTGCAGAGCATCGGCGCGGACGTGCACACGGCGCTGGGCCACGTGGCGGTGGCCATCTGCGCGCTGTGGGCCGCCGTCGCCGCCGCACTGCTGATGGCGTGTTCGGGCGTTGTTGCAGCAGTTGCGTCAGCGAGCACAGGAATCGGTGCTCCGGCGGCTGTGGCATTCGTGTTCGAGGCATTGGCAGCTTTGCTGGCTGGCGTCTCGGTGGGTGTCGGCGGCTTCATGCTGACTGCGGAGCGGGCCAATGACGCCATGGCGACACTGCGGAACCGCCTGTTCGACCGGAGCGCCCTTGATGGCGGCCAGTGGCCGGGTTCGAAGAGCGAGCGTTACCGCGAAGGTGCATCGTGGAAGCTGGCGCAATGACGAGCCCATACCGGCCGCCCGAGCGGGGGGTTCAGGATCTACGCGCCTTCCCGCAACGGCTGCGGGGGTGGCGGTTGTTCTACGCGATCGTCGGGGGAGTCGGCGTCCTCATCGCTGCGTGCGGTGTGCCGTCGGGTGTCGGCTCCACCCGACTACTGCTTCCGTTGAGCTTCATCGTGTTCGGACTGCCGGGGGTGGTTCTGCTGCTGGTGAGTCAGAGCCGGGCGATCGCCGCGATGGACGCGTCGTCCTGGACCGTTTCGCAACCTGGCCTGTCAGGGGCGAGGAACTACTCCTGGGCAGCAGGTCTGGTCATGCTCGCTGGCGTCTTCGCCCTGCTGGCTGCGACGCTGATCCAGTCCACGCTCTCGCTCCACCTGCTACTCGTGCTGCCGCTGGGTCTCATCATGGCGATGGGCTCGGTAGGCGCCGGATCCTTCGGGCGGGACTACCACCGGCTGGCCAGGTGGCACCGGGAAGCGCCGCCCGAACTGTTGCGGACGCTGCCACCGGAGTTTTCCCTATACGTCGGACGACCGATGTTTTGGTAGCTGCCGCCCTGGCCAGGGTCACCTCCTGGGGCGTACGGCCACCGGGCACTGCCGAATCGGAGCGTGGACCCGTGCGCCTGCGTCCAATTTGGCTGGGAGGTGCCAGACACGCCGAAGGGCCCGTGCCGGGTGGCACGGGCCCTTCGGGTTTGGACCTTCTCAGGAGGCGAAGAGCGCCCGAGGGTCGGCGACCAAGACACCGTGCTCGGTCAGCCGCTCGATCAGCCCGGACGGGGAGGAGTCGTAGACGATGGCGAGCGACTGGAGGTCGTCCGCACGAATCGACAGGACCCGGCCGTTGTAGTCACCCCGCTGCTGCTGGATGGCCCGGGCGTAGCGAGCGACGTAGGCGAGTTCCTCGGATGCGTCGTCGTAGAGACGCTCCAGGTCGAGCACGATCTTGTTGGTGGGCTCGTGGCGGATGCCGCTGCCGTCGGGCAGCAGTTCCGCGACGGGTACCCGGTAGAAGTCGGCCAGTTCGGCGAGACGCGACACCGTGACGGCACGGTCACCACGCTCGTACGACCCGACTACGACTGCCTTCCAACGCCCGTTCGACTTCTCCTCCACCCCCTGCAGGGACAGCCCCTGCTGCTGACGGATAGAACGCAGACGGGCACCCAACGACTTGGCGTACTCAGAGGGCATGCGGACACTCCCAATGCTGGCTTGGGGTTCTCCCCAGCGATCGCTACGGAGCGTGACGGTACGGGGATTGCGACACCGGGTCAAGTAGTCGTGACCTTACTGTTGACAAGATCGCCCTTAGTGGGCGATTTGCCGGGGGGCTGATTCAGGGGTCAGCGACCCGAAACGGGAAACCCTGTGGGCGCTGGTAACGTGGCGTGAAGCCCCGGTACGGGACCGCACGCGGCCCGGCCGGATCCAGACATCCTTTAACGACCCGTCCCGTGAGGCGGGGAAGGAGGTCCGCCGTGGCCTACTCGCCGGCTGCCCAGCCTGCGCCGGTTCCGCCACCGTCCGTGAAGGTCATCCTGACCAGCGCTGATCTCCAGCGGGTGGTCGACCGGATCGCCCATCAGATTCTGGAAAAGACCCAGGGTGCCGCCGACACCGTACTGCTCGGTATCCCGACCCGGGGTGTGCCGCTGGCCCGACGGTTGGCCGCCCGGATCAGCACCTTCGAGGGCGTGGACGTACCGGTCGGTGTGCTCGACATCACGCTCTACCGCGATGATCTGCGACGTAACGCCATCCGGGCGATCGGCCCGACGGAAGTGCCTTCCGGGGGCATCGACGGCAAACGGATCATTCTGGTGGATGACGTCCTCTTCTCCGGTCGTACCGTGCGCGCCGCGCTGGACGCGTTGAGCGATCTCGGCCGACCCAGTTCGGTGCAGTTGGCCGTCCTCGTCGACCGGGGGCACCGCGAACTGCCGATCCGCGCCGACTACGTGGGTAAGAACATTCCCACCGCCCTGGCCGAGAGCGTCCGGGTCACGCTGGCCGAGACGGACGGCACCGACGAGGTCAGGCTCTACGCGGTCGCGAACGAAAGCAGGTTCAACTCGTGATCAAGCACCTGTTGTCCGCCGCCGACCTCGACGCGGACACCGCGACCCTGATCCTGGACACCGCTGCCGAGATGGCTACCGTGGCCGGTCGCGAGGTCAAGAAGCTGCCCGCCCTGCGCGGTCGTACGGTCGTCAACCTCTTCTACGAGGATTCCACCCGGACCCGGATCTCCTTCGAGGCGGCGGCCAAGCGGCTCTCCGCAGATGTGATCAACTTTTCGGTCAAGGGGTCGAGCGTCTCCAAGGGCGAGAGCCTCAAGGACACCGCACTGACCCTCCAGGCGATGGGCGCCGACGCGGTCGTGATCCGGCACCCGGCCTCCGGTGCGCCGCACCGGCTGGCCAACTGGGTGGACGGATCGGTGGTCAACGCCGGTGACGGCACCCACGAGCACCCCACCCAGGCGCTGCTCGACGCGTACACCATGCGGTCCCGGCTCGGCCGGCTGGCCGGTCTCCAGGTGGCCGTGGTCGGTGACGTGCTACACAGCCGGGTGGCCCGCTCCAACGTCCTGCTGCTGTCGACGCTGGGTGCGAAGGTGACCCTGGTCGGTCCCCCCACGTTGATTCCGGTAGACATCAGTGTCGCGCTGGCTCCCGGGACCGAGGTCTCCTACGACCTGGACGCGGTGCTGCCCGGTACGGACGTGGTGATGATGCTGCGGGTGCAGCGGGAGCGGATGGACACCTCCTACTTCCCGTCGGCGCGGGAGTACGCCCGTCGCTACGGCATGGACGGGGCGCGGATGCGTCGACTGCCCGACCACGCGATCGTCATGCACCCCGGTCCGATGAACCGGGGAATGGAGATCGCCCCGGAGGTGGCCGACTCGCCCCGCTCCACCATCGTCGAACAGGTCACCAACGGTGTCTCCGTCCGGATGGCCGTTCTCTATCTGCTACTCGGGGGGAAGAACCAGTGACTGGGGGAAAAGAACAGTGAGCGCGTACCTGATCAAGGGCGCAAGCGTGGTCGGCTCCGAACCGACCGACCTGCTCGTCCGCGACGGCGTGGTGGCCGAGGTGGGTCGGGGCCTGGACGTGGCGGGAGCGGTCATCATCGACGCCGCCGGCCTGGTCGTCCTGCCCGGCCTGGTCGACCTGCACACCCACCTGCGCGAGCCGGGCCGCGAGGACGCCGAGACGGTCGAGTCCGGTTCCCGGGCGGCGGCGCTGGGCGGCTACACCGCGGTCTGCGCGATGGCCAACACCTCCCCGGTCGCGGACACCGCCGGCGTGGTGGAACAGGTGTGGCGGCTGGGGCGTGAGGCCGGTCTGGTCGACGTGCAGCCGATCGGTGCGGTCACCGTCGGACTGGCCGGCGAGCGGCTGGCCGAGCTGGGCGCGATGGCCGACTCCGCGGCCCAGGTCCGGATCTTCTCCGACGACGGGCACTGCGTGGCCGATCCCCGGCTGATGCGCCGGGCACTGGAATACGTCAAGGCCTTCGACGGCGTGATCGCCCAGCACGCCGAGGAACCCCGGCTGACCGAGGGTGCCCAGATGCACGAGGGTGAGGTCTCCACCCGGCTCGGGCTGACCGGCTGGCCGGCGGTGGCCGAGGAGGCGATCATCGCCCGGGACGTGCTGCTGGCCGAGCACGTCGGCAGCCGGCTGCACGTCTGCCACGTCTCGACCGCCGGCAGCGTCGAGGTGCTGCGCCAGGCCAAGGCCCGGGGGGTACGCGTCACCGCCGAGGTCACCCCGCACCACCTGCTGCTGACCGACGAGTCGGCGGCCACCTACGACCCGGTCTTCAAGGTCAACCCGCCACTGCGTACGGCCACGGACATCGCCGCGCTGCGGGCCGCCCTGGCCGACGGTGTGATCGACATCGTGGCGACCGACCACGCCCCGCACGCGCTCGAGGACAAGGAGTGCGAGTGGGCGTACGCCCGGCCGGGAATGCTCGGGCTGGAGACCGCGTTGTCGATCGTGCTGGACGTACTCGGCCCGAACTGGGACCTGATCGCCGAGCGGATGTCCCGTACCCCGGCCCGGATCGCCGGGCTCGCCGAGCACGGGATCGACCCGGCCCCCGGTACGCCGGCCAACCTGACCCTGGTCGACCCGGCCGCCCGACGCACCGTCGTCGCGGCCGAATTGGCCAGTCGTAGCCGTAACACCCCATATGCCGGCACCGTGCTGCCTGGCCGGATCGTGGCGACGTTCCTGCGGGGCGAGCCGACGGTCCTCGACGGAAAGGCGGTCAAGTGATGACTAACAGGCGTAGGCCGGCGATCCTCGTACTGGAGGACGGGCGGACCTTCCGGGGCGAGGCGTACGGCAGCATCGGGGAGACCTTCGGCGAGGCGGTCTTCACCACCGGCATGACCGGCTACCAGGAGACGCTGACCGACCCGTCCTACCACCGGCAGGTGGTGGTGCAGACCGCGCCGCACATCGGTAACACCGGTGTCAACGACGAGGACGACGAGTCCGGCCGGATCTGGGTGGCCGGCTACGTGGTGCGCGACCCGGCCCGGGCCGGGTCGAACTGGCGGGCGACCGGGACCCTGGAGGACCGGTTGGCCACCGAGGGCGTGGTCGGCATCAGCGGTGTCGACACCCGGGCACTGACCCGCCACCTGCGCGAACGCGGGGCGATGCGGGTCGGTATCTCGAGCCTGGACGACGATCCGCAGGCGCTGCTGGAGCGGGTCCGGCAGGCGCCGCAGATGGTCGGCGCGGACCTCTCCGCCGAGGTGAGCACCGATAAGCCGTACACCGTCGACGCCGAGGGGGAGCACCGCTTCACCGTCGCCGCCCTCGACCTCGGTATCAAGCGCAACGTGGCACGACGGCTGGCCGCACGGGGTGTGACCACCCACGTGATGCCGCTCTCGTCCACAATAGACGATCTGTTGGCCACCGGTGCGGACGCGGTCTTCCTCTCACCCGGTCCCGGCGACCCGGCCACCGCCGACCACCCGGTCGCCCTGGCCCGTGAGGTGCTGCGTCGCGAGATCCCGCTCTTCGGGATCTGCTTCGGCAGCCAGATCCTCGGCCGGGCCTTGGGCTTCGGCACCTACAAGCTCGGATACGGCCACCGGGGTGTCAACCAGCCGGTCCTGGACCGGGCCACCGGCAAGGTGGAGGTGACCAGCCACAACCACGGCTTCGCGGTCGACTGGCCGGGCCGCGAACAGGGGTTCAGGGCGGCCGACGCGCCGTTGAACCAGGTCATCGACACCGACTTCGGTCGGGTCGAGGTGAGTCACGTGTGCCTCAACGACAACGTGGTCGAGGGCCTGCGGGCGAAGGACGTGCCCGCCTTCACCGTCCAGTACCACCCCGAGGCGGCAGCCGGCCCGCACGACGCGGACTACCTGTTCGACCGTTTCGCGGAGCTGATCGAGCGTGGCGGGCGGCCCGGCACCGAGTTGAGCGAGGATGAGCGTGCCTAAGCGGAAAGATCTGAAGCATGTCCTGGTGATCGGGTCCGGTCCGATCGTGATCGGACAGGCCTGCGAGTTCGACTACTCCGGCACCCAGGCGTGTCGGGTGCTGCGCAGCGAAGGACTGCGGGTCAGCCTGGTCAACTCCAACCCGGCCACCATCATGACCGACCCGGAGTTCGCCGACGCCACGTACGTCGAGCCGATCACCCCGGAGTTCGTCGAGCTGGTGATCGCCAAGGAGCGTCCGGACGCGCTGCTGCCGACCCTCGGTGGACAGACCGCGCTGAACACCGCGGTCGCGCTGCACGAGGCGGGGGTGCTGGAGAAGTACGGCGTCGAGCTGATCGGCGCGGACATCGACGCGATCCGCCGCGGCGAGGACCGGCAGCTGTTCAAGGAGATCGTCGCCAAGGCCGGCGGCGAGACCCCGCGCAGTCGGGTGTGCCACTCGATGGACGAGGTCCGGGCCACCGTGGCCGAGGTGGGCCTGCCGGTGGTGATCCGGCCGTCGTTCACCATGGGCGGTCTCGGCTCCGGCATGGCACACACCGACGAGGACCTGGAGCGCATCGCCGGGGCCGGTCTGGCCGCCAGCCCGGTGCACGAGGTGCTCATCGAGGAGAGCGTGCTCGGCTGGAAGGAATACGAGCTGGAGCTGATGCGCGACCGCAACGACAACGTGGTCGTCGTCTGCTCGATCGAGAACATCGACCCGATGGGCGTACACACCGGTGACAGCGTGACCGTCGCACCGGCGATGACGCTGACCGACCGGGAGTACCAGCGGATGCGCGACCTGGGCATCGCGGTGCTGCGCGAGGTCGGGGTCGACACCGGCGGCTGCAACATCCAGTTCGCCGTCAACCCGCGCGACGGCCGGCTCGTCGTCATCGAGATGAACCCCCGGGTGTCCCGCTCGTCGGCGCTGGCCTCCAAGGCGACCGGCTTCCCGATCGCGAAGATCGCCGCGAAGCTGGCCATCGGCTACACCCTGGACGAGATCCCCAACGACATCACGCTCAAGACGCCGGCCGCCTTCGAGCCGACGCTGGACTACGTCGTGGTGAAGATCCCGCGGTTCGCGTTCGAGAAGTTCCCGGGTGCCGACCCGGAGCTGACCACCACGATGAAGTCGGTGGGCGAGGCGATGAGCCTGGGCCGCAACTTCACCGAGGCGCTCAACAAGGCCATGCGCTCCATGGAGACCAGGGCGGCCGGCTTCTGGACCCAGCCGGACCCGGCCGGGGCCACCCTGGAGAACACGCTGGCGGCCCTGCGTACGCCGCACGACGGGCGGATCTACACGATCGAGCGGGCACTGCGGCTGGGTGGCTCGGTGGCCGAGGTCGCGGCCGCCTCCGGTGGTGTCGACCCCTGGTTCCTGGACCAGATCGTCGAGCTGATCGAACTGCGCGCCGAGATCGTCGAGGCGGCCGTACTCGATGGTGAGCTGCTCCGGCGGGCCAAGCGGGCCGGGCTCTCCGACCGGCAGCTCGCGGCGCTGCGCCCGGAGCTGGCAGCCGAGGACGGGGTACGCACGCTGCGGCACCGGCTCGGTCTGCGTCCGGTCTACAAGACGGTGGACACCTGTGCGGCCGAGTTCAGCGCGGCGACGCCCTACCACTACTCGTCGTACGACGAGGAGACCGAGGTGACCCCCTCGGCCGGCTCGAAGGTGCTGATCCTCGGCTCCGGGCCGAACCGGATCGGGCAGGGCATCGAGTTCGACTACTCGTGCGTGCACGCGGTGATGGCCCTGCGGGACGCGGGATACGAGACCGTCATGGTCAACTGCAACCCGGAGACGGTCTCCACCGACTACGACACCGCCGACCGGCTCTACTTCGAGCCGCTGACCTTCGAGGACGTGCTGGAGGTCTGGCACGCGGAGGACTCCTCCGGCCGGGCCGCCGGCGGGCCCGGGGTGGTCGGTGTGATCGTCCAGCTCGGCGGCCAGACCCCGCTGGGCCTGGCCAAGCGGCTCAAGGAGGCCGGGGTGCCGATCGTCGGCACCTCGCCGGAGTCGATCCACCTGGCGGAGGAACGGGGCGCGTTCGGCGCGGTGCTGGACCGGGCCGGCCTGCGTTCCCCCGCGCACGGGACGGCCACCTCGTACGACGAGGCGAAGAAGATCGCCGAGGAGATCGGCTACCCGGTCCTGGTCCGGCCGTCGTACGTGCTCGGCGGGCGGGGCATGGAGATCGTCTACGACGACCCGACGCTGCGTGACTACATCGGCCGGGCCACCGACATCTCCCCGGAGCATCCGGTGCTGGTCGACCGGTTCCTCGACGACGCGATCGAGATCGACGTCGACGCGCTCTGCGACGGGACGGGCGAGATCTATCTCGGTGGGGTGATGGAGCACATCGAGGAGGCCGGCATCCACTCCGGTGACTCCTCGTGCGTCCTCCCGCCGATCACCCTGGCCGGTCCGCACCTGGCCGAGGTACGTCGCTACACGGAGGAGATCGCGCGCGGAATCGGGGTGCGGGGCCTGCTCAACGTGCAGTACGCGCTCAAGGACGACGTGCTCTACGTGCTGGAGGCCAACCCCCGGGCGTCGCGGACCGTGCCGTTCGTGTCGAAGGCGACCGCGGTGCCGTTGGCCAAGGCCGCCGCCCGGATCATGCTCGGCGAGAGCATCGCCGACCTGCGGGCCGAGGGGCTGCTGCCGGCCACCGGCGACGGCGGGAAGCTGCCCGACAGTGCACCGATCGCGGTCAAGGAGGCGGTGCTGCCGTTCAAGCGGTTCCGTACCCCGACCGGGATGGGCGTGGACTCGTTGCTCGGACCGGAGATGAAGTCCACCGGTGAGGTGATGGGCATCGACACCGGCTTCGGGCGGGCGTTCGCCAAGTCGCAGTCGGCGGCGTACGGTTCGCTGCCCACCTCGGGCAGGATCTTCGTCTCGGTGGCGAACCGGGACAAGCGGGGAATGATCTTCCCGGTGAAGCGGCTGGCGGATCTGGGCTTCGAGATCGTCGCCACCTCCGGCACGGCCGAGGTGCTCCGCCGGTACGGCGTCGCCTGCGAGGTGATCCGCAAGCACTACGAGGAAGCCGGCGACGGCGGCCCGGACGCGGTGTCGCTGATCGCCGCCGGCGAGGTCGCGCTGGTCATCAACACCCCGCAGGGCTCGGGGGCCAGCGCCCGGTTCGACGGGTACGAGATCCGCAGCGCGGCGGTCACCGCGGACATCCCGTGCATCACCACGGTGCCCGGCGCGGCTGCCGCGATCATGGGCATCGAGGCCAGCATCCGGGGTGAACTGGAGGTGCGCCCGCTGCAACAGCTGCACGCCGCACTGCGGGCCGACCAGTGAGCGCTGGAACGCGAGGTGAGCGAAGCGAGCCCCGCAGTCGCGAACAGGAGCAGGTCCAGTGAGCGCGAGGAGCGAGCGCAGCCGACCAGTGGGCGAGCCCGGTTGCCGGGATCAGGTGGCGACGCGGTGATCTTCGAGCGGTTGGTGCGACCGGTGCTGTTCCGCATCGGTGGTGGCGACGCCGAGGCGGCGCACGAGTGGACCCTGCACCGGCTGGCCGGACTCTCCGGCCAGCCGGCCGCCCTGGCGGCGTTGCGGGCCCGCTACGCCGTCGCGGCCCCACGGACCGTCTTCGGTGTGCGGTTCCCCAATCCGGTGGGTCTCGCCGCCGGACTGGACAAGGACGGGCGGGCGCTGCCGGCCTGGCCGGCCCTGGGCTTCGGTTTCGTCGAGGTCGGTACGGTCACCGCGCACGCCCAACCGGGCAACCCGCAGCCCCGGCTGTACCGGCTCCGGGACAGCACGGCGCTGATCAACCGGATGGGCTTCAACAACGCCGGAGCCGAGGCGCTGGCCGGGCGACTGGCGGCGTTGCCCCGCCCGCTCGGTGTGCCGCTGGGGATCTCGCTCGGCAAGTCCAAGGTGACGCCGCTGGACCAGGCGGTGGCGGACTACGAGGCGTCCTACCGGGCGCTGCGTGGCCACGGCGACTACTTCGCGATCAACGTCTCCTCCCCGAACACCCCCGGACTGCGGGCGTTGCAGGATCGGGACCACCTCGACGCACTGCTGGCGGCGCTGGTGGGGGAGAAGCCCATCCTGGTGAAGATCGCGCCGGACCTGACCGAACCGGCGATCGCGGAGGTGTTGCAGGTCTGCCTCGACCGGGGAGCGGCCGGGGTGATCGCCACCAACACGACCCTCGGACGGACCGGACTCGCCGCCGCCGATGCCGGCCGGGGCGCCGAGACGGGGGGTCTGTCCGGCCGTCCGCTGACCGACCGGGCCCGCGAGGTGGTCGCCTTCGTGCACCGGGAGACCGGCGGCAAGCTCCCGGTGATCGGGGTGGGTGGCATCGTCGACACCGACGACGCGGCCCGGATGTTCGACGCCGGGGCGAGCCTGGTGCAGCTCTACACGGGGTTCATCTACCGGGGACCGGCCCTGGTGCGGTCGGTTGCCCGGGCAGCCCGGACATGACCGACCGGCCGCTGCCCGACCGTGCCGTCGTGCGGACGTACGGCACCGTCGGCCGAGCTGAGGAGCGCAGGGCGTGACCCCTGAGGAAGTCGTCACCGTCGACCGGGCGCACGTCTGGCACCCGTACGCGCCGATGCCCGCCCGGGTGGACCCGTACCCGGTGGCCAGCGCCGCCGGGGTACGGCTGCGACTGACCGACGGGCGGGAACTCGTCGACGGCATGTCCTCGTGGTGGGCGGCCATCCACGGCTACCGGCATCCGGTGCTGGACGCCGCCGTCGTCGACCAGCTCGGCCGGATGAGCCATGTGATGTTCGGTGGCCTCACCCACGAGCCGGCCGTGCGACTGGCCCGGAGCCTGGTGGAGCTGAGTCCACCCGGCCTGGAGCACGTCTTCCTCAGCGACTCCGGCTCGGTCAGTGTCGAGGTCGCCGTAAAGATGTGCCTCCAGTACCAGCGCGGTCGGGGTCGCCCGCGGCGGCACCGGCTGGCCACCTGGCGGGGCGGCTACCACGGCGACACGTTCCACCCGATGAGCGTCTGCGACCCCGAGGGGGGCATGCACCACCTCTGGACGGACGTGCTGCCCCGGCAGGTCTTCACCGCCGAGCCCCCGGCCGGCTTCGACGCTCCGGTCGACGACGCGTACGTCGCCGAGCTGACCGACGCGGTCTCCCGGCATGCCGACGAACTCGCCGGGGTCATCGTCGAGCCGGTCGTCCAGGGGGCGGGTGGCATGCGGTTCCACAATCCGCACTACCTGCGGGTGCTGCGTGAGGTGACCCGGGCGTACGACATCCCACTGGTCTTCGACGAGATAGCCACCGGGTTCGGCCGTACCGGCAGGCTGTTCGCGGCGGAGCACGCCGGGGTCGCGCCCGACGTGATGTGTGTCGGCAAGGCGCTCACCGGTGGCTACCTGAGCCTCGCGGCGACGCTGTGCACGTCGGCGATCGCCGAGGGGATCGGTGCCGGGGGCGAGGTGCTGGCGCACGGGCCGACGTTCATGGGTAACCCGCTTGCCTGTGCCGTCGCGAACGCCTCTCTCGGGCTGCTGGGCGCGGGAACGTGGCCGGCCGAGGTAGCGAGGGTGCAGACGGCACTCCGGAGCGGTCTGGAGCCGCTACGGGGCGCGCCGGGAGTCCTCGACGTACGGGTGCTCGGTGCGATCGGCGTGGTGCAGCTCGACCACGAGGTGGACATGGCCGCGGCCACCGCCGCGACCGTGGCCCGGGGAGTCTGGCTGCGCCCGTTCCGGGACCTGATCTACACGATGCCGCCCTACGTGACCGACGACGAGGACCTGGCCCGGATCACCGAAGGGGTGGCCGCTGCCGTTGCGGCGGGTTGAACGTACGGCGGCCCGGGCGGGCGGTGGTTGGGCGTAGGGCGCATGGCGGTTGAGCGTACGGCGGCCCCGATGTCCGGGGTCGCGGAGGGCCGGGTCGGTGAGCCGGCGTGACCGGGACGGCAGCCATGGGCGTTCCGGGATGCCCGGGCGGGTCGTCACGGCATGTCCCATGGCGGGAGAGGAGACAACGATGGAGAGCTTCGGAACCCGGCTGTACCGGGCGATGGCGGAACGGGGACCGTTGTGCGTGGGTATCGATCCGCATCCCGCGTTGCTGGCCCGGTGGGGGCTGCCCGACGACCTGACGGGGTTGGCACGCTTCAGTGAGATCGTGGTCGATGCCCTGGGGGACCGGCTGGCGGTGTGCAAACCCCAGTCCGCCTTCTTCGAGCGCTTCGGCGCTCAGGGGGTCGCGGTACTAGAGTCAACTATCCGACAGTTGCGGGATTCTGGCGCGCTCGTCCTGCTCGACGTGAAGCGTGGCGACATCGGTTCGACGGTCAGCGCGTACGCGTCCGCGTACCTGGAGCCATCCAGTCCCCTGTATGTCGATGCGATCACCGCAAGCCCTTACCTGGGCGTCGGCGCGCTCGCTCCGATGTTCGACACGGCGGCGGCGCACGGCGGTGGCGTGTTCGTCCTCGCGCTCACGTCGAACCCCGAGGGGTCGAGCGTCCAGCACGCGCGCGGCGCGGACGGACGTACGGTCGCACAGACGGTCATCGACGAGATTTCCCAGCTCAACGCGGGTGCGCAGCCGCTGGGAAGTTTTGGCCTGGTGGTCGGGGCGACCGTCGGTGACACCGGCCACGACCTGTCCCGGGTGGGCGGCCCGCTGCTGGCTCCGGGCCTCGGCGCGCAGGGCGGAACGGCGGCGGACCTGCGTACGGTCTTCGGTCGCGACCTGTCGGCGGTGCTGCCGTCGTACTCCCGTGAGGTGCTCAACGCGGGCCCGGACGCCGCCGGATTGCGGGCGGCGGTGGACCGGGTTCTGGCCGACTGTCGGGCCGCGCTGGGCAGCGGTTCGTGACTGATGTGTGGGTCACTGTTTCGTGATCATGGCGCGCCCACGTTGCCGAAATCTCCGCAGGCCGCTAGTTTTCCCCGCGCTGGGAACCACAAACCCCTTTGGTTTTCAGGCACACCACGTTTCACATCAGCGGCGGTGCGTTCCGTGCCGTCGCGATAGGGGCCTGAGGAGAACTGGTGCCGCTCCCGTCACTGAGCCCCGAGCAGCGTGCAGCTGCGCTGGAAAAGGCTGCGGAGATCCGCAAAGCCCGTGCAGCGCTGAAGGAGCAGCTCAAGCAGGGCAAGACCACCCTCGCCGCCGTCCTCGACCGGGCGGAGTCGGACGACGTCGTCGGCAAGCTGAAGGTCTCGGCCGTCTTGCAGGCGATGCCGGGTATCGGCAAGATCCGGGCGACCCAGATCATGGAAAAGCTCAAGATTGCTGACAGCCGGCGCCTGCGTGGCCTCGGCGAGCAGCAGCGTAAGGCGTTGCTTGGAGAGTTCGCCGCGAACTGAATCGCGGCAGCAGGTAGAAACAAGCAGTGAGCATGGATGACGGTGCGCGCCCGGCCGCCTGGCTCACCGTCCTTGCCGGCCCCTCCGGGGTCGGTGGGGGCGGCGTGGTCGGGATGGTCCGGGCGCGTACCCCGTGGGTGTGGGTTTCGGTTCCGGTCACCACCCGGCCGATCCGCGACCACGAGGTCGACGGCGAGGACCGCCGCTTCGTCGACCGGGCCGAGTTCGAGCGGATGATCGTCGGTGGACAGCTGCTCGAGTGGGCCGAGTGCGGCGGCCACCTCTTCGGCACGCCCGCCGAACCGATCCGGGCCCGGTTGGACCTCGGTCGACCGGTCCTGTTGAAGATCGATCTGTCGGGTGCCCGACAGGTGCGGGCCGCGATGCCCGGGGCGCGACTGGTGTTCCTCGCCCCGCCCGGGACGCACTGCCACGCCGACGTGGAACGTGAGTTCGACACGACGGTCGTCAACGACTGCGTCGAGCGGGCCACCGATCAACTGGTAGGCTTACTCGGTTGTTCTTTTCTGACACCGGCCCGACCGCACGCCAGCGGTTGAGAGACGCAGAGGTTTACCCGTGGGATCCATCGCCAGCCCCGAAGGCATCACCAACCCGCCGATCGACGAGCTGCTGGAGAAGACCTCGTCGAAGTACGCACTGGTGATCTTCGCCGCCAAGCGTGCCCGCCAGGTCAACGCGTACTACAGCCAGCTCGGTGAGGGCCTGCTGGAGTACGTCGGCCCGTTGGTGGAGACCACGCCGCAGGAGAAGCCGCTGTCGATCGCGATGCGGGAGATCAACGCCGGGCTGCTCACCGCCGAGCCGATCGACCAGCCGTAGGGACGTCGGTCCGCCGATGTCCGCCGAGGTTGTCCTGGGCGTAGGCGGTGGCATCGCCGCCTACAAGGCATGCGAACTGCTGCGGTTGTTCACCGAGTCCGGTCACCGGGTCCGGGTCGTACCGACCGCCTCCGCCCTACGTTTCGTCGGAGCGCCCACCTGGGCGGCGCTCTCCGGCCAGCCGGTCGCCGACGATGTCTGGGCCGACGTGCACGAGGTGCCGCACGTCCGCCTCGGCCAGCAGGCCGACCTGGTCGTCGTTGCCCCCGCCACCGCTGATCTGCTGGCCCGGGCCGCGCACGGGCTCGCCGACGACCTGCTCACCAACACGCTGCTCACCGCGCGCTGTCCGGTGCTGCTGGCCCCGGCCATGCACACCGAGATGTGGGAGCATCCGGCGACGGTCGACAACGTCGCCACGCTGCGGCGGCGCGGGGTGGTGGTGATCGAGCCGGCCAGCGGCCGACTGACCGGTGCCGACACGGGCAAGGGACGGTTGCCCGACCCGGCCGAGATCTTCGCGGTCGCCCGCCGGGTGCTGACCCGGGGCGGGTCGGCGCTACCCGACCTGGCCGGCCGGCACGTCGTGGTCACCGCCGGTGGCACCCGGGAACCGCTCGACCCGGTCCGCTTCCTCGGCAACCGGTCGTCCGGCAAGCAGGGCTACGCGTTCGCGCGTACGGCCGCTGCCCGCGGGGCCCGGGTGACCCTGGTGTCGGCCAACGTCTCGCTGGCCGATCCGGCCGGCGTCGACCTGCGCCGCGTGTCCACCACCGAGGAACTCCGCAAGGCGACGCTGGAGGCGGCGGCCGACGCGGACGTGGTGGTGATGGCGGCGGCACCGGCCGACTTTCGGCCCGCGACGTACGCCGACAACAAGATCAAAAAATCGGACGACGGCACCGCGCCCACCATCGAGCTGGTCACCAATCCGGATATCGCCGCCGAGCTGGGGGAGCGTCGTCGCCCCGGCCAATTGCTGGTGGCGTTCGCCGCCGAGACGAGCAACGCCGAGGCCAATGCCCGGGCGAAGCTGACCCGTAAGAAAGCAGATCTCATCGTGGTCAACGAGGTCGGCGTCGACAAGGTCTTCGGTGCCGATTCCAACACCGCCACGGTTCTCGGCGCTGACGGATCTGTGACATCTTTCCCCGAGCAATCCAAGGAAGACCTCGCCGACGCGGTCTGGGATCTGGTAACAACGCGCTTAGCCGGCATGTCTTGACCGTTGAGCACAATGTGGTCGGACGGTCGGGCGACCGTGCGTGGTTAGTACACTGCCGGCCAACAATCCTTCGAGATCTGAGGAGCACCGTGGCACGTCGCCTGTTCACTTCCGAGTCGGTCACGGAGGGCCACCCGGACAAGATCGCTGACCAGATCAGTGACGGCATCCTGGACGCGTTGTTGGCCCAGGACCCGCGCAGCCGCGTCGCCGTGGAGACGTTGATCACGACGGGGCAGGTGCATGTCGCGGGTGAGGTGACGACCAAGGCGTACGCCGACATCCCGACGATCGTGCGGGACACGATTCTGGGAATCGGTTACGACTCGTCGAAGAAAGGTTTCGACGGGGCGTCCTGTGGCGTGAGTGTGTCGATCGGATCCCAGTCGCCGGACATCGCGCAGGGCGTGGACTCGGCGATCGAGTTGCGTTCGGGTTCCTCGGAGAGCGCGTTGGACGCGCAGGGCGCCGGGGACCAGGGAATGATGTTCGGTTTCGCCTGCTCGGAGACGCCGGAGTTGATGCCGCTGCCGATCGCATTGGCGCACCGGTTGTCGCGTCGACTCGCCGCGGTGCGTAAGGACGGAACGGTTCCCTATCTGCGTCCGGACGGTAAGACGCAGGTGACGATCGAATACGACGGGCTGCGGCCGGTCCGCCTGAACACGGTGGTGGTGTCGAGCCAGCACGCGGCGGACATCTCGCTGGAGTCGCTGCTGACCCCGGACGTACGCGAACACGTCATCGCGCCGGAGTTGGAAGGGCTGGGCCTGGAGACCGAGGGCTACCGGCTGCTGGTGAACCCGACGGGCCGGTTCGAGATCGGTGGCCCGATGGGTGACGCGGGCCTGACCGGCCGGAAGATCATCGTGGACACCTACGGTGGCTACGCCCGGCACGGCGGCGGGGCGTTCTCCGGCAAGGACCCGTCGAAGGTCGACCGCTCCGCGGCGTACGCGACGCGGTGGGTCGCGAAGAACGTGGTCGCGGCCGGCCTGGCGGAGCGGTGCGAGGTGCAGGTGGCGTACGCGATCGGCAAGGCGCACCCGGTGAGCCTGTTCGTGGAGACCTTCGGCACGGAGACCGTCGCGGTGGACCGGATCGAGAAGGCGGTCACGGAGGTGTTCGACCTCCGTCCGGCGGCGATCATCCGGGACCTGGACCTGCTGCGGCCGATCTACCAGCAGACGGCGGCGTACGGTCACTTCGGCCGTGAGCTGCCGGACCTGACCTGGGAGAACACCGACCGGGCGGCTGACCTCAAGTCGGCAGCGGCGGCCTGACCAGCGACCAGCGCAGCGACCGGCGGCCCGCCGAAGGGCTGCCGGTCGCTCGCGTCTGCGTGGATGTGCCACTGGCGCACCTGGACCGGCTGTTCGACTACCTGGTACCGGCCGAGTGGGCCGAGACGGCACAGCCCGGCACCCGGGTCCGGGTCCGTTTCGCCGGCCAACTCGTCGACGGCTGGTTGCTGGAACGGGCCGAGGCATCCACCCACACCGGCCGGCTGATGTACCTGGAGCGGCTGGTCTCACCCGAGCCGGCGCTGACCCCGGAGATCGCCCGGCTGGCCCGCGCGATCGCCGACCGCTACGCGGGCAGCCTCGCCGACGTGCTGCGCCTGGCCGTACCGCCTCGGCACGCCCGGGTCGAAAAGGAAGCAACCGCGCACCAGCAGCCGCACGACGTGGACGCGGATGCGGACGCGGACGCGGCACCAGATGACGCCACCACCGCTGCGCGCGGAGTCGGCGGGCCGTCGGGCGCGGCAGCC
>NZ_JBHTMP010000065.1:0-38338 GCF_042679305.1 Micromonospora sonneratiae | reverse complement strand
CTGGGCGGGTCAGCGGGCGTGCCCGGCGGCGCGGGCCCGGGCGGTCAGTTCGGCCGCCAGCGCCCAGGCCTCGGCAAGATCACGGTTGGCTGCCGCCGCGCCCTGCCCGCCAGCCGTGTCGACGTGTACGGTGGCCAGCCCCAGTCGCCGCTGTACCGGACCCTGCACCACCCGTACGCTCTGGATCCGGGCATATGGTACGGCGACCAGTTGGCGGGTGAGCAGGCCGCTGCGAACCGCGAACACCTCCGGGGACAGCCCGGCACCGAGCAGCGGCTGGGCCAGCGGGTTCAGCCAGCGGGCCCGTACCGGGGGTGGGGTCAGCGGCAACCGGGCGAAGTCGACGCCGGGTAGCACCTCCCACATGACCATGCGGCCGGTGATCAGGTCACCGACCGGCAGCAACCGGTCGGAACGGTTCCGGCCGTCCTGCTCCGGGCTCGCCGAATAGCCGGCCACATCCATGCGCAGCCGCAGCCACCCCTTGAACCGCCACAGCAGCGGCCAGACGACGGTGACCGCCTGCACCCGTTCGAGCGGTACGGTCTGCGCGCGGGTCTCCAACAGCCCGTGCTGCGCCCGTACGGCATTGTCGACGTGGGCCAGCCGGAAGTTCCAGTCGTCGAGCACCCGACGTACCGGTTGCAGCACCACGCCGGCGGTGGCGGTCACGGTGCTTGCAACGGCGATGAACGACCACGAGCCCTCGTAGAGGAACTGGGCCAGTACGAAGGCCACGCCGAACGGCAGGAAGAACGCCTGCGGGGTGAGCAACTGGCTGACCAGCAGGTCCTGGTTGGTCACGGCGTGCACGGGCCGGCCCTGCGGCGCGGGAGCAGCCACTGCGGTGTCGGCACCGGGCGCCGCCAGGTGCTGCGGGGCGTGACCGGCGAGGCTCAGTAGCCGATCCCGTAGCGCGATCGCGTCGGTGACCGTGAGGAAGGCCAGTGGGGCTTCCGTCTTTCCACCGCCCACGACCTCCAACCGCAGCTCGGCCAGACCGGTGAGCTGCGCCAGCAGCGGCCGGACCACCTCCACCGCCTGGAGGCGTTCCAGCGGGATCGCCCGGGTACGCCGCCACAGCAGCCCCTCGTGGATGCGTAGCTCCCGTCCGACGATGTGGTAGCCGGTGTTGAACCAGCTGACCACCGACAGCACGACGGCACCGAGCAGCAGCACCGTCACCAGGGCGGCGAACCAGCCGAGGCCGATCCTCGACAGCGTCGACCAGGACAGCGCGGCGACGATCACGACCAGTGACTTGGCGCTGTGCAGCAGCGGGCTCAGCGGGTGCAGCCGCTGCCTCGGCTCGGTCGGTTCCGGGTGGCTCACCGGGCCGGCCTTCTCACAGGCCCTCCATGCGGTCCTCGCCGAGGGCGGTGAGCCGGTCGCGTAGCCGGGACGCCTCCGCCGGGCGCAGGCCGGGCACCTTGGCGTCGCTGGCCGCCGCAGCGGTGTGCAACTGGACGGTGGCGAGGTTGAAGGCCCGCTCCAGCGGACCCGCGCTGACGTCGACGAACTGCATCCGGGCGTACGGCACGATCGACAGCCGTCGGATCAGCAGCCCGTGCCGGACGAGCAGGTCGTTGTCCCGCTCGGCGTAGCCCCAGGCGTGTACGGCCCGAACGATCGCGATCACCCGCAGTACGGCCAGCAGCAGCACCGCGACCAGGGCGAGACCGAAGATCCACTTGCCGGTCAACGCCCAGCCGACACCCAGGCCGACCAGCACCACCACCAGCCCGAAGGAGAACTGGAGCAGCTCGACCCAGATCAGGTCCCGGGACACCGGCTCCCACCGTACGGTTTCCGGCCACGGCTCCAGCGGACTGCTCGGCCCAGGCGCCACCGGACCGCTCGGGCCGGCCGTCGGGTCTGCTCCGGGCGTCGGGCTGGGGGTCGGGCCGTCGTTCAACCGGTCACCTCGTCGCGTTCGTCCACGCCGTCGAGCGTAGGCGATGGTCGGACCGGTGCCACCTCGCGCAGGAAGCCCCGCGCGTCCAGGAAATCGCCGAGGGTGCTCCGGTGTTCGGCACAGGCCAGCCAGGTCTTACGTCGTTCAGGGGTGTGTAGCCGGGGATTGTTCCACCGTAGTGCCCAGACACCCGACGCCCGACAACCTCGGGCCGAGCAGATCGGCGGCGATGTGGGCTGGTCCGGGGAGACGTCGGCCATTCCGCGAGTCTACGGGCCTGACCACACGGGTTGTGAGCGCCGGGCGGCCACGGGGGGAGCCGCCCGGCGACGGCTGCATCGTACACATGGAAAACCCCTCCATGTCTAGCCGCGCCCGACGTTTTGCGTCCCCGGCGCGTCGTCGATCGGAAATCCGGTTCTCCATGTCCACCCTTTCAGGCGGACGTGCGAGGCTTGGTGCGGCAGCAGTTTCGACTTAATTTGACCCGCTGTGGAGGACCGGTGGCCCAGCCGACCACGCCCGATGCCCCGACACCGCCCGTCGCCGGCGGCGCCCCAGCCCCGGGTACCACCCCGGCCGAGGATGCGACCCTGCTCGAACGCGCGTTGTTCGAAGTCAAACGAGTGATCGTGGGCCAGGACCGGATGGTGGAGCGGATGTTCGTCGCCCTCCTGGCCCGGGGACACTGCCTGTTGGAGGGGGTGCCCGGGGTGGCCAAGACCCTCGCCGTGGAGACCCTGGCCAAGGTCGTGGGGGGCAGCTTCTCCCGGGTCCAGTTCACTCCGGACCTGGTACCCGCGGACATCGTGGGCACCCGGATCTACCGCCAGTCGAGCGAGAAGTTCGACGTCGAACTCGGCCCGGTGTTCGTCAACTTCCTGCTGGCTGACGAGATCAACCGGGCACCGGCCAAGGTCCAGTCGGCGCTGCTGGAGGTGATGTCCGAACGGCAGGTGTCGATCGGCGGCCAGACCCACCGGGTGCCCGACCCCTTCCTGGTCATGGCCACCCAGAACCCGATCGAGCAGGAGGGGGTGTATCCCCTGCCCGAGGCGCAGCGGGACCGGTTCCTGATGAAGATCATGGTGGGCTACCCGACGGACGCCGAGGAACGTGAGATCGTCTACCGGATGGGGATCGCCCCACCGGAGCCGGTGCCGGTGTTCACCCCGGCCGACCTGATCGCCCTGCAACGCAAGGCCGACCAGGTCTTCGTACACAACGCACTGGTCGACTACACCGTACGGCTGGTGCTGGCCACCCGGGCTCCGGCCGAGCACGGCATGCCCGACGTCGGGCAGCTCATCCAGTACGGGGCCAGTCCCCGCGCCTCACTCGGCATCGTCCGGGCCACCCGGGCACTTGCACTGCTGCGCGGTCGCGACTATGCGCTGCCGCAGGACGTGCAGGACATCGCGCCGGACATCCTGCGTCACCGGCTGGTGCTCAGCTACGACGCGCTGGCTGACGACGTGCCGCCGGACCACATCGTCGGTCGGGTGATGAGCACCATCCCGATGCCGTCGGTCGCACCCCGGCAGAACGCCGTATCCGCCCCGCCGGCCAGCCCGGCTGGCCCGCCCGGTGTCGCCGGTTGGCCCGGACGGATGCCGTGACGGCAGCCGACTCCTGGTCGGCCGGCCGGTCGACCGCCGGGAGCGCGGCCCGGTCCGAGGTGGTGCTGTCCCGACTGCAACTGTTGGTCACGCGCAAGCTCGACGGCCTGCTCCAGGGCGACTACCTGGGGCTGCTGCCCGGGCCGGGCACCGAGGCGGGCGAGTCGCGGGAGTACCGCCCGGGTGACGACGTACGACGGATGGACTGGCCGGTCACGGCCCGGACCACCGTCCCGCACGTGCAACGTACCGTCGCCGATCGGGAGTTGGAGACCTGGCTGGCCGTGGACCTGTCGGCCAGCCTCGACTTCGGCACCGGCCGCTGGCTCAAGCGGGACCTGGTGGTGGCCGCCTCGGCGGCCATCGCGCATCTGACCGTACGGGGTGGCAACCGGATCGGGGCGGTGGTGGGCAGCGGCGGCACCGGAGCCGGCGACCGGGGCGGCCCCGGCCGGATGGTACGGCTGCCGGCCCGGCCGGGCCGCAAGGAGGCGCAGGGACTGCTGCGGGCGATCGCGAACACCCCGGTCCAGCCCGGCCGCAGCGACCTGGGTGCCCTGGTCGACATGCTCAACCGTCCGCCGCGTCGCCGGGGCGTGGCGGTGGTGATCTCCGACTTCCTGGCCCCGCCGCAACAGTGGGGGCGACCCATGCGCAAGTTGGCCGTACGGCACGACGTGCTGGCCATCGAGGTGGTCGACCCACGTGAACTGGAACTGCCCGACGTCGGGGTGCTGGCGTTGGTCGATCCGGAGACCGGTGAACTGCACGAGGTGCAGACCGCCGACCCCCGGTTGCGTCGCCGCTATGCTGAGGCCGCCTCCGCGCAGCGGACCGCCATCGCCAACGAGCTACGCGCTGCCGGCGCAGCGCACCTGCGACTGCGTACCGACTCTGACTGGCTACTGGACATGGTGCGGTTCGTCGCCGCTGCGCGGCACGCCCGTACCCGAGGGACGACACGATGATCCGTTTTCTGGAACCGTGGTGGCTGCTGGCACTGCTGCCCGTGTTCGCGGTGGCCGGTGCGTACGTCTGGCGGCAGCTGCACCGCCGGTCGTACGCGATCCGGTTCACCAACGTGGAGCTACTGCGCAGCCTGGCACCCAGGGGCCTGGGCTGGCGGCGGCACCTCTCCGCCGGGGCGCTCCTGCTCAGCCTGATCGCCCTGGCTGCCGGGATGGCCCGTCCCGCGGTCGACAAGGAGGAGCCCCTCGAGCGCGCCACCATCATGCTGGCAATCGATGTGTCGCTGTCGATGCAGGCGGCGGACGTCGCACCGAACCGCCTCGAGGCGGCCCAGGAGGCGGCGAAACAGTTCGTCGGCGAGTTGCCCGGGACGTTCAACCTCGGTCTGGTTGCCTTCGCCAAGTCGGCGAACGTGCTGGTGCCGCCGACCAAGGACCGGTCGGCGGTGACCCAGGCGATCGACGGTCTGGTGCTGGCCGAGGCGACGGCGACGGGGGAGGCGGTCTTCACCTGCCTGGAGGCCATCCGGTCGGTGCCGGCGGACGGAGCCTCCGGCATCCCACCGGCCCGGATCGTCCTGCTCTCCGACGGCTTCCGCACCTCGGGACGTTCGGTCGAGGAGGCGGCTGCGGCGGCACAGGCGGCGAACGTGCCGGTGTCCACCATCGCCTTCGGCACCGACTCGGGTCAGGTGGAGATCGGCGGACGGGTCCAGGGCGTGCCGGTGGACCGGCATGCGCTCGCCGAACTGGCCGAGACGACGCAGGGATTCTTCTACGAGGCGGCGTCGGTCAACGAGTTGAAGCAGGTCTACCAGGACATGGGCAGCTCGATCGGGTTCCGTACCGAGCCTCGCGAGATCACCCAGTGGTACGCCGGTATCGCACTGCTGTTCGCGCTCTCCGCAGCGGCGATGAGTCTGCTGTGGACCTCCCGGCTGCCCTGACGGTGCCTGTTCGATAAAAAACAGTGCTGGGGCCCGCCGGGTAGATCGTCCGGCGGGCCCGGTGCCTGTTTGATGGACCATTGCTGGGGCCCGCCGGGTAGATCGTCCGGCGGGCCCGGTGCCTGTTCGATGGACCATTGCTGGGGCCCGCCGGGCAAACCGTCCGGCGGGCCCCAGCATCATCCGTCGGCCATACCAGCGACGGAGGTGGCCACCCGGGTCACACCGTCACGACGTCGGCCACCACACACGCGATGTTGTCCGGCGCGCCGTTGGCGTACGCCAGCTCCACCAGCCTGTCGAGGACCTGGTCAGGGTCGTCGGTGCCGGACAGCACGTCAGGAAGCACCTCGCCCGGGACGACGCTGGAGAGCCCGTCGGAGCACAACAGGTAGCGGTCACCGGCTGCGGCCTGGTGCAGTGAGAGGTCCGGCCGGAACCCGCCGGTACCGGTGAGTGCACGCATCAGCAGCGAACGCTGTGGATGTGATGCGGCCTCCTCCGGGCTGAGCCGCCCCTCGTCGACCAGGGACTGTACGTAGGTGTGGTCATGCGTGATCTGGAAGATCTCGCCGTCGCGCAGCAGATAGGCCCGGGTGTCACCGATGTGGACCAGCGCCAGTTGGGAGCCGGACCACAGCATCGCGGTCAGCGTCGTGGCCGCTTCGCCGTCCGCCGTCGATTCGGCGATTCCGTGGATCGCCCGGTCAGCCTGGTCGACCGCGTCGGCAAGGGCGCTGAGGAGATCCCCGGCCGGTACGGTCAGCGTCTCCAACGGCTTGAGCGCTTCGACGGCGGCGGCGCTGGCCAGGCCGCCGCCCGAGCCGCGTACCCCGTCGGCCACTGCCAGCAGCCGGCTGCCGGCGTACGCGGTGTCCTCGTTGCTGGCCCGTACCAGCCCGGATTCCGACCTGGCCGCGTAGCGGATGCCGAGCATGTTCCCTGCCTCGCCCATGGCGCTGCCCCTTCCCGAGAGATAGTCGATGAGGAAGGTGGCCAGCTGCTGGCGTACCGATGTCTCGGCCACCACCTGTGCCCAGTAGGCGGCGACCTCCGCAGCCGCCGCCTGCGGCTCCAGGTCGCACACCTGACGGATCCGGGCCAGCGGCATGCTCAACCGTCGGAGCCAGGCGATCAACCGGGCCCGCTCCAACTGGGTCGGATCGTAGAACCGGTACCCTGATTCCTCGTCCACCGCAGCCGGGCGGAGCAGACCGAGCTCGTCGTACAGGCGCAGGGCCTTCGGTGACAGGCGTGCAGCCCGGGCGAATGCCCCGATCGTCAGCAGCCCCACAGCCACCCCTCCTCGCACCGGTCCGGGTGACCGGCAAACATGATGCTGCGGCTTCACCCAGGGGCAGAGTCCATACTTCGCCCAGGTTCCGGTTGCCGTGGCTGGACGGATCTGCGTTCTGCCACTTCGAGCAGGTCGTATCCCCGAGCCGCCACCCCGGGCATCACGTTCAATGCGGCCGGGGATATGTGGGTGCGCCGGTCAGGGCAATTCAGATCGGTGGGCGAGGGGCTGATTCCGGCGGGTCAGGTCCCACTGACGAGGACGAAGAGGACGACGACCCAGACGGCGGCGAGGGTGAAGCCCAGCGGGGCGACGTAGCGGCTCATTGGCGTTCTCCGGCGGCGGCTGAGGCGGCCCGGCGGCAGGGCAGGAGCCGTCCGGGGCCTGAGGGAAGACAGGGCACGCACACGAAGTCGTAACCGGGCCCGACCACCGCCGAGGCGAAACGACGGGGACCGCATACACACCGTGACGGCCCCGGTGGTGCCGGGGCTGGCGGTGTGCGGTGGGCGAGCTGGACCGGGTCAGCTCACCGACTGAGTCGTGGCTCAGCCGGGGTGACGATCGGCCCGGCTACGACTCGGGGGATCGCTATTTCGCACAGCGATCACCTCCACAGGTCGGCCGGGTCCGGAACGCGAATCATCGTACACCCGGAGCGCGAACTGTCTGCAATCAACCAAGCGTGCCGGGCATCACCGAAAGAGCAGAAGGAACAGCCGGAAAAAGGTGCGGCGAGTGAAGTATTTCGATTACCGTGAGTTACTTTTTCGTCTGCTTGTCAATTCGTCACGCAATGGTCACGCGCGCGGGTACGGGGATGTGGCCTGGATCTTTTCGACGTGTGTTGCCGGTACGGTCGGCGCGGCTGTCCGGCCCGGCCCGAGCACGACCCGGGCGACCGCCTGGAGGGTCCCGGTGCCCCGGACCAGATAGCCGTCATGCCCGACGACCCCGTCCACCGGCAGGGGTCGGGCACCGAAGGAAGGCTCCGCCGGGCGGATTCCGTGCCCCACCCCCAGCACCCGGACCTGGGGAATCCGCCGGATCCAGTCGTCGGCTGCCTGTGCGGCCCAGACCGTCGCCCCGGTACGCAGTTCGGCGACCCGGTCCACGCCCATCCCGACGCCACCCAGCGTGACCAGGTCGGAAACCTGCGCCGGCAGGTACGGGGCAGCCAGGCCGACCACCAGTGCGCCATAGCTGTGCCCGATCAGTGTCATCGTCGCGGTCGGTCGGTGGGCGGCCAGTGTCCGGACCAACTCCACCAGAGACCGGGCACCGGTCCGGGCGCTGCTGTCCCGCACCGCCGCCCAGCCCAGACCGTCCGGTGGGTCGTACCCCAGCCAGGCCAGCACCGCCACCCGTGCCCGCGGGTCCTCGGCACGGATCTGGTCGTACAGCGCCCGTGCCTGGACCGCCGGAGCCCGGTGCGCGACGCCGCCCAGCCCACGGTCGAAGTCGGCCAGTGTGGTGGCCACCCCGGGCACCAGCACCACCATCCGGTCCGCCGTTGCCAGGTCGCCGAGCACCTCGACGGCCGTACCGTTGCCGCGCGGGTCGAAGGCCAGGAAGGACCTGCCCTGGTCGACCCAACCGGCGTACGGCTGACCGGCGGCCCGCATCGCCGCCGCCACCCCGGGGTAGGCCGCAACGAACCCCGCCGTCGCCACCGGCATGGTCCCCGGGGTGGAATGCGGTGCCAGCAGCCCCAGTCCCAGCAGGGCCAGTACCAGGCCGTGAGTGGGCAGCCGTCGATCCATTTCCGGTCCCCTTCCGATCGATGTCGACCGGAAGGGTGCGGGACCGGCACGATCCCGGGCGTCACCCCAGGGAGCCGTCTGTACGGTGCTACCGCGGAGCTACTCGCCCGCAGCGACCAGACCCGACTCGTAGGCGACGACGACCGCCTGCGCCCGGTCGCGCAGTCCCAGCTTGCTGAGGACCCGCCCCACGTGCGTCTTGACGGTCTGCTCGGCGACCACCAGGTCCGCGGCGATCTCGCCGTTGGACCGGCCCCGGGCGATCAACCGGAGCACCTCGGTCTCCCGGGCGGTGAGCGCGGCCAGCGAGGTCGGCCGGGGCCGGTTCCGGCCGGGACGGGCGGCGAACTCGGCGATCAGCCGGCGGGTCACCGCCGGGGCCAGCAACGCGTCGCCGGCGGCGACCACCCGTACCGCGTGCACGAGTTCGGCGGCCGGCGCGTCCTTGAGCAGGAAACCACTGGCCCCCGCCCGTAGCGCCTCGTACACGTAGTCGTCCAGGTCGAAGGTGGTCAGGATGATCACCCGGGGACGCTCCGCGTCCGGCCTGCTGCCGAGTAGCTGCCGGGTGGCCGCCAGGCCGTCGAGGACCGGCATCCGGACATCCATCAGTACGACGTCCGGGTCCAGTTGCCGGGCGGCGGTGACCGCCTCGGCCCCGTTTGCGGCGTCACCCACGACCAGCAGGTCGGGCTGGGCGGCCAGCAGCGCGCCGAAGCCCTGCCGCACCATTGCCTGGTCGTCGACGATCAACACCCGGATCATCCGCTCTCGTCCTCCCCGTCGTACGGCAGCCGGGCCTCGACGGTGAAACCACCGTTCTGAGGGCCGGCGGTGAACGTACCGCCCAGTAGTCGGGCGCGCTCCCGCATACCGGTCAGCCCGTGCCCGGTGCCCCGGCCCGGGGTGCCGGTCGGGCCGGCGGTGCTGTCGTTGTCGACCCGTACGGTGATGGCTTCCGCCGCAGCGTGCAGCGCCACCCGGACCGCCGCGCCGGGGGCGTGCCGGGCCGCGTTGGCCAGCGCCTCCTGCACGATCCGGTACGCCGCCAACCCGACCGCCTCCGGTGGCGCCGTCCCGTCGACGGGCTGTGGCGTCCCGGCCAGGACGACCGTCATACCGGCCCGGCGGGCGTTCTCGACCAGTTCGGGAATGTCGGCCAGCCCCGGTTGCGGGGCGGTTTCCGGACCGGTGGACTCGCTACGCAGCACGCCCAGCAGCCGGCGCATGTCGGCCAGTGCCTGCCGGGCCGAGCCGGCGATCGCGGTGAACTCGGTCCGGGCCGGGTCCGGTAACGCGTCGAGTCGGTACGGTGCGGTCTCCGCCTGCACTGCGATCATCGACATGTGGTGGGCAACCACGTCGTGCATCTCCCGGGCGATCCGGGTGCGTTCCTCGAGTACGGCCCGCCGGGCCTTCTCCAACTCGCTCTGTTCCGCCTGCTCGACGAGGGCGCGCTGGGTCTGTCGGCGACGCCGGATCTGATCTCCGAGCACGAGCATGGCCGTGATGAGCACGGTGACGCCGTGCGCGTTGGCGGTCGTCTCGGTGAAGACGTAGAGCGGAATCAGGCTGAGCAGCCCCGCCCAGGTGGCGACCCCGGTGTCGGCGCGTACGGCCAGCACACCGAAGACGAACAGGAAGCCGAGGATCTGCACCGGCTGCCAGGGCCAGGCCTCCGTCGGCGTGAGGTCGACGACCCCGAGGTAGAGCAGGGGGTAGCAGATCCGCCAGGCCAGCAGGGGACGGCGGAGTGCGACCGCCGCCGGCAACGTGCTGCCGATGGCCAGCGGGATGGCGTACGCCTCCGGCAGGCCCCTGGTGTTCCGCAGATACTGCGTGCCGGCGGCGGTCAGGCCGATCAGCAGCAGCAGGCCCGCCTGGATGAGGAGCATCCGCCAGCGCGGCCAGCGTGGTGACCGTCGTCCGCCGATCGGCGGATAGTCCGGTCCGGCGACGAGACGGACCGGGGCACGCCAGGCACTGGTAACCGATGGGTCGTTCACTTTCTGCAGGCTACGTCGCCTCGTCGACACCGCCATGATCCTGTGGTGCCATTCCGCGTGTCATACCCCGGTATGACCTGCCCCGGGTTACTACTTACCTGCGGGTAGCGCCTAGTCTCCATCGCGCACCGTCCGATCGTGTGAGAGAGGGGACACCGTGGCCCGTACCGTGTTGGTGACCGGGGGGAACCGGGGGATCGGCCTGGCCATCGCGCAGGCCTTCGCCAAGCAGGGGGACCGGGTGGCGGTGACCCACCGGGGCAGTGAGGTGCCGGCCGACCTGTTCGGCGTACGGTGCGACATCACCGACTCGGCCCAGGTGGACGAGGCGTTCTCGGCGGTCGAGGCGGAGCTCGGCCCGGTCGAGGTGCTGGTCGCCAACGCCGGCATCACCGACGACACGCTGCTGATGCGGATGTCCGAGGAACAGTTCACCCGGGTGCTCGACACCAACCTGACCGGTGCGTTCCGGGTCGCCAAGCGGGCGACCGGCAAGATGCTGCGCGCCCGGTGGGGTCGGATGATCTTCATCTCCTCGGTGGTCGGCCTGTACGGCGGACCCGGACAGGTCAACTACGCGGCCAGCAAGGCCGGCCTGGTCGGCGTCGCCCGCTCGATCACCCGGGAGATGGGCAGCCGCAACATCACCGCCAACGTGGTCGCACCCGGCTTCATCGAGACCGACATGACCTCGGTCCTGTCCGAGGAGCGCCAGGCGGAGATCCGCAAGGCGATCCCGGCTGGGCGGATGGCCACCGCCGACGAGGTCGCCGGTGTGGTCACCTGGCTGGCCGGCGACACCGCCGGCTACATCTCCGGCGCGGTGATCCCGGTCGACGGCGGCCTGGGCATGGGCCACTGAGCCCGAACCGGTCGTCCCCGTGCCGGCCAGCCCGCCGGCAGCCGGGCCCACTGACAACGAACAACGGAGGATCTGTACGTGTCTGGACTGCTGGCCGGTAAGCGGCTGCTCGTCACCGGCGTCATCACCGACCAGTCGATCGCCTTCTCGGTGGCGAGGCTCGCCCAGGAGAATGGCGCGACGGTCGTACTGACCGGCTTCGGCCGGATGTCGCTGGTCGAGCGGATCGCCAAGCGGCTGCCCGCCCCGGCTCCGGTGATCGAGCTGGACGTCACCAACACCGAGCACCTGGCCAGCCTGGCTGACCGGGTCCGGGAGCACGTCGACGGGCTCGACGGCGTGGTGCACTCGATCGGATTCGCGCCGCAGAGTTGCCTGGGTGGCGGTTTCCTCGATGCACCCTGGGAGGACGTGGCCACCGCGCTGCACGTCTCCACCTACTCCTACAAGTCCCTGGCCATGGCGGCACTACCGCTGATGGGCCCGGGTGGATCGGTCGTCGGGCTCACCCTCGACGCGACCAAGGCGTGGCCGGTCTACGACTGGATGGGCGTGGCCAAGGCCGGTCTGGAGTCCGCCTCCCGTTACCTGGCGCTGCACCTGGGACCGAAGGGCATCCGGAGCAACCTGGTCTCGGCCGGTCCGCTGCGTACGATGGCGGCCAAGTCGATTCCCGGGTTCGAGCAGTTCGAGAACGCCTGGACCGAGCGCGCCCCGTTGGGCTGGAGCCTGACCAACCAGGAGCCCGCTGCCCGGGCCTGCCTGGCGCTGCTGTCCGACTGGTTCCCGGCCACCACCGGGGAGGTCGTCCACGTCGACGGTGGCTACCACGCCCTCGGGGCCTCGCCCGAGCGCGCCTGATCCCGCTCCAGCGGTGTAGGGAAGGGCCCTTTCCCGGCGAGAAGCGATGACAAGGGGCCCTTCCTTACGCGAAAGGTGGGGGCGGCAAGATTAGGGCATGGCGTACGACGCACTTGTCCTGGTTTCGTTCGGTGGGCCGGAACGGCCCGACGACGTGCTGCCGTTCCTGGCGAACGTGACCCGGGGTCGGGGGATCCCGCCGGAGCGCCTCGCCCAGGTGGCTGAGCACTACCAGCACTTCGGTGGCGTCTCGCCGATCAACCAGCAGTGCCGGGACCTGATCGCTGCGATCGAGGCGGACTTCGCCGCCAACGGACTGGACCTGCCGGTCTACTGGGGCAACCGGAACTGGCATCCGATGCTGGCGGACACCGTCGCGAAGATGCGTGACGACGGTGTCCGTCGGGCGTTGGCCTTCGCCACCAGTGCCTACGGCGGCTACTCGTCCTGCCGGCAGTACCAGGAGGACATCGCCGCCGCACGGGCCGCCGTCGGACCGGACGCCCCGGTCATCGACAAGTTGCGGCAGTTCTGGGACCACCCGGGTTTCGTCGAACCACACGCCGAGGCGGTACGGAACGCGCTGGCCACGCTCGACCCGGCCCGGCGTGGCAGCACCCGGCTGGTGTTCACCGCGCACTCCGTACCGGTGGCGATGGCGGCGGCCTCCGGTCCCGAGGGAGGACGGTACGAGGCACAACTGCGCGAGACCGCGCAACTGGTGGCCGAGGTGGCTGCCCCCGACCTGCCGTACGACCTGGTGTGGCAGAGCCGCTCCGGTCCGCCGCACGTACCGTGGTTGGAACCGGACGTCAACGACCACCTTGCGGTGCTGGCGGCCGACGGGGTCACCTCGGTGGTGGTCAGCCCCATCGGGTTCATCTCCGACCACCTGGAGGTGGTGTGGGACCTGGACACGGAGGCTGCGGCGACCGCCGAGCGGCTCGGCCTGGACTTCGTACGGGCGGCCACCCCGGGAACGGATCCCCGGTTCGTGTCCATGGTCCGCGAACTCGTCACCGAACGCCTTGATCCAGCGGGTACGACCCGCCGTCGCCTCGGTACGCTCCCGGTCTGGGACACCTGTCCGGCGGGCTGCTGCCAGCCGGCCCCGCGTCCTGACCGGCTTGCCTCACCGCAGCGGTAAACCGGCACGACACAGTCAGAGAGATGCGCGTGCAGAGTGGGGTTCAGCATGACCGACCGGAGTGCCGACGTGGGTGGGCGGACTGTCGTTGGTACCAGCGAGCGGAAGCCGGTGGAGAGTTGGCTCACCGACATGGATGGTGTGCTTGTACACGAGGGACACCCGGTGCCGGGAGCTCCGGAGTTCATCAACCGGCTGCGTGCCTCGGGTAAACCGTTCCTGGTGTTGACCAACAACTCGATCTACACCGCCCGGGACCTCCAGGCTCGGCTGACCCGGATGGGTTTCGACGTGCCCGAGGAGGCGATCTGGACGTCCGCGCTGGCCACCGCGCAGTTCCTCGCCGACCAGCGGCCGGGCGGTACCGCGTACGTGATCGGCGAGGCGGGACTGACCACGGCGTTGCACGCGGTCGGCTACGTCCTCAGCGACTACACGCCCGACTACGTGGTGCTGGGGGAGACCCGGACCTACAGCTTCGAGGCGATCACGAAGGCGGTCCGCCTGATCGAGGGCGGAGCCCGGTTCATCTGCACCAACCCGGATGTGACCGGCCCCTCCAACGAAGGCCTTCTGCCGGCGGCCGGTTCGGTGGCGGCCATGATCTCCAAGGCGACCGGGGTGGCACCGTACTTCGTCGGCAAGCCGAACCCGATGATGATGCGTTCGGCGCTGAACACCATCGACGCGCACTCCGAGACCACCGCGATGATCGGTGACCGGATGGACACCGACATTCTGTGTGGGCTGGAAGCGGGGTTGCAGACCATCCTGGTGCTCACCGGCATCGCCACCCGGGCCGAGGCGGAGCGTTACCCGTACCGTCCCTCGCGGATCGTCTCCTCCGTCGCCGACCTGATCGACGAAGTCTGACCGGAACGGGACGATATTCGGGTGCACCGGCCCGACCGATGGCCGACCATGGCCCGGTGGAGCAGGTCCAGAAGATCGTGCAACTGGTCGGTGACGTCCTGAGCGTCCAGACCATTGGTGCCTACCTGCACGGCTCCTCGGTGCTCGGTGGCTTGAAACCGGCCAGCGACCTGGACGTGCTCGTCGTCTCCCGGCGACGGATGGACGGGCGGGAGCGGCGGGCACTGCTCGAAGCGCTGCTCAAGCTCTCCGGTCCGACCGCCGGAACCCGCCCGGTCGAACTGACCGTCGTGGTCCAGTCCGAGGTTCGACCGTGGCGGTTTCCGCCGGTCGGGGACTTCCTGTACGGGGAGTGGCTCCGCGACGAGTTCGAGGCCGGGGGCGTCCCACAGCCGCAACCGATGCCGGACCTGGCCCTGCTGATTTCCATGGTGCTGCGCGGTGATCGTCCCCTCCTGGGGCCGCCACCGGCACAGGTCCTCGACCCGGTGCCGCCCACCGACCTGGTCCGCGCGAGCGTGGCGGGCGTCCCTGAACTGCTGGCCGACCTGGACAGCGACACCCGCAACGTCGTGCTGACCTTTGCCCGGATCTGGACCACGCTGGCCACCGGCGAGGTCAGGTCGAAGGACGCCGCCGCCGACTGGGCCCACGATCACCTGTCGCCGGAACACCGCCCCGTACTGGAACATGCCAAGCAGCTCTACCTGTGCCGCACGTACGCCGAGGAGAGTTGGACCGACGACCTGAAGGCACAGGCACACTCGTACGTCGCCGAGGTGCTTACCAGGATCGACGGGCTGGCAGGCCGCTGATGATCAGCGGCCTGGTCGTGATGGTCGACGGCCTGGTCGCCGGTGGTCGTCGGCCTGGCCGGTGATGGCGGCTCAGGCGGCCAGTGGGGCGTTGCAGGCAGCGACCAGTGCCCGTCGGCAGGCGGTGGTGAGGGGACGCAACGCGGCATCGCGCTGCTGAGCCTCGTAGCCGTTGATCGCACCGCCCGGTGCGGCGTGTCCGGCCAGTGCCAGCACCTGGTCGAGCACGCTGGCCCGGGCGAAGAGCCGCCGGGCCCGTGGATCGAAGCCCGGGGGCAGGTCGGTGCCCCCGTTCGGCCGGCGCAGCTCCGCCAGTGCCCCGGCCAGTTCGGGACGCCACTGCGCGACGTCGAGCCGGGTGAGCGCTGCGGTGGTCTCGGCGAGCGCGACGGACAGTTCCGCTTCGGCCTCGGCCGTTCCGGGATGGGTGGCGGAGGCGGCAGGTGCGTTGTCCGGCAGCGGATAGACCCGCCACAGCACGGTCTCGAAGGTCATGCCCGATCCGGAGGTGTGCGTGCGTACCTCGGGGATGAGGCCGAGGCCCCGGGCGACGACGGCCTCCTCGGCGACCAGCGCCGCGCCCGCGAACGGGCCGGGCCCGGGCAGGCCACGCGGGTCGCCGGGGGCGGGCAGCACCAACCTGATCTCGTCGGGGGAGAGCTTGGAGAAGCTCGTGAGCGCCTGCCGCAGCGGTACGTCCGTCCAGGTGCCGGGCGCATCGGCAACGAGATGCTCCTCGTCACCGGCGATTTCGTCGGCGATTTCGTCGTACGGCACGAGCCCGGCGCGCCATGCGCGTACCCAGGCGACGAACCGACTGGATCGGCGCGCGGCGAGAGTCGCCGCGCTTGCTGCGGGGGACATGCAGGAAAGGGTACGTCCTAACCGCTGCCCTGTCTCGGGTGCGGCCGAGGGCGGGTTCACAGCCGGCCGGGTGTGCTTCGAGCGCGGTTCCACTGCTTCGAGCGCCACGCCACCGTTCGGCGGTCCACGCCACTGCTTCGAGCGCCACGCCACCGTTCGGCGGTCCACGCCACTGCTTCGAGCGCCACGCCACCGTTCGGCGGTCCACGCCACTGCTTCGAGCGTCACGCCACCGTTCGGCGAGCCGTGCCTCTGCTTGACGAGCCGTGCCACCGGCGCGAGAGGCGCGTCACGCGGCGCGTCCCGTGCCGCCGAGGCCTCGGTTGTCCGTTAGCGTGGCCGTATGGGGAGGTTGTACGGGGATGACGTGCTGGCCGGCAACTGGCGGCGGCGCAGGGCGGTACCGGAGGTCAACGCCGAGCCGGACCTCGTCGTGGAGGACGCGGACTCCGGCTTCTGTGGCGCGGTGGTCGGGTTCGAGTCCGGCGCGGTGGTGCTGGAGGACCGGCACGGTCGGCGGCGTAACTTTCCGCTGCTGCCGGCGGCGTTTCTGCTCGACGGTGAGCCGGTGACACTGCGCCGCCCCCCGCCAGCCGCCGCACCCACGGCCCGCCGCCGTACGGCGTCCGGCTCGATCGCGGTTGCCGGCGTTCGCGCCCAGGTGGCGAAGGCCAGCCGGATCTGGGTGGAGGGTGTCCACGACGCTGCGCTGGTGGAGCGGATCTGGGGGGACGACCTGCGGATCGAGGGCGTGGTGGTGCAACCGCTGGACGGCATCGACGCGCTGGCCGCCGAGGTGCGGGACTTCGCACCGGGACCGGAGCGCCGGCTGGGTGTTCTGGTCGACCATCTGGTGCCGGGGTCCAAGGAGAGTCGGATCGTGGCGGCGGTGACCTCACCGTACGTCCTGATCACCGGGCATCCGTACGTCGATGTGTGGCAGGCGGTGAAGCCGGCCAAGCTCGGCATCCGGGAGTGGCCGGTGGTACCACCGGGACGGCCGTGGAAGGAGGGCGTCTGCGCGGCGCTCGGGGTGGCCGAGCCGGCGGACATGTGGCGGATCATCCTTTCCCGGGTGGACAGCTTCCACGACGTGGAGACCCCGTTGATCAATGCGATGGAACGGTTGATCGACTTCGTGACGGTCCCGCCCGCCGACGCGTAGGTCTGTCTACCCGACGCGTAGGTCTGTCTACCGGGCTGGCAGCGCCGACGACCAGGACCACGTCGCGGGCGACTGTCAGGTGTGGTCAGGCGAGGCGGTCGGGGTCGCGGGTGAAGACGAAGGTGGCGATGTCCAGCGCCTCGGCCCGACCCGCGGCGTCGCGCCGTACGGCCAGGATCTCGCCGTCGTTCGTGCCGGAGCGGCCCCGCCACCGGCCCGGCCCCTCGGGGGCGAAACGCCACGGCGTCGCCCCGGTCGGCCGTTGCAGGGTGAGCACCAGTTCGTTGGCCGCCCCGTCCCACTCGGCTTCGTACTCGCGGCCCATCCACCACCAGCGACCGGTCAACTCGGCCACCTCGGGCGCGGGCGGCGCGCTGGCGGGGCGCCAGGCCCGGACGGGGGCCGGCTCCAGGTCGAGCACCGTGGTCAGCAGTTGGTCGCTGAGCGCACCGATCGAGCCGGAACGGAAGCCGTACGAGTTGGCGAAGGCGACCACGGCGGTACGGGCCGGCCGGTACACCGTCAGCGCGGCGATGTAACCGGGCATCGAGCCGCCGTGCCCGACGTACACCCGGTCCCCGGTCCGGGCGAGCTCGAACCCCAGCCCATGTCCGGACCGCCAGGACTCCAGGTCGCTGATGACCACGGGTGCGCACATCTCGGTGAGGGTGGCCGGAGCCAGCAGGTCGGGGGCCGGGTCGGCGAGGAACGCCGCCCATTTGGCCAGGTCCGTGATCGTGGACCAGAGCTGACCGGCCGGTGCCATCGCGCCGGTGTCGGTACGCGGTTCCTCCCGTAGGGTGCCGAGCCACGGGTGTACGACGTAGCCCCGGGCGAACGGTTCCTCCGCCTGGTAGCTGGTGCGGTTCATGCCCAACGGGTCGAGCAGGCGCTGCCGCAGCAGTTCCCACCAGGGCTTACCGGTGATTCGTTCCAGTACCGCCCCGAGTAGCCCGTACGCGAGGTTCGAGTAGTGGTAGACCCGGTGGGGTGGGTAGGCCACCTTGTCCGGGGTGAGCCCGGCCAGCAGGGTGTCCAGGTCGCCACCGGGTGCCCGCTCCCACCAGTCACCCTCCGGTTCCCGTTGCAGGCCGCTCGCGTGCCCGAGCAGCTGACGCAGGGTCAGGTCACCGAGCGGGGTGTCCGGCAGGTGGCGTTCCAACCGGTCGTCCAGCCCGAGCCGGCCCTCGTCGCGCAGTTGCAGCAAGAGCACCGCGGTCATCGTCTTGCTGATCGACCCGATCCGGTACTGGGTGTCCGGGTCGGGAGCCGGGCGTACACCGGCGGTCCCCAGGTGGGACAGCTCGCCGGCTGCGGTGACGTGGAGGAGCCTGCCGTCCCGGACCACACCGGCGATCAGCGAGGGCGTACGCCCCGCCTGCTGACCGTCAGCGACCAGGCTGTCGATCCGTCGGATGGTTTCCGGCAGCAGTGACATGGTCCCGTGGCTCCCTGGATTGAGTGGTCGGATGGGCGGGCGGGGCGGCTGTATCGATCCGACCGGGCCCGGATCCGGCGATCTTACCGAGCTTTGTGATCTTGAGGGTTCGCGGTCACGTGCATGTGCATGACAGGATCGGTGCGTGGAGCCCCTTCTGTGGATCGTATTGGGCGTCGTACTGGCGGTCGCGGAGATCTTTACGACGACGCTCTTCCTCCTCATGTTCTCGATCGGGGCGTTCGCCGCAGCCGGTGCGGCGGCCCTCGGCGCGCCGGTCGGCGTGCAGGCGCTCGTGTTCGCCGCCGTGTCGGCGTTGACCGTGCTGGCCCTGAGACCGGTCATCCGGCGGCACCGCCGCAGCGCGGTGGAGAGTGGTGAGGAACCGTTCGGGGTCGAGGCGTTGGAAGGTGCCAGCGCGCTGGTGCTCGAACGTGTCGATGCCGACAACGGCATGGTCAAGATCGACGGTGAGCTGTGGACCGCCCGGTCCTACGACGCGACCCAGTCGTTCGCGCCCGGAGATCGGGTACGGGTCATCCAGGTCAAGGGCGCGACCGTCCTGGTCTGGCGGGACGATGTCTCTGCCACTGAGCTACCTGAATCCGGATGAGCTGTCCGGAGGACTCCAACTGAAGCACCCGGGGGTCCACGTGGGCTCCGAGAGATTCCGAATGAGCTACCCGAAAGGTGAAACATGGGGAGCGGTCTGGGAACGATGATCGCGGTGCTGTTCGGCGCTGCGGCCCTGATTGTTGTGATCACGTTGATCCGTGCGGTACGGATCGTGCCGCAGCAGCGGCAGGATGTCGTCGAACGGCTCGGGAAGTACAAGCGCACCCTCAACCCCGGGCTCAACCTGCTGGTGCCGTTCATCGACGCCGTGCGTACCAAGGTGGACATGCGGGAGCAGGTGGTCAGCTTCCCGCCGCAGCCGGTGATCACCTCGGACAACCTGGTCGTGTCGATCGACACGGTGCTCTACTTCAAGGTGGTCGACTCGGTACGTGCCACCTACGAGATCTCCAACTTCCTCCAGGCGATCGAGCAGCTCACCGTCACCACGCTACGTAACGTGATCGGCTCGCTCGACCTCGAGCGGGCGCTGACCAGCCGTGAGGAGATCAACCGGCACCTCTCCGGCGTGCTGGACGAGACGACCGGACGCTGGGGCATCAAGGTGACCCGGGTGGAGATCAAGGCCATCGAGCCGCCGCCGAGCATCCGCGACTCGATGGAGAAGCAGATGCGGGCCGAGCGGGACCGCCGGGCCGCGATCCTCAACGCCGAGGGGCACAAGCAGTCCCAGATCCTCTCCGCCGAGGGCGAGAAGCAGGCCGCCGTACTGCGGGCCGATGGTGACCGGCAGGCCCGGATCCTGCAGGCCGAGGGGCAGGCCAAGGCGATCCGTACGGTCTTCGACGCGATCCACCAGGCGAACCCGAGCCAGAAGGTGCTGGCCTACCAGTACCTACAGGCGCTGCCGCAGATCGCCAACGGGCAGGCCAACAAGGTCTGGATCGTGCCGGCCGAGCTGACCAAGGCCCTGGAGGGGCTGGGCGGCGCGCTGGGCGGGCTGAGCCAGATGGCCGGTGACACGCCTTCCCCGCAGGCTTCCTCGGACGCCAGCGCCGTCGAGCGCGAGGCGGCGGAGGCGGCGCGGGCCGCCGCCGAGGCCGCGCAGGAGGTGACCAACGAGGTACGCGCCGCCGAGGCGCAGGCCACGTCCGGGTCGCGTCCGGCCGGGCTGCCCGCCCCCGAGCCGGTCTCGCCGGCCAGCCTGCTCGGCGACACCACCACGGAGGGCCGTTCCGAACGCGCCTGAGGAGGAACGCTCGAAAACAAGATCAAGCGGTGTTTGCCCTGTGGAGACATGGGCAAGCACCGCTTGATTCGTAGTTCCGGGCGGCAGGCGAGGGGAAAACGTGAAAAATCCGCACATTGTCTCGCTGGCCTGCCACGATCGTCCTAGTGACGGGTGGTGACCAGGGACGGGACACCGGTTGGTTCGTTCCGTACCGGTTGGTCGCCACCGGGCCGAGTGGAGCGAGGTGATGGCCCGTGCAGCACCCCGTGGACCGTACACAGCCGGCCGGCGCGGCCTCGTCGGTGGCGGATTCATCCCCGACGGTGGCGGTGCCCAGGCGCAGTGGGTTCGGATTCGGCATGTTGCCCTTCGTCGTGGAGAAGGCCCCGGCCGCGCCAGCGACCAACGCCACCTGGGCCTGGTCACTACGGCGGTTCGCCCGGGCCACGGTCTGGCTGCTACCCGGTTACGCGATCCTCTTCGGCGTCGTGGCGCTGGTCGGGGTGGACGGGGCGGGCCCGGCGCCGTACGCCTCGGGCGGACGTCCGTTGTACCTGGTCGGCTGGATCGGTGCGCTCTGGCTCGGGTTGCTGGCGCTGATGTCGCTCACCAGCCTGTTGGCGGCTTCCCGCAGTCGACGTACCGCGCTGGCCGGTCTGCTGGTCGTGTTGTTCGGGTTGCTGTTGATGCTGCCGTTCGCGGGGATGCCGGAACAGACCCCGGTCTACGGTGCCGACGCCCGCACCATGACGGTCGTGGGGGCCAGCGTGTTCACCGTGGGCTGGTTGCTGGCCGGCTGGGCGGTGATCCGTTCCGGTGTGTTCAGTTACGCCGACGGTGGGCTGTTGATGCTGTCGGCGCCGTTGATGGGCGTGGTCGGCATGCTGGTCGGCGCGTTCCAGGCGTACGGTGCGCTGTTTGCCCTGGCCGCAGGGATCGGAATCGCGTGGCGGACCGGCCGGCTGGTGCCGCCTGGGCGGGCCACCGGGGTGTACGCCGGTCCGGACTCGGTCGCCGCCGCACACGTTCCCGCCACCGGCACCCTGGGGGCCCAGTGACACCCGGGTTCAAGTAACCGGTGAGCTGAGGGTCGTCACCCGGGTCAGGTGCGGGTGGGGCAGCAAGCAGGCGGCACGGCGGCGCTGTTGACCATCGCTGCTACGTTCCTGCCATGACGTACCAGCCGATGCCTGCCCCACCACCGAAGAAGTCGAAGACCCTCCGGACCGTGCTGATCGTGGTCGCCGTGGTCCTGACACTCTGCTGTGTGGGCGGCGGTATCGGTGGGTTCTTCCTCTACCGGACGGTCCAGGACGCCACCGGACCCGCCCGCGACGCGACCACGGGATACGTGGACGACCTGGGCAGCGGCAACTATCCGGGTGCCTACGGGCGGCTGTGCAACCGGATGCGTTCCGAGATGACAGCGGACGAGTTCGCGCGGATGCAGTCGATCCAGCCCAGGGTTGCCAGCTACAAGATCACCGGGTTGTCGGTGAACAACACCAACGGCCGGGTCACCGGCACCGCTACCGTGCGACTGACCCAGGACGGCGGAGCCACCGTCATCCAGGTCCTGCCACTGGTCAAAGAGGACGGTGAGTGGCGGATCTGCCAGTGAACCGGCCGGACGAGGATTTCGACGCCCTGTCGAGCTGATGGCACGAACGACTCGCCACCGGCGGTCATCGTTGCCTGCCGGGTGGGAGAGGCGCTGCATGTCGTGGCGGACGCCTCACCCCCCGTCCACACGAGGTCGCAGGGGAGTGCCGACAGTCGTCTCCCGTGCTGAGGGTTCAGCCTGGCCAGCAGCGGGTTTGAGCCCGCCGGCAAGGGGTGCGGTGGTACGTCGTGCCATGAGTGGCCGATTGCAGGTGGTTGTGGTGCCCCGAAGGGAATCAGCGGCCCGTCCACGTCGAGGAACAACAACGGACGCTCGGTAGCGACAGGCACGGCCGCAGGATAGCGGTGTTCGGCCATGGACCGCGCCTGGCTGGATGTCGCTCGCTGTCCGGGGTGGGGCGGTGTCGGACGGTGTGGGAGACGTGGGCGCGTAGACGGGGCACCTCGACAGGCCCACGGCAGGCTCTTGCGGCCATCGGGAAGCTTCTTCGATTCGGCCGGCTTTCGGTTCCACCCCGGAAACATGAGGCCCTCTCGATCGAATCGTTCGTCCTTTTCGGGTCGCTAACCTGATCACGAAACGATTGTCATCGAAACTTTTCTACACTACGATCGTAGTGCGTCATTTGCCGTCCTGGCTGCGGAGATGCCGATGTCGAGGGGGCCGCAAAAGGTTGTATCGCGGTTCTGACAGATTCCGACGGCTACCACCTCGCCATTCGTCGTGGTGCTGGCGGCGGCGCCGTGTTCAGCGGGTGAACAGCCCCAGCGGTACGCAGATTGGCTGCTCGGCGCCGGTGGACCTGAGGTCTGTCGATTCGAGCTGCGCCGAGTAGTGCACAAGATCTCGTACTGGGCAAGGGCAAGACGACTGAAACTTTTTGTCTGTCTTCTGTGGACGGAAATAATCAGGCTGCCGGCGCGACGCAACGGATGATGCCGCCCGCTGCCTCCTGCGGCTTTCCTACTGGTGAATCAGCGCCTAGCAGCGTTCGCAGGAACGGCGAAAGGGAGAGCATGGAGGCAACGGCGGAGCGCCCCTTCGTCGTGTGCGGTCCGATCGTGCGCCGGGTCGACCCGGACAGCGCCACCGTATTCATCGCGGTGCGATCGGCGTGCACGGTGACTCTCACCGTCTTCGAGACCGATGGCGGTTCAGGCTTTGCGCGCGGCGCCACCGTCGCCACTGGAAGCCGGGAAGCGGTGCGGCTGGGCGAGCACCTGTACGTCGTAGCGGTGCGGGCCGCCGGGCAGGCGCTGACGCAGGGCACCCTCTACGGCTACGACATGTCCTTCACCGGCCCGGCGGTGAGTTGGGCGAGCCTGATGACCCCGCAGGTCGTCGCCGCCAGCGAGTCTGCGGCCATAGACGCCCTCAGCTACGTCAACGATCCCCGGGCGATCGGCGGTGCGCCGGACTATCCCAGTTTCGTGACGCCCCCGGCGAACCCCAGCGACCTGCGGATCTTCCACGGATCGTGCCGGAAGCCGCACGGTGAGGGCATCGACGCGTTTCCGCTCCTGGACCCGGTCATCGCGGCAGCCGGCGGTGATCCGAAACTACGGCCACACCAGCTCGTCCTCGGTGGCGACCAGATCTACGCCGACGACGTCGCTGACGTGCTGCTGGCCATGATGAACGGGCATGACGCCGTACCCGCCCGGGAGGGCATACCCGCGATTCCCGCCCTGCCCGGCATCGCGGACAGCCTCGGCATGCCGCCGGAGGCCCTGCCGGTCGGCACCACCAACCAGCCGACCGACCGGCAGTACCAGCCGGGTAAGCGTGGCGAGGCGCTGTCGCGCGACGCGAAGTTCACCTCGGGTAAGGCGGACAGCCACCTGATGTCGCTGCGTGAGTACGTCTGCATGTACCTGATGACCTGGTCGGACCAGTTGTGGCCGGAGCGGTACCCGAAGTTCGAGGAGGTCTTTCCCGCCGACACCCACGTCATCGCGCCGATCTACGACCTGATGCGCGCCGGGAAGCGCTACACGACCACCCGGGCGCAGGAGGAGGTCGTCGAGCGGTATGAGCGCTGGTACCGGCAGACGTACCTGATCAAGGCGTTCCAGCTCGGGCTACCGGCGGTGCGCCGCCAACTGGCCAACGTCGCCACCTACATGATCGCGGACGACCACGAGATCAGCGACGACTGGAACATGACCAGGTCGTGGGTGATCGACGCGAGCGTCACCTCCGAACTCGGTCGGCGCATCGTCCGTAACGGTATGTCCGCGTACGCCATCTTCCAGGCCTGGGGCAACAATCCGGAGCAGTTCGCCGAGGAGGGCACCGCCGGCCAGCCCGGCCGCGAGGCGCTGTCGGCCATCGAGGGCTGGCAGCGTACGCCCAACAGCACCGACGACGGGATACTGCGGGAACGACTGGGTCTGCCGACCGGGATCGACGCCAAGGGCCGGATGGTGCGTCCCGCCGGCGCCTTGAAGTACCACTACACCGTCACCTGGCCGCGCTACCAGCTCGTCGCCCTGGACACCCGTACCTGGCGGGAGTTCCCGGCCCCGGCGGAGACGCCGGACGGCAAACCGTACCCGGGAGGTCTGCTCCTCTCCGACGACCCGCTCAACGAGATGGTCAGCGGTGGGGGAGTGCTTGAGGACGAGGCCGTGACCGTGGTCGCCCAGCCCATCGCGTTGTTCGGCATGCCACTGCTGGAACAGGTGGCGCAGCCGGTCATGAACGCCCTCTTCGGGCGGTACGAGGCCGACGGGGACGACGCCTGGGTGTCCAGTGACGCCGCCGTGCACAAGCTGATCGCCCGGCTGCTGGCCGCCGCGCCACCCGGACCGGACGGAATACGGCGCCGCCGGCTGGTGATGCTCGGTGGCGACATCCACTTCGGATCAGCCGAGCGCATCCGTTACTCGGCGACGCTGCCGTACGCCTGTGGGCCGGACCCGAACGCACCGTTCGAGGGGGTCAACCGTACCGAAGGCGTGATCGCCGGTTTCGTCTCCAGCGCGCTGCGCAACGAGGACGACAAGACCCGGATGCTGAACGACTTCGGCTACGTACCGGCTGTGGATGTCCTCGGTCAGATCGACCTGGTCGGCTGGGCGAACGAGAAGAACGACGGAAAACCGTTCCAGGCCGGGGTGCAGGTGGCCTACGCCGCCGACGCGGTGGCCGGATGGCGGGTCACCGGGCGGCCAGCAGTCGGCGAGAACGACCGGCTGAAGCTGCTGACCCGACCGCCCGAGTGGGCGCTGAACGTGCGGTTCATCCACCACGACGAGGCCGACCCGGAAGTGGATCGCGACGGCCAGCCGGAGACCGTGGTCGACCCGACCGGTATGCCCCGCGAGGAGGCGTTGGCCCAGTACCTGGCCGCGACCCGCAACCTCGACGGCTACCTCGGCAAGTGGGGCAACGGCAAGGAGATCGTCGGCTACAACAACCTCGGCGAGATCACGTTCGACTGGCGGTCCGGGGAACGTAAGTCGGCCACCCAGCGGCTGTGGTGGCGACTGCCCGGTGCGGCCCGGGGAGCCGCCCTGACCAAGTACACCGTCGACCTGTCGTACGGCTGCTCGCTGCTGGTCACCCCGCCGTACGGCGGTTACGTGCTACGTACCGGTGACTACGACGCGCGGAGCACGAAGACCTGCTACGACGGGGTCGAGCGACCGCTCGTGACCGACAACTGGATCGCCAAACTCCAGGCCGACCTGGCCACGCTCCGCTTCCTTCCACCCGGGGTCACCACCGGTGAGTTCGATCGCAGGACCTACTGGGCGGTCCGGGAGTTCCAGACGTACGCCCGGGGAGAGCGGGTCGCCCACGAACCGGCCGACCGGACCGACGCCCGCTACTCGGACCGCCTCCAGCCGGTCGACGTCCCCGAGGCCGATCGTTACCTGGGACCGGTCAGCGGGGTGGCGGACCTGGCCACCCAGGTCGCCATCAAGCACTGGCTGACCCAGCGCTGGCGGTGTCCCGTCGTGGTCGAGTCGTGGCAGGTGGCCGGTGGCTCACCGCAACGCCTGGCTGCCGGCAACGTCTGGTTGGCGGACGAGGTCGTCGCCGCCGACCAGCGGCTGTACTCCCGGGTCGTGACCGGTCGCCCGGCCGACGCCGGACCTGCCCCGACGAGTCATCCGGAGCTGATTCCCCTCGGCCGGTACGAGACCTGGCCCACCTCGGCCCAGTGGGCCGGTCCCGTCGTCGAGCCGGTGTCGGAGCTGATGCCGGAGGCGTTGATCCCACCCGCGCCGAACGAGACCGAGGGCCCGTCCCTGGACCGCCTGGCCACCGAACTGAGAAGCGGAGACGACGGGACCGTCGAGCGCGCCCGCCGGCAGCTCTCCACGTTCAAGGTGCTCCGGGCCGTCGCCGAACAGAGCCAGCCGGCTTCGGCCGGGGCGTACTTCGACGCGCTCGTCGCCGCCGACTCCGCCATCCTGCGGATCGGCCCGTTCGGTTGGCGCGGCCACGGTCCGCAGACCGCACCGGTCAGCCTGCCCTCGCAGACCAACACCGGTCCCGGGCAGTGGTGGGCGTACCTGGCCTATCTGCGGGCGTTCGACCGCGACGCGTACGACGTGATGGGTGGCCTGGCCGGGGTGTCGGCGGTACCGGGCTGGGGCAAGAACGGCAGCGGACTGCTCGTCCGCGACCTACAGATCGCCCGGGCCAACCCGGCGTACAGCGACACCACCGGTGGGTGGCCGGTGGCGGTCGGGACCTTCGCCGAACTGCGTGAACTGCGCGGCTGGCACTTCATCCACCGCTTCACCCTCGGTCTGCGCAGCCACCCAGGGGTACGGCGGGGCATGTGGACCTTCGCCCGACAGGGGTTGCACGACCTGCTCACCACCTCCTGGGACTCGCCGGACCCGACCCGTACGCCCACCGTGCCGGACGTGCCCGGGACCGACGGCAATTTGCGCCGGGCCCGGATCGGTGAGCTGTTCACCTCGGAACTGGCGGTGGCCCGACTCGCCTGCTGGCAGATGTACCGCGCCCACCAGTTGGTGTCGCCGGCACCGCCGAACGCGGCGGAACCGGCCGACACCCGAGGCGTTCCCCGGGCCGCGACCGAGCTGCACGAGGTGCTGCGGATCGCCCGTACCTACGGCCCGGACTTCTCGGGGGCACCCGGTACCTGGACGGACGACCACGAGTCCGCGCTGATCGCGGCGATCGGCCAGGTCACCGTGACCGATCCGGAGGTGGCGGCGGCCATGGTCGCGTTGCCGTCGTGGCCGTCGTGGCCCACCGGCCGGACGTACACGCTGCCGGTAGAGGTGTTGCCCGAGGAGGAACAGCTGCTCTCCTCGCAGCGCGGGTCGATGCGGCTGGACACCACCGACCTGCCCCGGTTCACCGCATGAACCCGCCACGGAAGGAAACCCGGTCACATGAGTGACGCCGAACAGAGCAGGAACCTCTTCACCCGGCTCCTGGGGGAGGCCGAACTCATCGCCGAACCGGTGCTCAGCTCGACGGACCCGTGGCGACGGGCCCGGCTCATGCGGGCGCTCGGCTGGGACCTGGAGGCGATCAGCGGGGTCGACGCAGTCGCGTTCCAGGACTGGGTGGCCAGGATCCGGCCGGCGTTGGACACGCTGGCCGACGTGATGGTCGACCATCGCCTGAACTCGCTCGGCAACCTCATCAAGGTCGGCGAGGCGGCTGCGAAGGCGTACGAACAGCTCGGTGCGTTGCCGCCGGCGGTGCAGAACAACTGGCCCGACATCGAAGGGCTGCCCGAGGAACTGGCCGACGACCTGCTCGACTTCCTGATCCTGACCTACCTGCGCCGTCGGGTCCCGTGGTCGGTGCCGCTGCTGGTGTTGCTCGGGCTGGCAACCCCGGCCACCGAACAGAAGGTCGCCAGCCTGCCGATGCCGATCGGCGACGCCCCGATCCGGTTACCCCGCCGTCGGGACGAACTGCACCTGGAGCGGATCGCCGACCTGATCTCCGACCCGGGGAAACACTTCAAGGATCTCTACGCCCAGCAGGGGACGAAGACCCCCGAAGCGGTCGAGGCGATGGCGGCGCGTCTGATGCCCCGACTGGCCTACGTGCTGCGGGCGTTCGGAGTGGACGCTGGCCACGGCGTACGGCCCGGCATCGGTCCGGACCAGGGGGAGGCGGGACTGCGGCTGGCCTCCGGTCTGTTGCGGGTCCGGTTCTCCGGGCTGCGTACACCCGGCGGCCAGGACCCGTCGACGGGCCTTGCCGGCTCGGACTGGCAGCCCACCTACGGGCTCGGGCTCACCCTCGGCCTCGCCTCCTGGGACGGTCTGCTCACCGCCATCCTGGCCCCCACCGGCGAGGTGAACCTGGAGGGATCGTTCGGCTCCTGGAACGTCGCCACCAGCCTCTCCGGTGGTGGCCCGGCGATCGCCATCAACTCCGACGGTGTCACCGTCACCGGTGACGAGTCGTCGGTGAAGTTCAGCGCCGAGATCGCCCGGATCGCCCCGGAGGGCGAGACCGGCTGGATCCTTGGCGCCACCGACGGCACCCACCTGGCCGTCGGGCAGCTCGTGCTGGCGGCCCGCGCCGCGCTCGGCACCGGCCGCGACGACCTGGAGCTCGGGGTCCGTGCCGGCCGGGCCGAACTGGTCGTCAAGCCCGGCGACGGGGATGGCCTGTTGGCCAAGCTGTTGCCCGCCGGTGGCCTGCGGATCGCCTTCGATCTCGGCGTCGGCTGGTCCCTGCGTACCGGCCTGCACCTGTCCGGTGCGGCGGCGCTGGTCGCCGACTATCCGATGCACCTGTCGCTCGGGGGCATCCACCTGGACGGGCTGCGGATCGCGCTGGAAGCGGCCAGCCACACCAAGACGGTCAACCTGGCCGTCAGCACCACCGTCCGCGCCGACGTCGGTCCCCTGCACGCCACCGTGGAGAACATCGGCATCCGCGTCGAACTGTCGTTCCCGCCTCCGCTGCCGGCCGGGGAGGGGGAGCCGACCCGGACCGGCAACCTCGGTGCCGCCAACCTCGTACCCCGATTCAAGCTGCCCGACGGGGTCGGCCTGCGCATCGACAACGGCATCGTCTCCGGCGGCGGCTACCTGTTCGTCGACGAACCACGCGGGATGTACGCCGGCGCGCTGCAACTGGGCATCAGCACCAACAGCGGCGGTGGTCTGCTGCGCAGCTTCAAGTTCCAGACCGTCGCGGTGCTCGACACCCGTAACCACGATGGCAGCCGGCTGACCGAGGCCGACGGCGACGAGACCTTCTCCCTGCTGGTGGCCGGTAGCCTCCGATGGTTCCCCGGGGTCGTCCTGTTCTGGGGCATCTCCCTCACCGGAGCGGGCCTGATCATCGGCCACAACCGGCGGAGCAACCCGGACGAGATCCGCAACGCCGTCCGCGACGGCAGCCTGGACCGGCTGCTGTTCCCCGAGGACGTCGTCGGGCAGGCACCGGCGGTGATCGCGTCGCTGGGTCGGATCTTCCCGGCCGACCCCACCGGCACGCTGCTCGGGGTGATGGTGCAGCTGAACTTCCTCGCCGGTCAGATGGTCGCCGAGCTGGCCGTGGTGGTCGAGTTCCCGGACCCGGTGCGGATCCTGCTGCTCGGTCAACTGACCATCGACTTCAAGACGGTCGGAAAGTTGCGTCTGGACTCTGCGGGCATCATCGACTTCGCCCGCAAGGAGATCACCCTCGATGCCGCGCTGATCGACTCGAAGCTGTTCGGCCGGCCGATCACCGGTGAGATGGCGCTGCGGGCCCGGTGGGGCGGGCGGAAGTCGTTCGCCATGTCGGTCGGCGGATTCCATCCGCGGTTCCCCGTACCGGAGGGCTTCCCGACGGTCAAACCGCTCAACATCGCGCTGGCCAAGAGCGGCAAGGGCATCAACCTACAGGCGTACCTGGCCATCACCAGCAACACCCTCCAGTTCGGTGCCAGGGCGCTGTTGCACTTCGAAGGCGGCGGCTTCCTCATCGACGGCCGGGCCTGGCTGGACGCGATGATCCAGTTCAAGCCGTTCTGGTTCACCCTGGAGATCGGCGCGGTGGTGTCGCTGAAGTTCCGGGGCACGGAACTGCTGGCGGTCAACCTGATCATCGGGGTCAGCGGGCCGAAACCGTGGCGGGCCTGGGGTGAGGCCCGGATCAAGCTGCTGTTCCTCGAGGCCTCGGCGAAGTTCAAGTGGAGCGACGGCGAAACGGAGGACGTCCACGAGCCCGACTACATCAGGGCGGCCGAGTTGGTGGAGGCCGCGCTGAGCGGCCCGGGAGCCTGGGACGCCCGCCCGGCGGTCTCCGGCGACGAGCCGGTCAGCCTGCGCGAGATCGAAGCCGGCGATGCGTTGCTGCTCTCGCCGGGCGTACTGCTCAGTGTCCGGGAGAACGTCGTGCCGCTCGGTATCGACCTCCAGCGGGTCGGCACCTCCCGGATCGTCGGCCCGAACCGCTTCACCCTCACCGACGTACAGGTCGGCGGCGGAGACGACGCGGTACGCGGCACGCTGGGGTCGGAAGTCTACGACGACTTCGCACCGGGACAGTTCCGGGATCTGACTCCCGAGGAACAGCTGGTCACCCCGGGCTTCGAACGCTTCGAGGCCGGCCGCACGGTGAAGCTGCCCGAACAGGGCCCCGGCGTTCCGCAGACCGACCGGACGGTCTTCGTCGACCTGTCCGGCGACGAGGCGTACGACCGGGTCATCATCGACGATCCGGAGGACGGCAGCCGCCAGATGCCCGCGCATCAGGCGATCGCCGGCCTGGCGGCGGCCCGAGGCGCCGGTCTGGACACCGGCGCGAAGCTGGCCCGGTTCGCGGCCACCGGACCGGCGGCCAACGCCCGTACCCGGACCACCGGCGCGACCCGCTTCGGCGGCACCGGAATCGGGCTGGCCGCTGCCGGACCCTCCTGGGTGCCGGTCCGCCCCGGCCGGAGAGCGGTGGGACGCGTCGCCCAGTCCGCCGCACCGACCGCGACGCAGGCAGCGGCGACGGCTCCCCGTGGCGACCGTGCCGCCCGGATCCGCCGGGCCACCGTCGCCGTTGCACGCCCGACGATCGCGCTGGCGCAGCCGCGAGAGAGGTACTGACATGGGTGGTCTCCGCTTTCTTCCCTGGGTGCGCGAAGGCCTCACCCGGGTGATTCCCGTACCCGATCCGCTCAGCGGTCCGCTGCCCACCACCCGCGCCGAGCTGCCCCTGTCGGTGACCGCGCAGGCCCGGGACACAGCCAGCGACACGGTCTCGGACATCGTCGGTACGGCCACCGGTGTCCTGCACGGGCCGGGCGACGTGACCGGCCTCGACGCACAGCAGATCATCCGCAGTTTCCCCGCCCCCCGGGCGGAGAACGTCGACGTCACCCTCTTCGCCGCCGTCGAGTTCGACCGGCCCGACCTGCCGTGGCTCTACACCCCGGCCCGCCCGGACAGTCAGGGTCGGCTGCGGCCCTGGCTGGTGCTGGTGGTCGTACCGGTCGGGTCCGAGGACGGGCCGCTGCAACGGGTGCCCGGCAAGTCCCTGCCCCGGCTGGCCACCACCGTCGGGCAACTGCCCAAGCTGGCCGAGTCGTGGGCCTGGGCGCACGCGCAGGTGCTGCTCACCAGCGACACGGAGGACGTCACGGAGGTCATCGCGGACTTCCCGGAACGCACGCTGTCCCGGCTGATCTGTCCGCGTCGGCTGGCCGGCGACGTCGAATACCTGGCGGCGGTGGTACCCGCCTTCGACGCTGGGGTGTCGGCCGGGCTCGGCCTGCCCGTGAACGACGACGCCGAACTGGTGCCCGCCTGGGGACCAGGCTCTCCACATGCCGAGTCGGCCAGCCAGATCATTCTGCCCGTCTACCACCACTGGACGTTCCGCACCGGTCCGGACGGCGACTTCGAGGCACTGGCCCGCCGGCTGCGGGCCCGGCCGTTGCCCGCCGACGTCGGCCGTCGACCGGTCGACATCGCGGCGGCCGGTGGGGGGCTGCCCGAGATCGAGCCCGCCGGTGTCGAAGGACGGTCCGTGCTCGGCTTCGAAGGGGCACTGGCGTCGCCGAGCATGGAGCCGACCGACTGGGATCCGGCGGTCGCCGGCCCGTGGCAGGCGACCATGCGCAGCCTGCTGGAGCACGCCGACGACCGGCTCACCCCGCCCCTGTACGGTGAGGTGCACCTCCAGGAGGGGCGGGTGCCGCCCCCGGGTGCCCAGCCGCTGTGGCTGGCCGGACTGAACCTGGACCCCCGCTACCGGGCCGCAGCCGCGCTCGGCACCCAGGTGGTGCAGAAGCACCAGGAGGATCTGGCCGCCGCCGCGTGGGAGCGTGCCGCCGAGCTGCGCGACGTCAACGAACGTCTGCGTCGGGGACAGGCCGCCCGCGACATCGCCGGCGCGTTGTTCGCCAAGCGGGTCGACCCGCAGGCCCCCGGCCAGGCGTTACGTGACGACCAGCTTGTGGCGCTGACCCAGCCGGTACACGACCTCATCGACGTACCGGCCGCCCGGACGGCTCGGACCAGTGCGGCGACCCCGGCGCTGGACGAGGTCCTGGCCGGCAACGCCGGCGCGAAGGCGGCGACGTCGGCAGCCTTCCGCCGGATCACCCGACCTCGCGGGCCACTCGCCCGGCGGTTGTGGCCCACCGGAAACGCGCCTGCCTCGCTGCCCCGGTTGGCCGCCGGAGCCAATCCGGTACCCCCCGCGCACATCCCGGCGGGCGGCACGGTCTTCGACGAGCTGGTGCCCCCGGGGCAGCGGATCGGCGAACTGGACCGGGCGGCGATCGAACGGGCGAGCCAGAACCCCTGGTGGCACACCACCCAGGCGGCGAACCTCACCCCGGCCGTGTCGCCGTACGCGAGGTTCGCCGAGCTCACCGCCGCTGCGGCGGCCGACGACCCGGTCACCACCCTGGCCACCAACGGCGGTGACCTGCTCGGTCCGGACCGGTTCTTCGTCGCCTCCGTCGACGGGCGGCTGTTCGAGCGTCGCCGGCTCGCCGAGGGATGGGTGTGGCGTGACCACGGCACCCCACCCGGAACCTGGGTCGCCACCTCCGGCTCCACCATCGCCCCCGACCGGGTGTACGTCCGGGCCCGCGACAGCCGGCTCTACGAGCGCCGCTACGTCGGCGAACGGTGGGTGTGGGTGGACTGCGGTGCCTCGCCGGGCGGTGGCATAGCCAGCCGGCCGAACACCTTCGGCGACGACGTCTACGTGATGGGAGTCGACGGCAACCTCTACCGCTTCGGCTCGGTCACCCGGTCCTGGTCTGCCCTCGGTCGTCCGCCCCTCGACGCGGGCGAACGGGTGTGGGGCTCGCCCCGGCCGTACGCCGGCGGTGTGTACCTGGCCACCTCGAACAACCGGCTGTTCCACTGGGTCGCGGGGGCGTGGAGCCAGGTGGAGCCCGCAACAGCACCCAAGATCTGGGGCTCGCCCGTGGTGTACGACTGGTTCACCATCGGCATCCATCCGGGCATCGCCTATCTGACCCCGGACGGCGTCCTGGTGACGAAGCGGGACGACGACTGGCGCTTCGTCGTCCACGAGAATCGCACGGACCTACGGATCGTCTCGCTGGCACAGCGGCTGCCACGGATCGCCCTCGAGGACGTGCCGATGGTGATCGTGCTGGCACACCACAAGGACAACCCTGCCGACCTGCGGATGTTCGGCCGCTACGAGTACCGGCACGACGGGGAGCCCCCCTACCAGACCTGGTACTGGAGGGAGATCGGCCGGCCCGCCAACGGGCTGGCCCCGCACCGCCCCGGACCGGTGACCGGTGACGAACGTGATGGCGAACTCTTCGTCAAGACGGCGGACGGCCGACTGGCCGCGCTGTCCTGGGGGAATCGGGGCGACGGCTGGGTCGACCACGGCCTGCCGGCCGATCCGCGCGGTGCCGGCCGGGACACCGACCCCGCCCCCGCCCACAAACGTTTCGCACCGAAGGTCGGGCTGCTCTCCTCCCTGCTCGTCTCCTACGCGGTGGACGAGGGGACGGGCACCCGGATCAGATGCCAGGCGGGGCACAGCATCGACGAGGAGGGGCTGCTGCGGGAGAACACGCTGAGCCTGCCGGCCGCCGGCCCACTCAGCGTGGTCGCCAGCATCGCCACCGCCACCACCGTCACCCGGCTGATCGCCGCTGGACGGGGACACCTGATCGCGGTCGCGGTGCTGGCCGGCGGTCAACTCGCGTACTGGGTGGGCGCGGACGTGACCCCCGACGGTGTCGCGGCCGGCGGCTGGACCGGGCCCTACCCGCTGGAGGACCCGATCAGCCCGTACGCCAGTGCGGTCGGGGTGACCGTCGTGGACCTGGACGGGGACGACCGTCCGGAGGTGGTCGTCGCGTACGCCGTCAGCGCGCCCGGGGGCACCGACAACCGGGTGTACTACCGGATCGGCTGGGGGTTGGACGAGACCGGTCGGGTCACCCGGGGATGGAGCGACTCCATGCCCACCCCGTACACCTTCACCGAGATCCGCTCGGTGGACGTCGAGGTCGTCGACATGACCAACGACCTCGTACCCGATCTGGTGTTCTTCGTGGCTGGCCGCTCCGGCGCCAACCAGGTGGCCCGGTACTTCACCGGGCGCGGGGTCAACCGGCGTGGCCGGGTGCCCGACGGCGCGTGGACGGCCCCGTTGGGCGTCGCCGACGAGGCGGCGGTGGCTACCGGTACGGGCGCGGGCATAGCCATCGCGGACATCACCGGCACCCGTCGACCCGACCTGGTCGTCGCCTACCGTTCGACGTCCGGCGGGCTGCGCTACCGGGTCGCGTTCGACCTCGACGCCGCAGGCCAGCCGGTCTACTGGGGACCGGTCGTCTCGGTTCCCGGCGCAGCCGACACCGGTTCCGGCCGGGGCTGCGCGGTGACCATCGCGGACCTGCGGGCCGACCTCGTGGCCGATCTGAGGACGATGGGCGACAGCTTCATGCTGGCCGCCGCCAACCACCAGGGGTGGCTGGCCCCGGCCCAGGGGCTGGCCCACGACCGTGCACCCGCCCGCGTCGAACTGGCCTGGGCGGCCGAGGCGGCCCGGGACACGGTGCTGCCGGAGACCGCGGTGACCGGTGAGGTGCTGGCCGATGTCACCCTCGACGACCGGCTGCTGGTGCACGCCGTGCCGGCCAGCGGTGACCCGATGCGCAAGCTGCTGGCCGGGGTGAGCTTCGACGTACCGACGTACGAGCTGCTGCGGGGGCTCTCCCAGGAGCACGTCGTACCGAACCTGCCGGCGGTCGCGCCGGAGACGATGACGGCGCTGGCCGCCAACCCCCGGTTCATCGAGGCGTTCCTGGTGGGGCTCAACCACGAGATGAGCCGGGAGATGCTGTGGCGGGAGTTCCCCGCCGATCCTCGACAGACCTGGTTCCGGCAGTTCTGGGACGTACGCGGGGCGGCGTCGGCCGGTGCCCCGCTCACCGACATCCCGCCGTTGACCGACGCGGCCTGGCGCAGCGGACCACTGGGCACCCACCTCACCGCGGTCGGTGCGCCCGGCGAAGAGGCGCTGGTGCTGGTCATCCGGGGCGAACTGCTGCGTCGCTTCCCGTCCACCATCGTCACGATGCGCCGGGCCCGGTGGATCGGCCCGACCCAGCGGGAGACGGTCGGCGACGACGTTCTGCCGATCTTCAACGCCTGGCTCTCCCCGGACCTGCTGCTGTTCGGGTTCCCGTTCACCGCCACGGTCGCCCGGGGCGCGGCCAGTCAGGCGGCCGGCGACGCCGGCTACTTCTTCGTCCTTCGGGAACAGCCGACCGCGCCGCGCTTCGGACTGGACCTGGAACCGGAGGACTGGACCCCGCCGGAGAGCCCGCCGCCGTATTCGGGTGAGCGGTGGGACGACCTGCACTGGGGCCATCTGCCGGCCGACGCCCAGTTCCTGTCGCCGTACGCGTCGGGGATGCCCACCGTCCCGGTGAACGGTGCCGTCTTCGGCCGTACCTCGGCCGACATGGCACGGGTCGTCCTGCAACGCCCCGTCATGCTTGCCCGTCACGCCAGTGACCTGCTACTACCGCCGGAGCCGCCACAATGACCCGCACCCCGGACGCCGCCGTGGGCGCTACCACCCTCGCCTCGGCCGTCCCACCGCTGTCCCAAGCCCTGCTCCAGGCACCGTGGAGCAGCCTGTCCACCTGGTATCCCGTGGTGATGCTGCCGGTCCGGCTGGAGACCCGCTTCGCCGGTGCCACCCTGAAGATCAGGGTGTACCCCGACCAGATCCACATCGACACCCACGAGCCCGGGCTCACCACCGAGGAGAAGGAAGCGGGGGAGGCGTACTGGAACCGGCTGGCCGGTGATCCGCCGGCCCCGGCAGCAGCAGCGGACCCGCAGCCGGACGAGGCACCCTGGGCCGAACTGGTACGCCGTTTCGGTCAGCACCGGGCCGGCTGGATCGCCCGGGTGATGGAACCAGACCCGGCGACCGGCGACTTCCCCGACCCGCAGTGGCGGCCCGCCCCCTGGTGCGAACCGGCCCGGGTCCGGCTGCTGCCCAGCCAGTGGATCGCCGTCGGCCGTACCACGTCGGGCGACCTGTTCTCGGGTACGTCCAGCCCGGTCACCCGGGACCTGGCCGCCGGACTCACCCCGCTGCTGCCCGACAGCCCGTCGACCGGCACCCCCATCGACCAGTTGTCGCCGGAGTCCATACCGGTGGACGACGGGATGCGGTGGATGGTCGACTACGGCAGCGCCGAAGCCGTCGGCATGGCGTTCTCGGTCACCGTGCCGGTCGACGGCGGTGGCCGGCCCAAGCCGATCGACCGCCTGCTCGTCTTCGGGGTCGACGCGCAGACCGCACCCGAACTGTCCGCGCAGGCACTGGGCCGCCTCCTGGAGGCACACGCCGCCACCGACGGTCTGTCCTTCCTGCCACCGGACACCCCCACCAACAACACCGAGACGGTGACCGCCGGAAAGCGGGTCGTGGTCGCGCCGGTGACCAGGGCGGACACCACCACGACCGATGCCGACAGCGCCGCCGGGCTGACCGCACATGCGCTGGCCGTACCACTCACGTCGAACGGCAGTGACCTGTTGACGGTCACCCGCAGGGTGGCGACCCGCGCGGCGGCCCCGACCGGGCTGGCCCGAGCCGCCAACGCCGGGCTGAACGAGCGACGGTTGGAACGCCACGTACGCCACGTGCTGTGGCATGCCGGACTCGGCGGGATGTTGCGCCATCTGCTGCCGGTCGCCACCCGGGCCGAGCAGGAGCAGATCCGCGACCATTTCGTCGACGACGTGCATCCGGAGGGACCGCTGCCGACCCTGCGGGTCGGTGCCCTGCCCTACGGGCTGCTGCCGGTCTCGGCCCTCGGGTTGCGGCAGACGCCGAGGCCCGACGAGGGGCGAGCGGTGACCGTGCTGCGGAACCTGTGGCAGCGGGTCTGGCTGCCCTCGCCGGTGCCGAGGGTGCTTCCCGGGCTGCCCAACCCCGACGACACGATGTGGGAGATCCTGGGCACCGACGCCCGGGTCCTGGAGGTACGGGCCCGCAGCATGCTCGGCAACGAGTACGTGAGCTGGCTGTGGCGGTTCGCCCGTCTCGACCTCGGCCCCGCGTGGCGACAGCAGATCGTCGAACCCGGCCGCGCGCTGCTGGCCGCGATCGGCCTGGGCAGTGACATCGATCCGAGACTGTCGTTGGCGGTCTACGCCGAGCACGCCTTCGAGCTGGCCAGCGCCATGCTCGACCGGCCGGGGCAGACGGATCCGGTACGGGTGCACGCGTACCTGACCGCGCTGGCCGCGGTCGGGCTGCGGGGTGACGAGATCCCGGTCGCCCCCGCCGACGCCGACCCGGTACCGCTGTTCTACCGGCTGCTGCGGGTGGCGCTGATCGCCGAGCACTCGGCTGCGGCGGACGTCTTCGCCCGTGCCGCCGGGTTGCCGGCGGCCAGTGAGATCACCGAAGCCGAGCTGGTCGACATCCGGCCGCACGAGCTGACGGCCACGGTACGACGGCGGTTGGCCACCGTCGTGCCGGACTCGGGCGGCACGACGCTCGGCAGCTACCTGGCCACCCCCCGGCCGACCGACTCCCGGCACGTCACCGCGACCGCCGACCTGGAGCAGTTCCGCGTGGCGCTGACCGGGCTGGCCAACGCCCTGGTGCCCCCGCTGCCGGACCCGCCCGCCCCGGCGGTGACCCCGCTGGACCCGGCCGACCTTGAGCGGTACATCGCCGGGACGCTCGGTCTGGCCACGCACCGCCTGGACGCCTGGATCACCTCGTTGGCCACCGTACGGCTCAACCGGACGATCGCCACCCGACCCGCCGACGAGCGGCCCGGGGTGCACGTCGGGGCGTACGGCTGGGTCACCGACCTGACGGCGGCACCAGCGCCGACCAGGGTGGCGCGTCCGGCCCACGTGCCCCCGACGGCC
>NZ_JBHTMP010000064.1:0-39438 GCF_042679305.1 Micromonospora sonneratiae | reverse complement strand
ACCACCGTCGTTACCGGCCGCGATCACGAACAACGTGCCAGTCTGCGCAGTCAACGTGTTGACCGCCTGCTCCAACGGATCGATCTCCGGCGTGTCCGTACCACCCAGACTCAGATTGACCACCATGGCCCGCTTCTCCACCGCAGCCCACTGCATCCCGGCCAGAATCGCCGAATCCATACAGAAGGTCGACTCACAGACCTTGCCGGAGAACAGGGTCGCGTCCGGGGCCACCCCCCGGTACTTCCCACCCGACGCGGCACCACTACCAGCGATGGTCGAGGCGACATGCGTACCATGACCGACCTCGTCCCTGAGATCAGGCGCGTCACTGAAGTTACGGGAATCCGCCACCCGGCCGACCAGATCCGGATGCTGATCGTCGACCCCGGTATCCAGCACCGCCACCGTGACACCCCGACCGGTGAACCCCGCCCGATGCGCAGCCGGCGCACCGATCTGCGACACACTGCGATCCAACGAAACCCGCCGCTTCCCATCCAGCCAGACCCGGTCGATCCCGCCCGACATGTCGGTCCGGGCAGCCACCGGACCAACGGCAACCGCCGCCCAGAACTGGCTCACCCGACCCTTTCCAAGGGTCACTGCCGAACCACCGACCGCCGGCAGATCCCGGGTCACCCGGGCCCCGGCATCACTGACCGTAGCGGCAGCCCGACCGGCAACCCCCGGACGGTAGGTCACGATCAACGGCAGACTGTCCCGGGCGGCGTCGTGGTAACCATCCCGGATCAGCCCACGCACATCGAACAACCGACGATCCAACCTCCCGTCCCCGACCAGACGCTGCGCGTCCTGGGGAACCACGTACACCGCATCCCGCTCCCGGTTGACGAAGAACCGAACATGTTCCCGGCCGTTGGCAGGTCGGACGCTGGTGGCACCGGAGGGGGTCAGGGTGACCCGGTCACCGGTCAGCAGGGTGACCGTGCCCGACCCGGTCCGGGCCGCCCCCGCTGGCGATCCGGGCTGGGTAGTGCCGGGCTTCGACTCGGTGGTCAGGGTGGTCGGCTTCGCCCAACCGGCCGGGCCGGCGGTCAGCACCATGCCGGCCGCCAGGACAGCGGCTGCCAGTTTCCTAGATAACTGCACGCGTACCTCCAGGATCGACACTGAATCCAATGGAGCAACGGACCTATCTATGGAAAGGACGCTCCCACCCGACGGAAGGGATGTCAGCCATCGGAAGAAATAAATGCCATTGATTCAACATCGTCGGTCGGCACGATCACTGCTACCCTGCCCGGTGTCCTCCGGCCTGCCACTACCGGCATGATGCCCTCATGGATCTGACGAACAGACCGAGGGGCAATCGCGACGCCGAGACCGTCAAGGCGAAGCTCGCCCGTCTGGGCGAGCCGCACATCGCCCCGATCACCCGACTCGTCGAAGAGATCCGAGCACTCGCCGGACGGCCGGAACTGCCGTACGTCGACCCGACCTTCGGTGGCGTGAACGCCGAGGTGCTGTTCCTGTTCGACACCCCGACCCGGGCCGCCGCCACCAGCGGCATGCTCTCCCTCGACAACGACGACGCGATCGCGGCGAACGTGTGGGAGTTCTCCCGGGCATCCGGACTGGACCGACAGCGATGCGTGCACTGGACCGCCGTGCCCTGGTCCGTGGATCACGGCCGCGGCAGCCGGAAGGTCGAGCGGCCGGACGTCGAGTCCGCACTGCCCTGGCTGGCCCGGTTCATCGACCTGCTACCCCAGCTCAAACTGGTGGTGACGGCGGGTGAGATCGCTCGACTGGCCCTGTCGCTCTACCTGCTCCGTGAGGATGCCCGACTCATCCCGTGGCTGGCGGTGGCCCCACCCAACACCCGTCTGCGCAGCACCAGCCCACTGTTGTGGAACGACATTCCCCGCGCCTTCGATGTCGCCGCCCGGATCACGGCCCTGGAGCGGGGCCACCTGTAGCGCACCGACGGCCGCCGGCCGCTGTTTCCACAAAAAGACATTCATCCGGCTATTACCGACAAACCAATCGGACGAGCCCTCCGATCACCCACTTCAAGCACCCTGAGCAGTGAAGCCGTCACCCTGCGGGAGGTTCTGATGGCTGGTCGAGTGCTTGAACTGCGCGTACACGGTGTCTCCAACACGCCCCCGGCGGTGGTCCTCGGAGTCGCAACCGGGCCGGGTAACCCGCCACCCGACCATGACTCCTGCCCCCGGCTCGTCGCTGGCGACACCACCACCGGCTTCTACCGTCCCTCCCGTACCGATCCCACCGAACCGGTGACGGTGGAGGCGTACAGCTGGGGCCAGCTCACCTCGGGTGTCCGGGCAGCCAAGGACATCAGGCGGGCCCTGTGGACGCTCCTGCTGCCGTTCACCCTGGCCAACGTCGCGCTGTACGCCCGCCCGGAGATCCCCGCCGACCCGGGCCGGGAGCGCCTGACCACCCGGGCCGGCCTCAACGCCTGGCTGGTCCGGCTGTTCTGCCTGAGCCTGACCGCAACCCTGATCCTCTCCGCGACCGGCGTCGGCGTCGACCTGATCGCCTGGCAGTGCGTGGACGAGGACTGCCTGCGCCAGCTACCCGGACCATGGGAGTTCCTGGGTACGGGCTGGTGGAGCGAAGCCGCCCACCCGCTGGCCATCGGGCTGCTCCTGCCACTCGGGGTGCTGGCCGTCATCGGCGTACTGACCTGGCGGACCTACCAGTACGAGGCCGAGATGCCGACCGGTCCGGCCGAGGCCAACGGCGAGACGCAACCCGACCATCCGCTGCGGGAACCGAGCTTCTGGTGCGGTGAGGGCCAGGTCAGGCGGCTGGCCACGGTGCACCTGACCGTCGGGGCGGCGGTCGCAGCGGTGGTCCCGCTGGGCGCTGTGATCACCATGGACCCGCCGCAGGGACCACGCGCGGTGCTGACCTGGTCGGTCCTGGCACTACTCGGCGTAACCATCCTCCTGGCGATGGCGGCGCTGGCCCACCCGTACCTCACCTCTCGGAACGCCTGGACCGCGCTCGGGCCGTACGGTTCCCTGCTCTGGGGTCTCGCCGCGCTGGGGGTGGTCGGTACGGCGGTGGTGCTGCTGCTGCCCGACGGACCGGCCGGTGTCCCGCTGCGCGACCTCCGGCCACCGGACGGCTGCATCCGCGACAGTGGGATCCCGGGCTGTGTCGAGGACCGTTCCCTACCGGGGTACGACTGGGTGTTGGCCTGGCTGGGCACCTTCCAGGTGCTGCTGCTGATCGCCATCGCGGGAGTCTCCCGGACCGGACGGCGGGCGCTCGTCCCATCGGTGGTGGCGGCCCTCGCCATCCCGGTCGGCAACGCCTGGATCGCCGGCTGGCTACCCGGCGTCCCACCGGCCCCGGACGGGGTACATGCCTGGATGGTCGCCGGCGCGGCCGTCGCGGTCGCCTCGGTGGGCACTCCCCTGCTGCCCCGCACCACCAGCCGAACCCCGGGCGATCCGCACTCCTCCACCGCGTGGGGTGGGCGGGGTCCGGCGCTGCTGGCCGGGCTGGCCTGGCTGCTCGGCATCTCCTACAGCTCCGGCGTGCTCTACCTGGTCACCGCCCGTCTCAACAACGGGGACACCCCGAGCGGACTGTCCACGATCACACCACCGGTACCGGTCCTGTGGGGCGGTCCCGCCTTCGTCGTCATGCTGCTGACCACGTCCGTCATGGCCGGGCACGCCTGGCTCGTACTCGACCGGCTGCGCCGGCACAACCTCGACCGGCTCGTCCCGGCGGACAGCACGCTGTCGGCACACGAGCGGCGACGGGCCTGGGACGTGGCGACCTACCAGGCCCTGCACGAGTTCGTCGGGGATCGTGCACTGCGCATGGTCGGGCAGCTCGCAACGGTCGCGGTGGCACTGGCCGCCATCGGTACGACGGCCACCACGTCGCACCTCCGCCCGACCCCCCACGACGCCACCGGCTGGATGCTGACCGTCAAGATGGCCGCCGACGTCGGGAACTTCCTGCTGGGGCTGCTACCGGTGGTGGTCGCCGGGCTCGGGCTGCTCGTCTACCGCAACGACACCGTACGACGCTATGTCGGGGTGGTCTGGGACATCGGTACGTTCTGGCCCCGGGCGGCCCACCCGCTGGCCCCACCCAGCTACGCCAGCCGGTCGGTGCCACAGTTGCAGACCCGGATCGCCGGGCTGCTGGCGTTGCCCGACGACGATCCACGCCGGGTGGACGCCATCATCCTCTCCGGCCACAGCCAGGGCTCGGTGATCTCCGCCTCGGTCATCCTGCAACTGCCGAGCCGCTGGCGGCGACGTATCTGGTTCTTCTCGTACGGCTGCCAGCTCACCCGGCTCTACGGCCGGGCCTTCCCCGCCTTCTTCGGCCCTGATCGGCTGCCGGTCGTCACCGCCGCGTTGACCACCGGATCCGGGCCGATCCGCTGGACCAACTTCTGGCGGGACACCGACCCACTGGGCTGGCCGGTCGCCGCAGGTGAACGTGAGGTGGTCGTACGGGACCCGGAAGGGCTGCACCCCACGGGTGGCGAGGTCGTCGATCCACCGATCCGGAACCACAGCGGCTATCCGGACGCCGTCGAGTTCCAGCGGGAGAAGTCCGTCGTCGTCAGCCTGTTGACCGACTCGATCCGGGAACCCCGGCGGGGATCCGACATGCGAAACCGGTGATCCGATCGGATCGGCTCAGCCGGACGACAGCCGGACGACCAGATCCGCGCGGTGGGCGGTGGTGGCGATCAGTTCGGCGTTGACCTGGTCGGTGCCACGGGCCCGGGCCGCCGCTGCTTCCGGGGTACGCCCGTACGCCACGTGCCGGTCGGCCAGTCGGCGTAACCGGATCTCCCGGTCGAGGTCGAGGAACCACACCTCGTCGAGCAGTCCCCTGACCTCGGCCCAGGGATGATCCGGCAGCAGCAGGTAGTTGCCCTCGGTCACCACCAGCCGTACGGACGGCGGCACCGGGATCGCCCCGGCGATCGGCTCCTCCAGATCCCGCCGGAACCTCGGGGCATAGACGGTTTCCCGGACCGGGTCGGCCGCCTCCCCGCCGTCGACGAGGACGGAACCGGCCCGCAGCCGGCGCAGCAGGCAGACGTACCCCGGTCCGTCGAAGGTGTCGACGGCGCCCTTACGGTCGTGCCGGCCGAGCCGACGCAGCTCGGCCTGAGCCAGGTGGAAACCATCCATCGGTACGAGGGCTGCCGTCGCCCCGAGCGCGGAAACCAGGCGTTCGGCCAGCGTGGACTTGCCCGCGCCGGGCGCACCGGCGATGCCGAGCAACTGCCTCGGCCCGGCCCCGGCCAACCGGCTGGCCCGGGCGACGAGTTGATCGAAGCTCAGCTCACGGGGTGGCTCGCTCACCCGGCGACTATCTCACCAACGGGTGGCCACGCCGCCGACCGGGGAGCCGCTGTCCAGCCCCCATGACCGGGGCCGGGGTCAGTCGTAGATTCTCTCGGCGTAGGTCGGACCGTAGTAGCGTTCGAGCTCCTCGATGGTCTGTTCCTGCCGGGTGGTGTTCTTGGCGATGACCGCCTGGGACGGTGCGGCATCCGGTTTCCAGGTTTCCGGCGCCCACAGGGCGGACCGCAGGAATGCCTTGGGGCAGTGGTAGTAGACCTGCTCGATGTCGACGACGAGGGCGAGCCTGGGCCGGTGTCCCTTGACCACCATCTGATCGAAGAACGGGGCGTCGGACACGATCCTGGCGCGGCCGTTGATCCGCAGGGTGTCCGCACGGCCGGGAATCACGTAGACGAGGCCGATGTGGGGGTTGTCCAGTACGTTGTGCAGGCTGTCGGCCCGCCGGTTACCGGGACGTTCCGGGATGGCGATCGTGGTGTCGTCGAGGACCAGGGTGAACCCGGCCGGATCCCCCTTGGGGGAGGCGTCACAGGTTCCGTCCCTACCTGCGGTGCCCATGACGCAGAACGGCGAGGCGGCCAGCCACTGCTTGTCGAGTTCACTCAGGAACGTCCGTTCCTTGATCACAGCCTGCCGCGTCGGTGGGCCGAGGATGGCCTGCAGCTGGTCGTGCGACGTCACCTCAGTCAGTTGGATCGGCCCCGCCGTCATCGCGCCCCCTCGTGGTCCAGGCCGGCTCACTGATCATGAACCGCGCCTCGACACTAGCCTGTGCGCTCTGCGGCTGCGGGTCGAGATCCAACTCGGGGAGCCCGCCGGACCCCACCGACATGGACTCGCCGTAGGCGGCCCTGGTCATCATCATCGGCTGGCCGGCAGGGCCGGTGTCGGAGACCTCCAGCAACGCCGTGATCTCGGTGCCGAGCGCCTCGGCGTACTCCCGGGCCCGGGTGAAGGCATCGTCGATCGCCGCCCGTCGGGCCTCCCGGTGCACCGGGCTGTCCGGCCTCAACTCCCACCACGGCCCGGCGACGGTGGTCTGCCCCTGGTCGGCCAACCGCATCATCAACTCGCCGAGTACGGCGAAGTCGGTGACGGTCACCGTGGTGGAGACGCTGCCGTGGTAGGCCACCACCCGCTCACCGGAGCGCTTCAACTCGGGCCGTACCCACAGTTGGCCGGTCTCCCGGCGGTCGATCGCCGGGCCGTACCCGTCGACGAGTCGGCGGACCGTCTCGACCCGCTCCGTCAACCGTGTCAGTGTGGCCTGCCGGTCCCGGTCCCGGGCCGCCACGGTGACCGAGAACCTGGCGAGTTCCGGGGGCACCTCAAGGTGGACCTCACCACGTACGGACACGATCGGACCATCGACCATCGGCCAACCCTAACCGGGGTCACCCGAATCCGCAGGACTCGACGCCACCCCGACTGGGCCGCCTCGATCAGGCCGGGCGGAGCGCCGTGTAGGTCACCGTCGAGTCGTCGGTCGAGCAGCCGTCGAGATGACCTCCCGACTCGCCGAGCCGCAGCAGGAAGTCGAGTTCCGCGCTGGCCGGACCGAACCGGGGGAACTGCCGGGTCACCGGCTGCATCGGTCGGCTCGACAGGGATTCGCGCAGGGAGCGGCTCTCGCCCAGGTGTCCGGTGAGCGCCTCGACGTCGTCGTCCCGCAGCGCCGCCCGCAGGTCCGCGAGGAAGCGGTCCACCAACTCCATCTGGTTCAGCACGAACTCGCGATTGTTGATCAGCATGTCGGCGGTACGCCGGCTCGGGGTGCCGGCGACCCGGGTGCCGTCCCGGAAGCTCCCGGCTGCCAGGCCGATGATGGCGTCACTGACCGGGGAACGGGCCGCCGCCCCGGCCAGGCTGCCGGCCAGCACATGCGGAATGTGCGACGACAGCGCCACGACCGAGTCGTGTACGGGCGGGGTCATCGGTACGATCCGCGCCCGGAACACTTCGATGATCAGTGTGGCCAGGGTCCGGAACTGGCTGATCAGTCCATCGGGTGCGGGGCAGAGCACCCAGGCCGCGCCGTCGAACAGCGCCGGAATCGCGGCGGCCAGCCCGGCCCGCTCGGTGCCGGCCATCGGATGCCCGGGTACGAACCGGTGGGCCAGCCCGTTGCCCAGCGCGAACGCGGCCACCGTCGACTTCGTGCTGCCAACATCGGTGATGACGCAGTCGTCACCGGTGGACTTCGCCACCTTGATCAACGTGTCCGGCAGGCTGGACAGCGGTCCACCGAGAAAGACGACGTCCCGGTCCCGGACCGCCTCGGTCAGCGTGTCGGCGAAGGCCAGGCCCTGCTGACGGCCGTGGTCCCGGGTACCGGGATCCGGATCCCAGCCCCGGACGTCCAGGCCCGCTTCCCGTAGTCGCAGCAGGATTGAGCCACCGATGAGACCGGTGCCCGCCACGGCCACCTTGAGCCCGTACACGCCCGTATCCAGCATCAGGTCCCTCGGCGTTTCGGTCGGTACAGGTCGAGCGTCCCCCGGGTCGGCTCGTCGCCGAGGATATCGCTTTTCCAGTACCCCTTCATCTCCCCGGGTGAGAGCGGGGTCAGGGTCAGCATGCCGTTACGCGTCTCGTAGTCGCCATGGGAGTGGCCGACCTTGTAGATCAACTCGACCTGGCCCCGGTCGTACGTCACCCCGACCGAGGAGACGGTCGCGAAACAGCGAGACACGAAACCGGGCTCGTTGCGAACGGCAGCCATGGCATCGGCCTCGGTGTGGTAGAGCTGCACCGAGTAGTTCAGCTCGCCACCGCGAAGTTCGAGGGTGGCCAGTCCCCAGTTGCCGGACGACGACTCGTACACCCACTGGCCGAGGATCGGATAGGCCCAGATGTAGAGGAACAGCCGTTGCACGAGGCTGACGACCAGCGCCAGGCTCAACGCCGAAACCACGACAGCGACCGCGACCGGCAGGAACCCACGCAGGTCCGCCTGTTTGAGCGCCACCACGTTGAGCGTGCTGAAGATGATTGCCGCGACGGCGAACGACGCCTGTCGTACGCCGTCGATGTTGCGGTCCCTGAGTAGGGGATGCAGGAAACGCACGACTCACCCCGTCATGGTCTGCGTGGGGCTGGGGCGGACGAGTGCCCGACTGTCCGTGGACGGGCCGGTCGACCCCAGCAAAAGAGATCGACATTATCCACTGTGGGGCCGACGTCGTCCAACCGCGAAATCGACACCACCGCACCGTTGGCGGCACCGCCACACCACCGGCAGTGGTCGGGGCGTCCGGGGTCGGCCTTCGCCTACTCGGCGAGTCGGTCGACCACGGCGGCGACCCGTTCGTCGGTCTCGGTGAACGCGATCCGGATGTGCTGCTGGCCGCCCGGACCGTAGAAGATCCCGGGTGCGACCAGTACGCCCCGGCGGGCCAACCAGTCGACCGTCTGCCAGCAGTCCTCGCCCCGGGTCGCCCACAGGTAGAGCCCGGCCTCCGAGTGCTCGATCTCGAACCCGGCTGCGGTGAACGCCGCCCGGAGCAGTTCCCGCCGGGCCTGGTACCGGGCCCGCTGCTCGTCGGCGTGCTCCTCGTCGGTGAGCGCAGCCGCCATGGCGGCCTGTACGGGTGCCGGGACGATCATGCCGGCGTGCTTGCGCACCTTGAGCAGTTCGGCGACCAGCGCCGGGTCACCGGCGACGAACCCGGCCCGGTAGCCGGCCAGGTTCGACCGCTTGGACAGCGAGTGCACCGCCAGCAGCCCGTCGTACGACGAGCCACGGACCTGCTCGGAGAGGATCGAGACCGGCTCGGCCTGCCAGCCCAACGGCAGGTAGCACTCGTCGCTGGCGACCACCGCCCCCCGTTCCCGGGCCCAGTCGACCACCTTGCGCAGGTGTGCCGCCGGAAGGACCTGACCGGTCGGGTTGCCGGGCGAGTTGACCCAGACCAGCCTGACCCGGCTCGACGGCCCGACGGCGGTCAGCGAGTCGGCGCGTACGGCGGTCGCGCCGGCCAGCCGTACCCCGTCCTCGTAGGTCGGGTAGCAGATGCGTGGAATCACCACCACGTCGCCGGGGCCGATGCCGAGCAGGGTCGGCAGCCAGGCCACCAGTTCCTTGGAGCCGATGGTCGGCAGGACGCCAAGTCCCTGCGGGCTGGCGTCACAGGATCGGCTGACCCAGTCCGTGATGGCCGAGCGCAGCGCGGGCGAGCCTGCGGTCAGTGGGTATCCGGGAGCGTCGGAACCGTCGGCCAGTGCCTGTCGTACCACCGCCGGTACGGAGTCGACCGGGGTGCCCATCGAGAGGTTGATGAGACCGCCCGGGTGGCCGGCAGCGACCCTGCCGGCCCGGTCGAGTACGTCCCAGGTGAAGTCGGGCAGCCGGGCCGAAACCGGTGACTGCCCGCCCACTGTCCGGTTCAGTGTGCTTCCCCGCGCGGCGGCTGGGCCGCGACGAAGGGGGTGTCCTTGTCCACTTTGCCGATCTTGGAGGCACCACCGGGCGACCCGAGATCCTCGAAGAACTCGTAGTTCGCCGAGGTGTAGTCCTTCCACTGCTCCGGCACGTCGTCCTCGTAGAAGATCGCTTCTACCGGGCAGACCGGCTCACAGGCCCCGCAGTCGACGCACTCGTCGGGGTGGATGTAGAGCATCCGGTTGCCCTCGTAGATGCAGTCGACCGGGCACTCCTCGATGCATGCCTTGTCGAGCACATCCACGCACGGCTCGGCGATGATGTAGGTCACCGATCTTCTCCTCCGAACTCGGGTTCCACCGGGACCGCGTCCCACGCGAGCCGCCCGGAACCCTCGAAGCCACGCCGCGATCAACCGCGACAGTAAGAGCCTAGTATCTCGCCGGGGAGGTGGTCGATCGTGCTCCGACGGCAGGATGTGGGACACCGGATGGTAGTCCGGCGGATTGTGGGGGTTCGTGGCGGTCGTACCCTCTTTTCGGACGCGCTGGGCGAGCTGGTGGAGCTGACCGAGACCCATCTCACGCTGGTCACCAGGAAGGGAAAGCTGCGCGTACCACTGGCCGAGGTGCACCGGGCCAAGCGGGTGCCGCCCACCCAGCGGCCGATCGCCCGGGCGGTCGCGGCTCTCGAACTGGCCGCCAACGAGGCGTGGCCGGCACCGGTGCAGGACCGGCTCGGTGACTGGCTGCTGCGCGCCGCCGACGGCTGGACCGGGCGCGGCAACTCCGCCCTCCCGGTCGGGGACCCCGACCGTCCGTTGGCAGCCGCGATCGACGCGGTACGTGAGTGGTACGCCGAACGGGGACAACCCGCCAAGATCAACGTTCCGCTGCCACTGGCGGCCCCGATCAACGTCGCACTGGACCAGCTCGACTGGACGGCCAGCCCGCTGGTCCTGGTGCAGACCACCCCGCTGACCGCCCTCCTGGACGCCCTGCCGGCCCGGGACGACCTGCCTGTGGTGCAGTTGACCCCGACCCCGTCGGCCGCCTGGCTCGCGCTCATCAGCGCCCGCAAGTCGGGGGCAGCCACCGACGCCGCACCCGATCTGCCACCCGGCGCGTGGCACCTGCTCACCGCCGTGGACCAGGTCCGCTTCGCCCACCTGTACGCCGACACCGGTACCGCCGAGCGGAAACTGGTCGGAATCGCGCGGGGCACGGTCACCGGAGCCGGCCGCTGGCTGGGGCTGACCCTGGTCGAGGTGGTACCCGAGGCCCGACGCCAGGGGCTGGCCCGACACGTGATCCGGGCGCTCGCCCGGTGGGCCGCCGAACTCGGCGCGACCGACGTCTTCCTACAGGTCGAGGAGCGCAACAGCGGGGCGGTCGCGCTCTATCAGCGGCTCGGGTTCGGCACCCACCACACGTACCTGACCCGTACGGCACCCGCCGCCGACGGCTGACCGGGCACCACGGCGACCGGCTGACCGGGCACCACGCCGACCGCGTCCGGTCGGCGTGCACCGCCCGACGCTGTGGTCAGTGCCCCGACCGTCCGGTCAGCGACGGACGACCTTGCGGGGCTTGGACTGCCGGCTCTCGGCGTACCGCTTCAACGACTGGGAGCGGTAGTCCCGACCGAGCGCGGTCAGCAGGAGGAACCCGATCAGGGCACCCCCGGCGGTGAATCCGGCGTAGAGCCAGATCTGCGCGAAGAACTCGCCGGCGCCGTCGGCGAAGGGGTAACTGCCGCTGATGAACGGCCCGACGAAGACGGTCAGGGCCATCGCGATGAGCACCGCCCCGGCGACATCGGATCCCCACCGGGCGACCGGACGGTTCCGGCCCCACAGGAACGCGATCGTCGCCAGGGTCAGCCCGATCACCGCGAACATCCCCAACGACAGCCGGTCGGCCGCTTCGACATCGCCGTCGAAACCCAGCCGGGCGATCAGGCGGGCCACCACGTTGACCGCGAACAGCGCACCCGCGAGCACCCCAACCGGCAGCCAACGATCCTTCATAGCGCGTCCTCCCGGAATATGCCTGACATCACATGGGCCCAACTGCCCAGATGTTTACCACTTCCGGCGCGGTAGAGCCATAAGCCGCGAGGTCAGCGACGCGGAGCAAGGATCAGCCGGAATGCCATCACGGCAAAGGCCATCGACCCGGCAACGATCAGCGCCAGCGCCACCCAGTTGTCCCCGGCCAGCAGAATGTCGCCCTCGTCGGTGCCGCCGGCCGCCACCATCATCAGTACGAACCAGATCAGCGCGGGCAGGGCAACCGCCGCCTTGCGGCCGACGGTCCGATAGGCGAACCAGCTCAGCGCCACATTGGCCAACACCGCGATGACCGCCGAGACACCGATCAGGTAACCGCCCACCCGGAGCGTCGAGAGCAGCAGTTCCAGTACCCCGGTCAGCACGGCACCGACAACGGACAGCAGCCCACCGGCGACCCGTAACGTGAGGTCCAACGCCGGCCCGAACGGCGACCGACGGGACCCCGGCGGTTCCGACCCGAGCTGTGGCGATGCGGACATGGGCAGGCTGGGCAGACTCACCGGACGCCGGCCTCCGCCGGCGTCACGGGGACCGTCGAGGGAGCCCCGACCACCGCAACGGACTCCGCCGGGTCGGCCGCCGGGTCGGGCGTCAGCCCCGCGAACAGGTCGTCCTCCCAGCCGTACGGACCGGCTCCCGGCCCCTTCGTACCGACGGCGAGGGTGTAGTACTCCACACCCATGAACTCGCTGCCGAAGTTGCCGGCGATCGAGTACAGCCACGAGTTGTCCGGGATCTGGGTGGCGTGGGCCCGCATCGCCGCCTCCTTGGCGGCGTGCTGGTCGGTGCCGTCGATCCGGGCCACTATCTGGTCGTCCGGGCTGCCGAAGGGCAGGTCCTCGGGCTGCTCGATGCCGGCGAACGGGTTGTCCGCGGACTCGGCGAAGGCGGTCATGCCCGCCTCCAGCACGCTCTTCGGCATCGCCGTCCAGTAGATCTTGTCCGGGCCGAACCCCTCGGCCGTGGCCAGCTCGGCCGCCCGCATCGCGACCCGGTGGGCCTGGATGTGGTCCGGATGTCCGTAGAACCCGTTCGGGTCGTACGTGACCAGCACCTGCGGACGGACCTCCCGCATGACCTCGACCAGGTACCCGGCGGCGGTGTCCAGGTCCGCCTGCCAGAAGGCCCGTGGCTGGTCGTTGGTGGGCAGGCCCATCATCCCGGAGTCCCGGTAGCGACCCGCCCCGCCGAGAAAACGGTGGTCCGTGACGCCCAGCGCCGCACAGGCGGCGGCGAGTTCCGCGATCCGGTAGCCACCCAACTGGTCCGCCTCGGCGGCGGCGAGCCCGGCCAGCGCGGGTACGTGGATCTCCCCCTCTTCGCCGAGGGTGCAGGTCACCAGCGTGACCTGAGCGCCACTGGCCGCGTAGTAGGCCATCGTCGCCCCGGTCCCGATCGACTCGTCATCGGGATGTGCGTGGACCAGCAGAAGCCGGCGAGCAGCGAGAGTCGTCACGACTCGACACTGTACGCGGCCCACCGGATCACCGTGTTCCGGGAGTTATCGGACGGGTACCGATCGCCAGGTAGGCCCCACGGATGCCGCTGCCGGCCTACGATTTCGTCGTGGACTACCCGGAACTGGCCGCCCGTACCCGTCGGTTCACCAACGGTGCACCACGGACCGTAACGGTGGCCAACGATGGTTCACGGGTGCTGTTCCTCCGCTCCGGCGGCCCCGAGGACCCGGTCGACGCCCTGTGGCTGCTCGATGTGGCGACCGGGAGGGAGCGCCTGGTGGCCGACCCGGCGCTGTTGCTTGCTGGCGATCAACTCGGACCGCTCCCGGCCACCGAACGGGCCCTACGCGAACGACAGCGGCTCAGCGCCGCCGGCATCGCCGGTTACGCCACCGACCCGGCGGCCCGGGTGGCGATCTTCCCGCTGGCCGGACGGCTGTTCCGGGCCGACCTGCTCCACGGCGACGTGGTCGAGGTGGCGACCACCGGCCCGGTGGTCGACCCCCGCCCGGATCCGACCGGTCAACGGGTGGCGTACGTCACCGACAGTGGTGGCACCGCCGAGCGGGGTCAACTGCGGGTGATCGACGCCGACGGCATCGACTCGCTGCTGGCCGGTGAGGAGGGCGGGGTCACCTGGGGGCTGGCCGAGTACGTCGCGGCAGAGGAGTTCGGCCGGTACCGGGGCTACTGGTGGGCACCGGACGGGCAGTCCATCCTCGCCGCCCGGGTCGACGAGTCGCGGCTGCCCCGGTGGCACCTGAGCGATCCCAGTGACCCGCAGGCCGTCCCGAGCAGCGTTGCCTACCCCCGGTCGGGTGGCCCGAACGCCGAGGTCAGCCTGCACCTGCTCGACCTGGACGGCGGCTGGGTGGACGTGCACTGGGACCGGGAGACCTATCCCTACCTGGTGTCCGTGCACTGGACCGAGGGCGGTCCGCTGATCACCGTACTGCGCCGGTTGCAGCAGCACGGTCTGGTCCTCGCCGTCGACCCACGCACCGGGGAGACGCAGGTGCACGCCGAACTCGCCGACCCGCGCTGGGTGGAGCCGGTCGCCGGTACCCCGTGTCACCTGCCCGACGGTCGGGTCCTGGTCGGCGGCGAACTCGCCCACGACGGCTACGACGCACGCTGTCTCTTCGCCGACGGCACCCTGCTCACCCCACCGTCGCTGTACGTACGCCGGGTGGTCGGCCGGATCCCGAGCGGTGCCGGCGCCCCCGACCTGCTGGTGGAGGCCAGCAACGGGGAACCGAGCCAGCAGCACCTGTTCCGGGTCCGTACGGCGATCGGGGTGACCGGGGCCGACACCCAGCGGCTCACCGCCGACCCGGGCTGGCACACCGCCGTGGTCGGCGGTGACGTGCTGGTGGTGGGGTTCGCCTCGCTCGACCACGCCGGCACCCGGTGGACCGTCTGGCAGGGCGACCGCGAGGTGGCCACGATCCGGTCGCTGGCCGCCAACCCGCCGTACGCTCCCCGCCCGACCCTCGTCCGGGTCACCGACCGCCGCCTGCCCTCGGCGGTGCTCTATCCCAGCAGCCACGTCGCCGGACGACGGCTGCCGGTGCTGCTCGACATCTACGGCGGGCCGGGACACCAGGAGGTGGTGGCCGTACGGTCGAAGTGGCTGGAACGGCAGTGGTGGGCCGATGCCGGGTTCGCGGTGGTCACCGTCGACAACCGGGGTACGCCGGGGGTGGCCCCGTCGTTCGAGAAGGTGATCCACCGGCGGCTGGCCGACGTCATCCTGCTCGACCAGATCGACGCGCTGGCGGCGCTGGCCGGTAAGCACCCGGATCTGGACCTGCGCCGGGTGGCGATCCGGGGCTGGTCGTTCGGTGGTTGGCTGGCCGCACTCGCCACGCTGCGCCAACCCGACCTGTTCCGCTGTGCGGTCGTCGGGGCCCCGGTGACCGACTGGACGCTGTACGACACCGCCTACACCGAGCGCTACCTCGGACTGCCCACCGACGGCGCGGAGATCTACGCCCACCATTCGCTGCTGGACCTGGCCGGGGAGCCGGCCCGTAAACCGGACGAGGCCCGACCGATGCTGCTGCTGCACGGCCTGGCCGACGACAACGTCGTGGTCGCGCACACCCTGCGGCTGTCCGCGGCGCTACTGTCCGCCGGTCGGCCGCACTCGGTGATCCCGCTGACCGGGGCGACCCACATGGCGGCCGGGGGTACGGCGGAACGCCTGCTCCGCCTGGAACTCGACTTCCTCCGCCAGCACCTCGCCTGAGTGCGGCGAAGGCCCCTTCCTGCCCAATAGGCGACAGGAAGGGGCCCTTCCCTGAATGCGTCTACTGCTTGACGTGCGCGTCCACGAAGGACGGATATCCGAAGACGCTGGAGACGAAGAGGCCGCCGGCCTTCGAGCCGTGCAGGAAGTAGGCCACGTCGACGAAGAGCGGTACCACCGGGGCCAGCTCGGTCATGATCCGCTGGTCCAGCTTCGCCCACTCGTCGGCCTGGGCGCTCGGGTCCAGGGCGAGGATCCGGTCGAACTCGGCGTTGATCGCGTCGTTGTTGATCAACGACACGTTGCTGTTGCCCTCGGCCTTGATCGTCCGACCGTCGTAGAGCACCGGCAGGATCGAGGCACCGCTCGGCCAGTCCGCCCCCCACTCACCGAGGTGCAGGTCCCACGGCTTGTCCTTCTTCTTGATCTCGTCGAGCCGGGCATCGGTGGGGATGCTCCGGATCACGATCTTGAAGCCGGCCTTCTCCAGGTTGGCCTTCAGCTGGGTGGCGACCTCCTGGCCCTGGCTGTCGTCGGCGGCACCGAGCACCAACTCGGGGGTCCGGCCGGCCAGCAACTCCTTGGCCTTCTCGATGTTGCCGGTACGGCCGGCCGGGTACGCGTCGTACGGCTTGAACCCGATCGTGGCCGGCGGCATCAGGGTGGTCAGCGGCTGGGCCTTCGTCTCGCCACCGAGCGTCTTGATCAGGCCGTCCCGGTCGATGGCGTAGTTGAGCGCCTGACGGATCGACAGGTCGGTGACCCGCTGCGTGTTGATGACCAACGAGTTGGTGGTCGGCGCGGGCGAGAGCAGCGAGCGCCCCTTCAGCGCCGCGTCACCGGCGACCTTGGCGACCAACGAGGCTGGAACACCGTTCCAGGCGACCGCGGCCTGGTCCGGGCCGTTGTCGGCGACGACGCGGTTGGCGCCGGCAGCCTGGTCCGGGCCGTAGCTCCAGACGAACTTGTCCGGGTACTGGTGGCGTACCGGGTCGGTAGCCGGGTCCCAGTGCTCGTTGCGCTCCAGCACCAGTTCGACACCGACGGTGTTCTTGGTGACCTTGTACGGGCCGGAGGAGAACGGAGCATTGTCCAGGTTGACGCCGGTGTCCTTGTCCGCAGGCAACGGCGCGGTGGTTGGCAGCGACACGGCGAACGGCAGGTCACAACGCGGCTTGTTGAACTCGAACCGCAGCGTCTTCGCGTCCGGCGTGGTCAGTCCCGGCGGCAGCGAGGTCTTGTTGGCCTTGAAGTCCCACTTGGTGTCGAACTGCGGGGAGTCGACCAGCCACTCCTGGAGGTAGGTCGGGCCACCGGTGAGGTCCAGGTCGAACGAACGGGCAATGCCGTACGCGATCTCCTTGGCGGTGATCGGCCGACCGTCCTCGAACTTCACCCCGTCCTTGATCTTGAATTCCCAGACCTTGCAGTCCTTGTTCACGTTCGTGCCCGGCGTCTCGGCCAGGTCACCGACCAGGGTCAGCTTGCCCTTGCCGTCGTCCTTCCAGGTGGTCAGGTAACGGCTGTAGAGCGGCGCGTTCATCAGGCCGGCGAACGAGTAGACCCGCTGTGGGTCCAGGTGCGAGATCTTGGTTTCCCGGATGATGGTGAAGGTGCCACCCTTCTTGGCTCCGGGCACCTCCGGCGCCGGGCCGAGGGAGTCCTTCGGGTCCATCGCAATCACGCCGGTCTGGGTACGACTGGTGTCCACGCCGGTACCTTCGCCCGTGTTCTCAGTACACGCGCCGAGTGCTACAACCAGTGCGATAGCGCCGCCCGCGGCGGCCGCCACCCGTGGTCGCATCATGTTCCTCCTCCACCGAATGTGCTGCGTAGCCGCCAGACGAAGACCGCCGACGCCCCACGAATCGTAGTGAAGAAAATCTACGGATTGTGTAACAGTTGACGATAAGTTTCGCCACGATCGCGGCTCGATCGGCACCGATCCCGGCCGATGCGAGACTTCGAAAGCAGTCGGTGCCTGTCGCGTCACCAAGGGAAGGGGCGACGCGGGGGCCAGCCACGGACCCCGGGGTAGCGCTAGCGCCCGGCGGCGAACCCGACGAAGGCGCGCCAGACGTCCGGCGCGAGAACGAGGATGCCGCCGTCGCGGTCCTTGCTGTCCCGGACCAGCACCACACCGGGCAGGTTGTCGGCGACCTCGACGCAGTTGCCACCGTTGGAGCTGCTGCGGGTGCTCGTGCGCCAGCGGGCGCCGGTCATCTCAGCCATGTTCGCGCCTCTAGATGCTCTCTGGACAGATCGCGCGGGAGCGCCACCGACCTCAGAGTGTCCCAGGTGTGCCAGAGCGGGGCAACGTCCTTGACGATCCGCCCCTCCGCCTGGTCGTCGATGTATCCGACGTCGCCGTCACCGCCGACGCTGGCGATGACGAACGCACCGGCCTGGCCGGGGTGGAAGCCGGCCCGCAGCGGGAGCACGTGCACCATCACACTGGGTCGGGCGGAGATGGCGACCAGATGGTCCAACTGGGGTTGCATGACCTCCGGGTCACCCCGCAACAGCGCCGCCTCGTCGATCACGAAGACGGTCAGCGGCGGGCGGGGTCGGTCGAGGACGACCGCCTGCCGCTCCAGCCGGGTCGCGACGTACCCCTCCACCTCGTCGGCACCCAGCGGACCGCTGCTGAGCACCGCGCGGGCGTACGCCTCGGTCTGCAACAGGCCGGGTAGCACCGCGACCTCGAACGACCGCAATGCCGTGGCCTCCCGTTCGAGGTCCGCCCACGGCCGGAACCACGCCGGTACGCGGGGCCGCACCACGTCCGGCCAGAGCTCGGTGATCTCCCGACCGAGGGCCTTGGCCGCTGCCCTCCGGTGGCGGGGATGGGGCACCCGACCCGGCGAGAGCCACCGCCCGACGGTCTTCGGGTCGACCCCGATCCGACCCGCCAGTGACTCGGTCGTCTCGCCCGCCTCGGTCATCGCGGTGCGAAGCAGATTGTTCATGCCCATCTCCCGGTGGACGCCCTGAACGTCCTCGGACGTCCGCAGGACGGATCGCTGCACGGTGTGATTCTTCGACTACGCGCAGCACTCTAGGGCGCATAAGTGCAGGTGGCAATGGCAAGCCACAGCTCGTGTCCACAACGGAGAAGGGCCGACGATGCCCCGGTTCAGCGTGCCTACGAACGGCGGAACACGGATGCGAACGGCGGGACACCGGACCCGGCCGCCGGTGAAGGATGCCTATCCCAACCGCACCCGAGGGTCGATGAAGGCGTAGAGCAGGTCAACGACCAGGTTGGCCACCACCACGAAGAACGCGGCGATGAGCACAGTCGCCATGATGGTGGGCAGGTCGCCGCCCCGTACCGCCTCCACCGCCGTACGCCCGAGCCCCGTGATGCCGAAGGTCGTCTCGGTGATCACCGTGCCGCCGAGCGCACCCCCCACGTCCAGACCGGCGATCGTCACCACCGGGGTGATCGCGGCCCGCAACGCATGCCGGCCGTGCACCTTGGACTTCGGCAGTCCCTTGGCGCGCGCCGTCCGGATGAAGTCCTCGGAGAGCGTCTCCAGCATCTGTGCCCGGGACAGCCGGGCATAGATGGCGGAGAACAGGAAGGCCAGGGCGACCCAGGCCAGCACGAGACCGCTGGCCCACTTCAACGGATTATCGAAGATCGACGTGTAACCCGGCACCGGCAAAATCTTCAGGTTGTAGACGAAGATCAGCAGCAGTACCGCACCGACGAAGTAGAGCTGGAGTGAGGCTCCGGTGAGCGAGAATCCGATCGCGATCCGGTCGAGCATGGTGCCCCGTCGCAACGCGGAAATCATGCCCAGACCGACCCCGAGGAGCAGCCAGAGGATCGCCGCCGGGATCACGATGCTCAGGGTCACCGGCAGCACCCGGGCCATGGTGTCGGTGACCGCCTCGCTGTTCACATAGGAATAGCCGAGGCAGGGCGCGTCACACTGGCCGCCCTGGGCGCTGCCCAGGTCCCGACCGACGAAGATCCCCTTCATGTAGCCGAGGTACTGCGTGTGCAACGGGTCGCGCAGCCCCAACTCCTGGCGTACCCGCTCCAACCGCTCGGCGTTGCAGTTCTTCGGGCACATCCCGTTGACCGGGTCCTTCGGCAGGGCGAAGAACATCAGGAAGCTCAGCACGCTCACCGCGAACAGGGTCAGCACCGCGGAGAGCAACCGCTTGATCAGAAACCGCGCCATCACGCACCTCTACCGGGACGACTTCGGGTCGAGCGCGTCGCGCAGCGCGTCACCGAAGAGGTTGAAAGCGAACACCAGCGCGAAGATCGCGACGCCGGGGAAGAAGACGTACGCCGGATCGGTCTGTAGATAGTCCAGGCTGCGGAAGATCATCCGACCGAAGCTGGCCGACTCGTCACTGAGACCGATACCCAGGAACGACAGTGCCGCCTCGCTGGTGACGTACGACGGCACCGCCAGCGAGAAGGAGACCAGGATCGGTGCCCAGATGTTCGGCAGGATCTGGCGGAACAACATGTGCCCCAGACCAGCCCCGTTCGCCCGGGCCGCCTCGACGAACTCCCGCTCGCGCAGTGCGATCACCTGCCCGCGTACCAACCGGGCGGTGCCGGTCCAGCCGAACACGGCGAAGACCCCGATCAGCGTCGCCACCTGGAAGGTCAGCGACACCTCGCCACGATCGCCGTAGAAGCGCAGCGCCATGGTCGGCATCACCGCCAACGCGATGATCAGGAACGGCATGGCCAGGGTGAGGTCGGTGATCCAGCTGATCACCGCGTCCACCCAGCCACGCAGGTAGCCGGCGATGGTGCCGGTGACGATGCCGATCGCGGCGGTCACTATCGCGGCGGCGAACGCGATGAACAACGACGTCCGCAGGCCGTAGATCAGGCGGATGAAGATGTCCCGGCCGGTGTGTGGTTCGAGCCCGAACCAGTGCTCGCCGGAGATCCCGCCGAGATACCCCAGCGGCATCCCGTGCCCGTCCAGTTTCTCCCCCGCCCGCTCGTTGGGCCCGACGCCGTACATCATCTCGATCAACGGCGCGGCGAGCGCGACGACCAGGAACAGGATCAGGATCGCACCGCTGATCACCGCGGTCCGGTCCCGCCGCAGCCGGGCCCAGGCGAGCTGGCCGGGAGAACGGCCGACGATCCCCTGCGACTTTCCGGCAGCCACGCCGCCGGGCTCGCCACCACCGGGTACGCCGCCGCCCGACTCCACCTCGGCCAGCGCAACCCCCTCCACCGGGGACAGGCTCATCGCGTCACCTCCGCACCACTGCTGGGGCATTCATCAGAGCTGTCTCCACTCGCGACTGCGGGGCTCGCAAGCTCTACTCGCATTCCGGCCCGACCGCGTCCCACGCGAGCCACCCCGGAACGCTCGGCTCCTCGCGCTCACTGGGCCCACCTCCCGATCGCGACTGCGGGGCTCGCAAGCTCGCTCCTCGCGCTCACTGGATCGGGCCGCTTTCTGGGAAGTGGCAGGCGGTCGCCTGCCCACCGCCACGGGAGACCAACGCCGGTTCCTCGGTCGCGCAGCGCTCCTCGGCCTTCCAGCAGCGGGTACGGAATCGGCAACCCGACGGCGGGTCGAGCGGGGTCGGGACGTCCCCGCTGAGGCGGATCCGCCCTGCCGGTCCGAGTTCCGTGACGTCCGGGATCGCGGAGAGCAGCGCCCGGGTGTACGGGTGCTGCGGCCGTTCGTAGATGTCGGCCCGATCGCCGATCTCCACGATCTTGCCCAGGTACATCACCGCGACCCGCTGGCAGAAGTGCCGCACCACGGCCAGGTCATGGGCGATGAAGACGAAGGCCAGGCCAAGTTCGCGTTGCAGGTCGCGGAGCAGGTTGATGACCTGTGCCTGGATCGACACGTCCAGGGCGGAGACCGGCTCGTCGGCGACGATCAGCTTGGGGCGCAGGGCCAGTGCGCGGGCGATGCCGATCCGCTGCCGCTGGCCGCCGGAGAACTCGTGCGGATAGCGGTTGTAGTGCTCGGGATTGAGTCCGACCAGTTCCAGCAGTTCCCGTACCCGCTGCTTCACGCCACCGGGCGGCTTGATCCCGTTGACCCGCAGCGGCATCGCCACGATCTCGCCGACCGTGTGCCGGGGATTCAACGACGCGTACGGGTCCTGGAAGATGATCTGTAGGTCCTGTCGCAGCGGGCGCAGTGCCCGCCGACCGGCATGCGTGATGTCCTGCCCCGCAAAGACGATCCGCCCGTCGGTGGGTTCCAGCAGTCGTACCAGCATCCGACCGGTGGTGGTCTTGCCGCAGCCGGACTCACCCACCAGTCCGAGCGTCTCCCCGGCCCGTACCTCGAAGTCGAGCCCGTCGACCGCCCGTACCACGCCGCCGCGACGTCCACCCCGTACCGGGAAGTGCTTGGCCAGTCCCTCGACCCGGAGCAGCGCCTCCCCCTGATCCCCGTGATCAGGGACCAGATTCGGTTCGCTACCGCGTGTCGAGTCGGCAACTCCCTGGTCACGCAGATCCTGAGCGGTCACCGGGCCACTCCCAACTGGACGATCTCCTCGGCGTGGATCCGCTCCCGCTCGTCCTCCGCCAGGTGGCAGGCGACCAGGTGCCCGGCTTCCCGTACGGTCAGCAGCTCGGGAACCTCGCTGGACGAGCGGCCACCGGTCCGGTCGGCGTACCGGCAGCGGGGATGGAACGCGCAGCCCGACGGCAGGTTGATCAGGCTCGGCGGATTGCCCTTGATCGGCACCAGGTCCGCGTCCGCGGAGCCGTGCAGCGACGGCACGCTGGAGAGCAACCCCCAGGTGTACGGGTGCTGCGGCCGGCGCAGCACCTGCTCGACGCTGCCGTACTCGACGGCCCGACCGCCGTACATGACCAGTACCTCGTCGGCGACCTGGCTGACCACCCCGAGATCGTGAGTGATCATGATGATGGCGGAGTTGAACTCGGCCTGGAGGTCCTCCAGCAGGTCGAGGATCTGGGCCTGCACGGTGACGTCGAGTGCGGTGGTCGGCTCGTCGGCGATGACCAGGGCCGGGTCGTTGACCAGGGCCATGGCGATCATCGCCCGCTGACGCATGCCGCCGGAGAACTCGTGCGGGTACTGGTCGACCCGCTTGGCCGGCTGTGGGATGCCCACCCGGCCGAGCATGTCGATCGCCCGCTGCCGGGCCGCCCGCTTGTTGGCCTCCGGGTGGTGAATCCGGTACGCCTCGGCGATCTGCCGACCCACCGTGTAGTACGGGTGCAGCGCGGAGAGCGGGTCCTGGAAGATCATCGACAGGTCCCGGCCGCGCAGCTTGCGGATCTCCTCCTCGGGCAGGCCGACGAGTTCCCGGCCGGCCACCTGGATCTGCCCGGTGATGGTGGTACGCCGGGCGTTGTGCAGACCGAGGATCGCCAGGCTGGTCACGCTCTTGCCCGAACCGGACTCGCCGACGATGCCGAGTGTCCGTCCCCGGTCGACGGCGAACGAGACCCCGTCGACCGCCCGGACCACGCCGTCCTCGGTGTCGAAGTGCACCCTCAGGTCACGGACCGTCAGGTACGCATCGTCACCCGTACGTTGTCCCGGCGCCTGCCCGGCTGTCGGCGGCCGGGCGTCCGGTTCCCCGGACGGGGCCGATACCGGCATGTCCACGACCGCCTCCCTCTCCCTGCTACCAGCAGATCCCCGCTGGTCAGACGCCTTGACGACCCTGGCGCGTATTGAAGAGAACTTACAGCAGGGGCTAGAGGGTGAAAATAAGCTACAAACGGCGATGCTGTCAGCGGTGCCGTACGTAACGACTCGGCATCAAGAGACTTCGCAGCTCACCACGTATTCAAGTCCGTCCACGACAGCGTGTCCACCCCCGCCGTCCCGGCCGTGCTCAGCACCCGTATCCAGAAACCCGCCGACTCGTTCTCCGTGGAAGACTGGTCGCCAGGGCGAATTCGGAGGTGACGATGACGGCAGCAGTGTTCGGGCACGGTGGGCCGTGGACCGAGGAGGAGTACCTCTCGCTCGACGGCACCCAGGAACGGGTCGAACTCTTCGACGGGAGCCTGTACGTGACCCCTGCCCCCACCCCACGCCACCAGCACATCTCCGGGGAGCTGTACGTCATACTCCGAATGGCCGTACGAGCTGCCGGGCTGCACGTCCTGGAGGCGGTGAACGTACGGCTGCGGGCCGGTCGGATGCCGATCCCGGACCTGGTCATCACCGGTGACATCGACTTCGACGAACTGGTCGTCGACGCCGGCGACGTCCGATTGGTCTGCGAGATCATCTCGCCGAGCAACGCGGCTGCCGACAAGGTGCTGAAGATGCACTACTACGCCGTGGCTGGCATCCCCTGGTATCTACTCGTCGAGCAGGACACCGGCACACTGCACCTCTACCGCCTGGAGGGGCAGCACTACATCGAGGAGTCGGTGACCAAGCCCGGACAGACACTCCGGATCAGCGAACCGCTGGTCGCCGAAATCAGCCCGGACGAGTTACTCCCCCGCCACTGACCCCGCCACCCCGCCGCCGACCCGCGCCACTGAACTAACGTCACGTGACTGCCGCGCCACCGGGCGGGACTTTCGCATAGGGTCCTGTCATGACCCACTTCGATGTGGCCACGGCCGCGGTGCAGGCCGCGATCGACGCGGGGGCCAGGTACGCCGACGCGCGGGTGGTGCACCGCCGATACGAGTCGATGTCCGCCCGCAACGGCGAAATCAAGGAACTCGTCCAGAACGAGGATGCCGGGGTCGGCGTACGGGCCCTGGTCGGATCGAGTTGGGGCTACTACGCCGTACCCGATCTCTCCGAGACCGCCGCCCGCGCAGCCGGCGTACACGCCGCGAAGGTCGCCGCCGCCAGTGCCCTCGTCTCCGGACCGGACGCCGGGCTCCTCCCGCTTCCGGCGGTCAGCGGTTCCTGGGCCTCGCCGTGCGTCGTCGACCCGCTCTCGGTACCCCTGTCCGACAAGGGCGACCTGCTGACCGGAGCCACCCGGACGATGGTCGACCATGGCGCCGACCTGGCCGAGGGGCTCTACCAGGTCTGGGACACCACCAAGTGGTTCGTCTCCAGCGAGGGCCACCGGATCGACCAGCACATCCGGGAGTGTGGTGGTGGCATCTGGGCCACCGTGATCGGCGAGGGCGAGACCCAGCGTCGGTCCTACCCCAGTTACCGCGGACAGTACGGCACCAGCGGCTGGGAACTGGTCGACTCCCTCGACCTGCCGGCACATGCCGCCCGGATCGCCGAGGAGGCTCGCGCGCTGCTCACCGCGCCGCACTGCCCGAGCACCGAGACCACCCTGATCCTCGGTGGCGAGCAGATGGCGTTGCAGATCCACGAATCGGTGGGGCACGCGATCGAACTGGACCGCATCCTCGGCTGGGAGGCTGCCTTCGCCGGCACCTCCTGGCTCGACCTGAACCAGCTCGGCAGCCTCCGCTACGGGTCCGAACTGATGAACGTCACCATCGACCCGACGATCCCGGGCGCACTGGGCAGCTTCGGTTTCGACGACGAGGGCACCCCGGCGGCGAAGCGGGACGCGGTCCGCGAGGGACGGTGGGTGGGCGTCCTGGCCGGGCGCGATTCGGCCGCCGTCGCCGGCCTCGACTACGCCGGCAGCGTACGGGCCGACGGCTGGGCGAGGCTGCCGATGGTACGGATGACCAACGTCGGTCTGGAGCCCGGTCCACACACCCTCGACGAGATGATCGCGGCCACCGACGACGGGGTCCTGATGGACCTGAACCGGTCATGGTCGATCGACGACAGGCGGCTCAACTTCCAGTTCGGCTGCGAGATCGGCTGGGAGATCAAGAACGGCCGGCTCGGCCGGATGCTGCGTAATCCCACCTACACCGGGATCGGCCCCCTCTTCTGGCGTTCGATGGACATGCTCTCGTCGGAGAGCGTCGCGTGGGGCACGCCCAACTGCGGCAAGGGGCAGCCTGGACAGATCGGCCACACCGGACATCCGGCCGCACCGGCCCGGTTCCGGGGCGTACGGGTTGGGGTGACGGGTTGACTCGCAACGGAGGTGGTCGTGTGCAGGGAGAACCGGACGACGCTGGTCGCGAGTTGGACATGGCCGGGCAGGTGGTGGAACTCGTCCGACGGATCGCCGGTGGCCACGCGCAGGCCGAGGTCAACGCCACGCACTCGGCCCTGGCACTGACCCGCTTCGCCAACTCGTACATCCATCAGAACGTCACCGAAGCCACCGACACCGTGACGCTGAGACTGCACCTCGACGGCCGTACGGCGACCGGGTCGACCACGGTGACCAGCGACGACGGGCTACGTGCCCTGGTCGAGCGGACGCTGGCGGCGGCCCGGCTCTGCCCACCGGACCCGACCTGGCCGGGTCTCGCCCCACCCGCACCGCTGGGCGGCACCGCGCCCTGGGACGGGGCCACCGCGTACGCGTCACCGGACGAGCGGGCGCAGCGGGTCCGGGCGTTCGTCGACGCCGCCGGTGGGTTGACCACCGCTGGCTACTGCCGTACCACCCGTCTGTCCGGGGCCTTCGCCAACAGTGCCGGGCAGGCGGTCAGTGGTCGGACCGCGGCGGCGGCCATGGACGGGATCGCCCGCATCGACGGGGTGGACGGGCTGGCCCGGCTGGCCGCACCCCGGCTGGCGGAACTGGACGGCGCGGTACTCGGTCGGCGGGCGGCGGACAAGGCCCGGGCCGGTACGGCTCCCGTCGAGCTGCCACCGGGCCGCTACGAGGTGGTGCTGGAGCCGACCGCCGTGGCCGACGTGCTACAGAACCTGGCCCGGTACGGCTTCGGCGGAAAGGCGTACAACGAACGGCAGTCCTTCGCCGTGCTCGGAGCCGAGCAGTTCGACCCCAGCGTCACGCTGGTCGACGACGCGCTGGCGACCGCGGCCCTGCCGTTCGACATCGAGGGCACACCCCGGCGGAGCGTTCCGTTGGTGAGCCGGGGGGTCACCCGGACGATCACCCACGACCGGCAGCGTGCGGCCGAGGCCGGCGTCGAATCGACCGGCCATGCCTCGGCCACCGCGCGTTACTGGGGTCCGATCCCGCTCGGCATGCGGCTGGAGCCGGCCGGCTCACCCGACTCCCCGGACCCGGATTCGGCCGCGACGGATCCGACCGCCGCCGGCCCGAACGCCACGGGCTCGACCGGTGCGGACCCAACCGGCAGCGGACCCGGCGAGGTTCCCGGACCGGTCGTGGATGCCGACACCGCCCGCCTGGTGTCCGGGGTACGACGCGGCCTGCTGATCACCGATTTCTGGTACACCCGGGTCCTCGATCCGAGGACGCTGGTCGTCACCGGTCTGACCCGTAACGGCGTCTGGCTGATCGAGGACGGCGAGGTCGGTACGGCGGTACGCGACTTCCGCTTCACCCAGTCCTATCCGCAGGCGCTGGCCCCGGGCGCGGTACTCGGCCTCGGCCGGCACACGGCACGTCAGCCCGACAGTTGGGACAGCATCTGGTGGACGGCACCACCGATCCGGCTGGCCGCCTGGAACTTCACCGGCGGCGCATCCGGCTGAGCTTCGTCGCGACCGAGGGGTGCGGTGCGTGGCGTGTCGATGCTTGACTTGTCAGCGTGACCGACGACGCGACCGTACCCCTCGACAGCTCACCGCCTGCCGAGCCCGGTTCTGCCGGACCTTCGTCCACAGAGGATGACCCGAACCGGAAGGCTCCGACGAAGCGGCGACGCCGCTGGCTGATCGGTGCCGGCGTCGCCGGAGCGGTGGTGGTCGTGATCCTGGCCTGTGTCGCCTTCGGAACGGCCTTCGGCGTCACCGGTTATCTGGTCCGCAGGGCCGATTCGGCACGTGCCGAGCACGCCCGGGTGGACTCGGCGTGCCTCGCCCTGGAACGCAGACTCAACCGGCTGACGCCGCCCGGCGCGACGGAGACACCCCGTCAGCGGGCGACCGCGGTCCGGCACGAGAACGCCGCCGTACAACCGTTCCTCGCCGAGATCGAACGGTTGGCTGACCGGTCACGCGACGACGACGGGGACGACCGGGACGACGACGACACGCCGAAGCGGCGGCAACGCTGGGCGGATGGCTGGCGTCAACTGATCGACGCCCGAACCACGTACGCCAACGCGCTGGACCAGCAGGCACGGGCCGGCGAACCCGCGTTCTTCCTGCTCGACCAGGACCGACGCGGCCGTACGGTGCTCGACCGTCTGCTGGACGGACCGCAGTCGTGCGCGGGACCGAGCCGACGGCTGGCCGCACCGGACCTGTGACGGCCGACCGCACCCCGGCGGCTGCCCGGATGCCGAAGTATTTGCCCATGACATCGCGCTGACGCATCGTCAACGGGTTGGCGAAGACAATCAGAGATTTACAAGTGAATTACTGCACATCTACCGATGGGCGCGGCGGCGGCACTTCCAGAACCGGGGCGCACACGCCAGACTGCCTTGCGCGCAGGGTTGTCGTCGTGCGGCGTAACGTGTGCACCGACGCGGACGCAGGTGTGCGGCTGCGGGTCCTCTCCTGCCCCCGCGCGCTGGCCGGAACACCGTCCGTGCCCGTCAGGCAGACAGGGCCTCGTCAGGAAGACATAAGGGAATGACAACGACGGCAACCAAGCCGGGAGGCGAGCGCCGACGCGCCGCCATCACGGCGAAGACGTTGCGTACCGACCGCTGGTGGCTCCCCTCGCTGATCACCGTCGTGGGGCTCGGCGCCTGGGTCACGTACGCCACGGTCCGCGTCTTCATGCACGACTACTACTGGGTCGACGAACACAGCTATCTGACCCCGTTCTACTCCCCGTGCGTAACGGAACGCTGTGTTCCGGATTCGGCTCACTTCGGACGGTTCCTGCCCGACTGGTGGATCATCCCAGAGGCCGCCCTGACCCTGCCGCTCCTGCTGGCGTTCCGGTTCACCTGTTACTACTACCGCAAGGCCTACTACCGCTCCTTCTGGCTCTCCCCGCCGGCCTGTGCCGTCCCGGACGGGCACAAGACCTACTCCGGTGAGACCCGGTTCCCGCTGGTCTTCCAGAACGCACACCGCTACGCGTTCTACGCCGCCTTCATCATCTCGATCGTCAACACCTGGGATGCGGTACTGGCCTTCAAGACGCCGACCGGCTTCGGCTTCGGGTTGGGCAACATCATCCTACTGGGCAACGTGATCATGCTCTGGGCGTACACATTGTCCTGCCACTCCTGTCGCCACATCATCGGTGGCCGGCTCAAGCACTTCTCCAAGCACCCGGTGCGCTACCGATTCTGGACGATCGTCTCCAGGCTCAACGCGCGACACATGCAGCTCGCCTGGATCACGCTGGGCACGCTGGCGCTCACCGACTTCTACATCATGGCGCTGTCCGCCAACTGGTTCGACGACCTGCGGTTCATCAACTGAGGGCCTGACATGACTACGCGAATCGAACGACACTACTACGACGTCGTCGTGATCGGGGCCGGCGGCGCCGGCCTCCGCGCGGCGATCGAGGCCCGGCTGGCCGGCAAGAAGACCGCCATCATCTCGAAGTCGCTCTTCGGCAAGGCCCACACGGTCATGGCCGAGGGCGGTGCCGCAGCCGCCATGGGCAACGTCAACAGCCGGGACAACTGGCAGGTCCACTTCCGCGACACCATGCGGGGCGGCAAGTTCCTCAACAACTTCCGGATGGCCGAGCTGCACGCCAAGGAGTCGCCACAGCGGATCTGGGAGCTGGAGACCTACGGTGCGCTGTTCGACCGCACCAAGGACGGCAAGATCTCGCAGCGCAACTTCGGTGGCCACGAGTACCCCCGGCTCGCGCACGTCGGTGACCGTACCGGGCTGGAGCTGATCCGTACCCTCCAGCAGAAGATCGTCTCGCTCCAGCAGGAGGACAAGCGGGAGCACGGCGACTACGACGCCCGGATCAAGGTCTTCGCCGAGACCACCATCACCGAACTGCTGCTCGACGGCGACCGGGTCGCCGGAGCGTTCGGCTACTACCGGGAGTCCGGCGAGTTCGTCCTCTTCGAGGCCCCGGCCGTGGTGCTGGCCACCGGCGGCGTCGGCAAGTCCTACAAGGTGACCTCGAACTCCTGGGAGTACACCGGGGACGGGCACGCGTTGGCCCTGCGGTCCGGCGCGACGCTGATCAACATGGAGTTCCTCCAGTTCCACCCGACGGGCATGGTCTGGCCGCCCTCGGTCAAGGGCATCCTGGTCACCGAGTCGGTGCGTGGTGACGGCGGCGTCCTGAAGAACTCCGAGGGCAAGCGGTTCATGTTCGACTACGTCCCCGACGTCTTCCGCAAGCAGTACGCGGAGACCGAGGAGGAGGCGGACCGCTGGTACACCGACCCGGACAACAACCGGCGTCCGCCGGAGCTGCTGCCCCGGGACGAGGTCGCGCGGGCGATCAACAGCGAGGTCAAGGCCGGTCGCGGTACGCCGTCCGGCGGTGTCTACCTGGACATCGCCAGCCGGCTGCCGGCCGAGGAGGTACGCCGGCGACTGCCGTCGATGTACCACCAGTTCAAGGAACTGGCCGACGTCGACATCACCAAGCAGCCCATGGAGGTCGGGCCGACCTGCCACTACGTGATGGGTGGCGTCGAGGTCGACCCGGACACCGCTGCAGCCGCCGGCAGCGTACGCGGCCTGTTCGCCGCCGGTGAGGTCTCCGGCGGTATGCACGGCTCCAACCGGCTGGGCGGGAACTCCCTGTCCGACCTGCTGGTCTTCGGCAAGCGGGCCGGACAGTACGCAGCCGCCTACGTCGACGAGACCGCCGCCACCCGGGCGAAGGTCCGCACCGCGGATGTCGAGGCAGCCGTGGACCAGGCGCTGGCACCGCTGGCCCGGGAGGCGGGCGACAACCCGTACACGTTGCAGCAGGAACTCCAGGCGGTGATGGGCGACCTGGTCGGCATCATCCGGCGCAAGGGTGAGCTGGAGAACGCGCTGGTCCGGCTGGCCGCCCTGCGCGAGCGGGTGGCCACGGTGAAGGCGACGGGTGGTCGGCGGTACAACCCCGGCTGGCACCTCGCGCTCGACCTGCGCAACATGCTGGTCGTCTCCGAGTGCACCGCGCGGGCGGCACTGGAGCGGGAGGAGTCGCGCGGTGGCCACACCCGCGAGGACTTCCCGAAGATGGCGCCGCACTGGCGCATGGTCAACCTGGTGTGCTCGCTCGACGGCGACAAGGTACGGCTGGAGCACCAGCCGCTGCCGAAGATGCGCCCGGAGCTGATCACCCTGTTCGACCGCACCGAGCTGGCCAAGTACCTGACTGACGAGGAGCTCGCCGACTTCGACGCCCTCGCTGCGGACGCTAACGCTGAGGAGGCGGGCAAGTAATGGGCGGCAAGCGCCAATTCCGGGTCTGGCGGGGCGACGAGCAGGGCGGCCAGCTGGAGAACTACGAGGTCGAGGTCAACGAGGGCGAGGTGGTCCTCGACGTCATCCACCGGTTGCAGGCCACCGACGCGCCCGACCTGGCCTGTCGCTGGAACTGCAAGGCGGGCAAGTGCGGCTCGTGCTCGATGGAGATCAACGGCATGCCCCGGTTGGGCTGCATGACCCGGATGTCGACCTTCGACGAGAACGAGACGGTCACCATCACCCCGCTACGGACCTTCCCGATCATCCGGGACCTGGTCACCGACGTCTCGTTCAACTACGAGAAGGCGCGGGAGACCCCGGCGTTCGCTCCGCCGGCCGACCTGGAGCCGGGCGAGTACCGGATGCAGCAGGTCGACGTCGAGCGCTCGCAGGAGTTCCGCAAGTGCATCGAGTGCTTCCTGTGCCAGAACACCTGTCACGTGGTCCGCGACCACGAGGAGAACAAGCCGGAGTTCTCCGGTCCGAGGTTCTTCATCCGGGCCGCCGAACTGGACATGCACCCCCTGGACGCCCGAACCGACCGCAAAGAGTACGCACAGGCGGAACAGGGACTCGGCTACTGCAACATCACCAAATGCTGCACGGAAGTGTGCCCTGAGCACATCAAAATCACAGACAACGCGATCATCCCGATGAAGGAACGCGTGGTCGATCGCAGGTACGATCCAATTGTGTGGCTAGGTAGCAAGATTTTCCGGCGCGGACAGACCGACGGCAGCGGGACCGGTGCCCGTCGGGAGGAAACCCTTGGCGCGGTGCACTCGCACGCGGGCCATTCTCACGACCCTCGGGCTGAGGCAGAGGCAGAGCGGGGGGTCAACTGGCACCGCCAGGTCCCCGGACCGCAGCGTGCTGCGGTGGACGCTCGTGGCCGACTGCCGATCAGCGAGTTCGCCTTCGACCGGCCGGCCGCGCCGTCGCCGTTCGGTGACGACGTGAAGTTTCCGCTTCCGACCGACTCCCTGAACTACGCCCACCCGGACCAGCCGTCGCAGCAGCAGGACTGAGTTTCGCGACAGCAGGACCAAACCCAAGATCACAGCAAACAGGCCGCCGGCTCCCGCCGGCGGCCTGTTCATCCAGGTCGGTCCGTTCTGCCGAGGACGCGACGCAGACTCGTCACGATCGGCACGTCGGCCGGCAGCCAGGGCACGCTCTCCAGCTCGTGCGCGGCCAGCCAGCGCAGCTCCGCGTGTTCCAGCGGTCGTGGTTGAGCGTCTCCGACCAGCCGGGCCGTATAGACCTTGAGCACGGACCGGCCGCGTCCCACGGGAACCGCAGGGCCGATCTGCTCCCCCACCTCGATCCGTACGCCCAACTCCTCGGCGCACTCCCGGATCAGGGCAGCCGCCTCGCTCTCGCCGGGCTCGACCTTCCCGCCGGGAAACTCCCACTTTCCGGCTATCTCAGGCGGACTGGCCCGTGCAGCTGCCAGCACCCGTTCACCAACGATGATGGCCGCGCCGACGATCACCCTGGGCGGGAACATCGGCTCACCCCCAGCCCCAGAACGGACTAGTTCTGACACATCGGGCACATTGCCCCCGGCTCCGGTCGCCCGTTCGGATTGCATAGCCGTCAAGAGTGCCAGAGACATCGGCAATTCGTAGGAGTGGGGCCAACCCGACGGACATCAAGAGACGGAAGGGTGGTCGTGGACAGGCCGCCTGGACGCCGACAGACTAGGAGCAACGGCCAAGACACGGGATGACGACAATTTGGCCACAAGCCGGCAACAACACCTGGGAGGTGCGGTAATGCGCGCGCTCTGGAGTAGCCGGGCGAAGAAGGACTACCTGAGCGACGCACTCGCGCTACTCGACGGCTGGACCCGCGAAGGCCAACAGATCGAGCGGACTCTGCTACTCGACGACAGCCAACACGCGGCACTGACCGAACGAATCAAGGTCGCAGCCGACGCACTGCACCTGCGTCCGGAGATCCGCCGGGACAACGGACAAACTCTGATCATCCTCGGCGCGAACGGTGGCGACATGATCACTGTCGGCGAGGTCACCCTGGCCGCCCGCATCGAGGATGCCTACCGCACGGTGACCAGCGACGACTAGACGAGTACTTCCGAAATCTGGCCGGCTCCCGGCGGTCAGGGGAGGCCACCGTAGAGGCTGTCGAGTTGCCTCGTCTACGCTCCCGCCTTTCTGCCCCGGCACCTAGCCGGCGCTCTCGCGGCTGGACATCGCCCTGGACAAGGAACCTCCCGAGACGACGCACGCCGATGCCAGCAGCCGACCCCGGTGTCGACCCCGTAGTGGTCGGCCGCCTCGTGCGAATCCTGACCACCGATGGCGCAACGGCTTGCCCCGCCTGTGCGCCCAGCTCGACAGCCAGCAGACCTCCTCGCCCCCGGTACGGCGACGGTGGAGGCCAGGCCGCGACGGGCTGCCCGCCGGGCCTGCCCGAGTCGCCGCCCCGACTCCGGCTCGTCGGCGACGGCCGGTGTCCCGGGCTGCGGCCCGCCGGAGCGTGGAATCCTCGCCACGACCGTGTACCCGTCCCCGTGCTCGCCGGTGTGCAACGAGCCGCCGACCAGCCTGAGCCGTTCCCGGAGGCCGACGAGGCCGTGCCCACCGCCGGCACCCGCTGACGGCACCCCGGCGGCAGGGCGACCGTTGACAACGGTGACCGCCGTCCCGGCCCCGCTGCCGCCCCGGTACGCATCGCGGCCAGGCTCAGCTCGTGGCCGAGCGAGTCATGCATGTCCCGGGCGATCCGGGCGCGCTCACGCAGCCGTAGCTCGCGGACGACCAGACGCCGCTCCCGTTCGAGCTGCTTGGCATGCCGCCATCCGGCCTCGGCGAGGTCAGCCCGCAACCGGACGTACCGCCCGATCAGCCAGGGCAGCACAGCGGAGCCGAGCAACGGCAGCACCACGTTGATCCAGCCCCAGACGTCACCCATCGCTGCGGCAAGCAGCAATCCGGTCAGCACCACCAGGGAAAAGCAGGGCAGGGCCGCCAGTCCGTTGGCCATTCGGCGTCCTGCCGTCAGGCAGGCGACGGCCGACACCGGTCCGGTGGTGCCAGCAGCAGTCGACGCGGGCCCGGAGCCAGCCGAGCGCCGGGTAGCGCGACATGCCTAGGCTCGGAACCATGGCTAACGTCACCTATGACCGACGGGAACAGTTGCAGCAGATCCAGAGCGGCCTACTCGAAGGGGAACAGGTCATCGCGGTCTACGACGCGATCGGCGCCGGAACCGGGTTCATCGGCCTCACCAACCGGCGGGTGATCATCCAGGACAAGTCGTTCGTCGGCAAGAAGTACGCGATCACCAGCATCCCGTACGGAAAGATCACCAGCGTCAGCGTGGTGAGCAACAAGTCCTGGGGCGGCTCGTTCTTCTCCACCGGCGCGATCGCAATCCACGTCGGCACGCACACCTACGAGGTGGAGTTCCGGGGCGCGGAGAAGAGCCACCACGTCCACAACGTGATCCTGCACCACATCTCGTAGCCCAACCGGGATCTCGTACGCCCGCCGACCAGCCGGGTCGCGGTCAGGCTCCCACGGTCCCGTCGATGCCCTCGCGCAGGAAGTCGGCATGCCCGTTGTGCCGGGCGTACTCGTGGATCAGGTGCAGCATCACAAGTCGCAGTGAAACGTCCGCACCCCACTTGACCTGGTAGCCGGTCACGTCCAGCGAGTCGGCCGCCGCCTCGATCCGGCGGGAGTGCTCGACCTCCCGCTGCCAGGCGTCGAACGCCTCCGAACGCGTGGACGTGCTGGCGTCGTACGCCACCTGGTAGTCCCCCTCGGGCGACCACACGTGCGGGACGTCCTCCCCGTTGATCACCCGACGGAACCAGGCACGCTCCACCTCCGCCATGTGGCGTACCAGGCCGAGCAGCGAGAGCGTCGAGGGTGGCATCGACTGGCGGCGTAGGTCCTCGTCGGAGAGCCCGTCGCACTTCATCGCCAGCGTCGCTCGGTGGTAGTCGAGGTAGGCGCGCAGTGTCTCGCGCTCGCCGCCGATCAGGGGCGGACTGATTCGTTCGGTGGTCACTGCTCGTTCCTCAACTGGTCCGTTGCTGGATCTGTCCCCGGATCGTCACGAACTCCGCGCTCCGGTCACGACCCGTCGACGACCGGCCCGGAGACATGAACGTCACCAGTCCGATGCTGCCGGCGTCAACCCAGGCGCAGGACGTCACGCCGACGATACCGGCCGCGTTGGTGGTCTCGCCGCTGCCACAGCTGGCCTCACCACCCAGCGGCCCGGGATCCACCGGACGCACGTTCTTCAGCCGGGGCAGCGACGCGAGGAGCCGCTCCAAAGCCCCCTTGGGGTCAGGCAACGTTCCCGATGCCCCGCTGATCAGAATGATCTCGTCCGTTTCGGACTCGCCACCGTACGCCCAGCCAACCGCGCTCGTCGGCGCAGCGAACTCCTTCTTGAGCTTGGCCATGCTCTGATGTGCGTAGCCGATGAGCGTACGGTCCATGGACTTCGGACGTCCGCCGAGCGCTTCGGGCGTGACCAGTTCGATCGTGCGAGTACGACGAGCACGGCCCACGCCGCCGGTCTGCGGGTTCTCGGTGACACCTCACGAACCAGTGGCAGTTCGGTCACCTTTCTGGCCGGGGCTTTCGTTCGACCGCCACTCATGCTGGAGCATCGCGTAGACCAACTCCTCCTTCCACTCGCCCTTGAGCCGTACGTTGTGGACGAAGTGCGCCTCCTGTCGCATTCCCAACCGGGCCAGGAGCCTTGCCGAGGCGCTGTTCTGGGCGGAGCAACGGCCGACGATGCGATGCAGGCCGAGCGCTTCGAAGCCCAGTCGGAGCATTTCGGCAGCAGCCTCGGTGGCCAGGCCCTTCCCCTGGTACTGCGGGTTGAAGACGTATCCCAACTCGCCCTGGCGATGCTCCCGGCTGAGCCAGACAAGTTCCACCTGGCCAACGACCCGCCCGGCATCCGGCCAGACCACGGCCAGACTCAGACAGTCGCCTTCCCCGGCGATATTGTCCTCCGTGACCATCTGGTCCACGGCCCGCTCGGACTGGTCGCGGGTCCGCGCCGGCCACAACATGTGGCGGGCCACTTCCGGCAGCTTCTGATACGCCCACACATCATCCAGGTCCGCTGCCGTGAACGGCCGCAGGATCAGCCGTGACGTGGCAACTGGATGGGAGATCCGCAGCATGGAACAAAACCTACTCGCCGGTCCTGGCATGCGACTCAGGTCGCCCTAGCGGGGGAGTTCCGTCTCCGTTTCGGAACACGGCAGCCCGTTGATGAACCGCTCTCCTCCGTACGTCTTAAACGCACGAACTACGTGGTCCTGGGATTCGCGCAGTGAGTCCAACGACAACAGGATGATGGAAGGACGACCGTCGACCTTGTTCCGATACTCAGCCACGACGCCCAGGTCGGCGTCGGCCGACGGTACCAACACCAGTCGTGGGGCGCCGGTGCTGTCCAATGTGCCCGTGTGCGGCTCAAGTATCACCGCGTCGATCGACGCCCACGGAACCGATCGGTTGATGCCCGCCACACGCAGCCGGAGTCCCGACCCATCGAGCATCATCGGCGCGGAACGGAACGAGCCAGCAAGAACAGCAAGAACACCCAGGACCATGACCACGCCGACGACCAGCAAGGGTCCGGCGCCCACCGGCACGATCAGGATCCGCAGTTGCCACCCGTTCTGGGAAGCCCAGATGAGGGCGAGGCCGCCCAGAAGAAAGAATCCGAGCCAAAAGAACTTGGGACGAGGGCGGTGAAGCTCCATCGGGATCTCCAGAGATCAGGGGAGATGGTCCAACTGGCCAATGATCGCGGAGCAAGATCGCGCAAAATGTAGCAGTAGTGTTCTTGGGCAACAACTACTTATGCACATGCGCGCACCGATCATCCCGCGCCTCATCGTTCTGCACCGGTCAGCCGGCCGTCGCCCGTTACCGCTCCCCCACGCGGTCCGTGAATCCAAGGTGCTGGCCGGCTGGCTGGTGACGCGTGGCGGCGTGCCATGGTTGTGCCCTCAGACCGGGCACAACCAGTGACCTGCGAAAGCGGTCGACGTTCAGACGTTGAAGCGGAACTCCACCAGATCGCTGTTCGACGAGCACTCGCTCACCAGCACTCCGCTTCCACCACACGCGCGGACGCGGGTCGCGCGTCGTAATAGCGCAGCCATTGAGGGACAACGCGAACAATCGCGAACTCGTTATCGAGTGCGCGCGCTCCTGGGAACTGCGAGAGGTAGACCTCGCCGTACTCGTCTCGATCGGCCCCCGACAGGACGTCCGCGGAGCCCTCGACCTGCAGGGACACGCCGTCGTCCCACCCGATCACCAGGGCGACACGCGGGTGACCTCGGACGTTGCGCATCTTGCGTGCGTCGTTCAGCGAATCGAAGATGACCTCAGCCTCATCAGTAACAGCGAGGCCTACCAGCGCGGCTTCCGGATTGCCATTTTCGTCGACGGTGGCCACTACACCGTGCCGCGCATCCCGTACAAAAGCGACGAACTCAGCGCGGGTCATGGGGTGGGTCACTTCTTCCCGGTCCCAGACGTTCCTCCGTGACGGAACTCCACCACGTCGCCGTCCTGCATGACGTACTCCTTGCCTTCGATCCGTACCCGGCCGGCGGCCTTGGCGGCGGCCATCGAACCGGCGGCGACCAGGTCGTCGTACGAGACGATCTCGGCCTTGATGAAGCCGCGCTGGAAGTCGGAGTGGATGACCCCGGCGGCCTCCGGGGCGGTCGCCCCGACCGGCACGGTCCAGGCCCGCGCCTCCTTGGGACCGGCCGTGAGGTACGTCTGTAGCCCGAGCGTACGGAAACCGACCCGGATGAGCTGGTTCAGCCCCGGCTCCGGCTGACCGATCGACTCCAGCAGCTCGCGGGCCTCCTCCTCGGGCAGGTCGATCAGTTCGGACTCGACCTTGGCGTCCATGAAGACCGCCTCGGCCGGCGCGACCAGCAGGCGCAACTCGTCCAGGAAGTCCGGGTTGGCCAGCTCCGCCTCGTCGACGTTGAAGACGTACAGGAAGGGTTTGGTGGTGAGCAGGTGCAGTTCGCGCAGCTCGGCCACGTCGATGCCGGCCTTCGCCGCCCCGGCGTAGAGGGTGACCCCGGTGTTGAGCAGCTCGGTTGCCTTCTTCGCGGCGTCGACGGCAGCCGCCCGGTCCTTGCGGAGCTTGGCTTCCTTCTCCAGCCGGGGCAGTGCCTTCTCCAGGGTCTGGAGGTCGGCGAGGATCAGCTCGGTGTTGATCGTCTCGATGTCGTCGGCGGGCGAGACCTTGCCGTCGACGTGTACGACGTTCGGGTCGGAGAAGGCCCGCACCACCTGGCAGATCGCGGCGGCGTCGCGGATGTTGGCGAGGAACGCGTTACCCCGGCCCTGCCCCTTGGACGCGCCCCGGACCAGGCCGGCGATGTCGACGAACGAGACCGGTGCCGGAAGGATCTTCTGCGAGCCGAAGATCTCCGCGAGCTTGGTCAACCGCTCGTCCGGCAGCCCGACCACGCCGACGTTGGGCTCGATGGTGGCGAACGGGTAGTTCGCGGCCAGCACGTCGTTCTTGGTCAGGGCGTTGAACAGGGTGCTCTTGCCGACGTTGGGCAGGCCGACGATGCCGATGGACAAAGACATGGGAACGCGTCAACTCTCTCTTCCGTGACGTACCGCGACCTCGGCGTGGTCCGCCTGTCCTGATGATGGGGTGACCCGATCAACGGACAGGGTCGACAAGGCGTTCCAACGCTACCCTGCCGCTGCCGGAGCGGTGGGAGGCGGTGGGGTCACCGCCAGTCGCCGGCACGGTGCCGCCAGCCGCTGCTGGGGCACCGACCGCCTCCGCCGCGAGCCTGGTCTGGAACGGACCAGGCGCTGGCTGAGGCACGGCGGGTGCTGGCTCCGGGCGGACGGATCGTGCTGATCGGCCAGGACTGGGAGATGGTCGCCATCGACTCCGACGACCCGGGACTCACCCGGACGATCGTGCACGCCCGCGCCGAACTGGTCACCGGTCCACGGACCGCCCGTCGTTACCGCAACCTGCTGCTCGACGCAGGCTTCCGCGAGGTCACGGTGGAGGTGCACACCGACGTACTCACCGGCGTGGACGGCCTGTCCGTACTCGTCGGCATGGCGGACGCCGTCCGGTCCGCCGGGGCGGTCACCGAGGCCCGGGTCGGGGGCTGGGCCGAGGAGCAGCAGCGGCGCGCGCATGATGATCGACTGTTCCTGGCGGTGCCCGTGTTCGTCGCGTCCGCCACGCGTTGAGGTGAGGCAGGGCCCCGTTCCACGACAGCGGCGCTGGCAAGGAGCACTTCCTTACAACCAGGTCCGATTCCCGCGAGCGGCCGGCGGCGATGGCGAGGCAGGATCGGTGGCGTGGAGTTGGACTTCGAGCGCTGCTACCGGGCAGTGGACAGCCGTGACCAGCGGTTCGACGGCTGGTTCTACACCGGCGTCACGTCGACCGGGATCTACTGCCGGCCGTCGTGTCCCGCCATGACCCCGAAACGAAAGAACGTCTGTTTCTATCCGTCGGCGGCGGCGGCCCAGCGGGCCGGCCTGCGGGCCTGCCGGCGCTGCCGTCCGGACGCCG
>NZ_JBHTMP010000063.1:0-39543 GCF_042679305.1 Micromonospora sonneratiae | reverse complement strand
ACAGGATGCTCAGGGCAGCAGGCCAAGGGTAGCCGCCACCTGTTCGGGCACTCAAAGCCGATCTTGAGAAAAGCGACAACGATTACGCGACACTAGTGGCGGTCGACTGGCCTGACTCTTGGCAGCCTGAAGCCACTGGTCACCAGATCCGGAAGCGCTCGTCGGTTCTGAGTAGGAATGCGAACCTTCCAGCTCCCGCCTTGTCAAGGCTGTCTGCACTGGAGTCCAGCCTTCTCCTCGCTCAGCTCGTTGCGGCGTTGCCAATATCCGACCTGGGATCGGAAGCGCCGTCGAACAAGCTCTGGGTAGCGATCAGCGATCATGCAAAAGAAGGCATCGACGTGCTGCACCTCGATGCCAGCGTCGACCTGGTCGAGACACTGCTGGAAGTCGTCGATGTCGCTGTCGCGCGTGATAAGGATGTCGACCCTGCCACCGTAGGCGGCGGCCAAGACATGGTGGTCGTTCGGATCTTTGGGGCAAGGGACGGACCGGGGATCCCAGCTGGTGACCTTGGCTTCAGGAAAACTCTCGTCCATCAAGTCACGCCAGCGCTCGATCTGCTGCTCGGGCGCGTCTGGATGATTGCGGCGCAGATGGTAGAAGGCCTCAGTCAGTACGGCTTCACTCCACCGAAGCTCATAGGCGACATGATGACTATCGAGAGCCATCAACGCCAACCAATCGCGCAGGCATCGTGAGTAGAGAACATTGGCATCCACGAACACTGTAAGCGGCACCGGCAGCACGCATTCAGGCTACCGATGCCGCACGACAATGGCCATCGTGAGAGGTTTACTCGTAGATGCCCAAATCATCCTGCTCAGCCATCAAGGCTTCATAGGCGTCGCGCTGCTGCGAGATACGGTGCCGGCGGTAGGCCAGTACGTCTCCCAGCGCTACTCGTCGGTGCGTACCTACCTTGTGCGATTTGATCGCACCTTTATCGAGCAGGCTGATCAATGTTGGCCTGGACACTCCTAGCACCCGGGCGGCCTCACTGGTGGTGAGCTCTCGCGCAACCTCGCTCACGACCACACCGTCCCCACGATCCAGGACGGCGCTTACTTGCCTCAAAAGATCAACCACCAGGTTTGGAACGGCGACAGACTCCGCGTTGGGGGCTACTAGGCGCACCTCATCGCCGTCAAGCTGTGAAAGGACAGCAAAGAGAGACTTCAGCGAGTTGTACTCCGGGCTGCCCTTGCGGCTGGCCGCTTCGGAAAGACGAAGCGCCGTTGCCGCGAGCGTCGTTGCGGTAGCCATGATCCACTCCTCGGTGCGCAGCCTGCGGTGCGCGGCTCGCGCATCTAGTTTCAATCACATCTGCAACATGTGCAACCAGCTTTGATTTATTTCATTTAGCCTCCAGTCTAGCCGAGAGTTGATGTCTTCGCCCGCCAGTCACCGGTACGACGTAGGGGACCGGATCGGGTGAACCACCGAAGGGAGCCAGTCGACCGAGCCTTCAGGCGGCAGACGTTAGCGGGGCCGGATCGCCCCAGGTCCTGCCCTGGTGGCCCGCAGACGCCCCCTGGCGAATCAGTGATACGTGTCCTCGTGGGACTTGTGGTAGTCCACGATGTCGTCGAGTCGCCCTGTGGCGGCGTGGGTGACCCAGGCGGGATTGCCCAGCAGGATCCGGCCGAGCGCGACGAGGTCGAACTCACCGGCCGCCACCCGCTGGACCAGGCCGGAGATGGACTCAGGGCCGCCGGGCCGCAGGAAGTCACGAGTCAGGCCGACCGAGCCCACCGTGATCGTGGGCAGTCCGGTGAGCCGCTTGGCCCAGCCGGCAAGGTTCATTCCGGAACCGGGGAACGCCGGCTCCCAGAACCGCCGCTGAGACGCGTGCAGCGCGCTCGCGCCGGCCTCGACAAACGCGGTCAGAATGGTGTCCAACTCAGCGGGGGTCTCCGCGATCCGGGCGTCGAACTGCCGCTCCTTGAACTGCGAGAACCGTACTATCACCGGCCGGTCTGAGGGGAAGTTCGCGCGGACGGCACCCACCACTGCGGCCGGGAACGCCGCCCGTCGCGCTGGCGAGCCGCCGTACGCGTCGGTGCGCCGGTTGGTGAACGGCCACAGGAACTCGTCCAACAGGTAGCCGTGCGCGGCGTGGATCTCGACCGCGTCGAACCCGGCCCTGGCCGCAACCCGGGCCGCCTCGGCGTACGACTCCAGCAGCTCGTCGATATCCGCGACCGTCATCGGGTGGCTCGCCGGCCGGCCCGGCTCAGGCACCCCGGACGGCGTCCACGCCGCTACCCCGTCGACCGGCTCGCGCAGGCTGCCCAGGTGCCACAGTTGCGCGGCGATTCGACCGCCGACCGCGTGCACCTCGTCGACCACGTGCCGCCAACCCGCTTCGGCCGCACCCGCGGTCATCCTCGGCACGGTGTCCTCGTGGCCAGCAGTGGGATGATCGACCCAGAGCCCCTCGCTGACGATGAGCCCGACACCGTTCTCGGCTCGGCGCCGGTAGTACGCAGCCACTTCCGGTGCGGGCACTCCACCCGGGGAGTGGAACCGGGTCATCGGTGCCATGACGAACCGGGATGCCAACGGCAGACCGGCGAACGTGACCGGCTCAAGCAACGGTGCCAGTGGCAGCTCGACGTCTGGGTAAGGGGCGAGGCTCGCTGTCATGCCCCGCACGCTAAGACTTGACACCAGTGTCAAGGGCAAGCCCGTTGGTCGCTGGTCTTACCCCACGGCGCGGGCCACGGGCGTGCCGTGCTGCTCGTCGACGGTCATGTCGTCGACGATGCGGTCCAATGCCGACACCGTACGGGCGAGCCGAGCCATTTCCGCGACGATGCGCTCGCGCTCCTCACGCAGCCGATCGGCCAACCACGATGTACGAATGTCCGGGTTCGTCATGCAGGGCAGCAACTCGTACATGCGCTTGCTACTCAGGCCCGCGTCGAACAGCCGCTGGATGAGAACGACCCGCTCGACTGCCGCCTCCGCGAAGATCCGCTGGCCACTTGCCGTACGCATCGACACGAGTAGCCCCTGCTCTTCGTAGTACCGGATCGACCGGGCGCTCACCCCGGTCCGGGCCGCAAGCTCGCCGATTCGCATCGCGTCCTTCCCGCCTGCTAACTGTGGCCTCGACCAAGACGCTACGTCACACGGAAACGAGCGGGACAAGTGAGAGCGTCCACCTCCGGAGACAAGGTCCCCTGACAGGCGTTCGCGCAGCTCAAGGGGCGTTTTTGTTGTCCAGGTGAGCGGAGGGTGTGGGATTCGAACCCACGAAGAGGTTGCCCCCTTACCGGTTTTCAAGACCAGCGCCATCGGCCACTAGGCGAACCCTCCAGGACCGCGAAGTCACCTTACGCAGTCGTGCCCTAGTGTGTCACGTCCGTTACCCGGCCCGGTGCCCCACCACCCCCTGCTGGGAGGATGCCAGTCATGCCTGGCAATACCCTGCGGTCACCGGCCGTCATCCTGATCACCGGGATCATGGCCGCCGGCAAGTCCACCGTCGCCGAGGAGCTGGCGCGTCGGCTGCCCCGGTCCGTACACCTGCGGGGTGACGTCTTCCGCCGGATGATCGTCAACGGGCGGGCCGAGATGACCCCGGACACCGAGGCCGAGGCCGTCCACCAGCTGCACCTGCGCTACACCCTGGCCGCCAACGCCGCCGACTCCTACTTCGACGCCGGCTTCACGGTCGTGTTGCAGGACGTCGTACTCGGCCCGGACCTGGCCGACATGGTCGACCGGATCCGCAGCCGTCCACTACTGATCGTGGTGCTCGCCCCGAGACCGGAGGTGGTGGCGGTCCGCGAGCAGGCCAGGTCCAAGACGGGGTACGGGGACTGGACGCCACACCAGCTCGATGCGGGTCTGCGTACGGAGACACCACGCCTCGGGCTCTGGCTGGACAACTCTGACCAGACCCCGACCGAGACCGTGGACGAGATCCTGACCCGGGCGTGGACCGAGGCGGTAGTGGGGTAAGACTGAGCCATGCGTGCGATCACGATCCCGGAGCCCGGTGGACCAGAGGTGCTGACCTGGGCCGAGGTGCCCGACCCGGAGCCCGGCCCCGGTGAGGTGATCGTCGACGTACGCGCCAGCGCAGTGAACCGCGCTGACCTGCTGCAACGGCAGGGGCACTACCCTCCGCCGCCGGGCGCTTCGGCGTACCCCGGTCTGGAATGCTCGGGTGTGATCAGCGCCACCGGCCCGGGGGTTTCCGGTTGGCAGGTGGGTGACGTGGTGTGTGCCCTGCTGGCCGGCGGTGGCTACGCCGAGCGGGTGGCGGTCCCGGCCGGGCAGCTCCTGCCGGTGCCGATGAACGTCGACCCGGTCGACGCCGCTGCGCTGCCCGAGGTGGCCGCTACGGTCTGGTCGAACCTGGTGGGCCTGGCCCACCTCGGCATGGGCGAGACGCTGCTGGTGCACGGCGGGGGTAGTGGCATTGGCACCTTCGCCATCCAGCTTGGGGTGGCGTTGGGCGCGACGGTGGTGGTGACCGCCCGATCCGCCAAGCATGAGCGGCTCCGGGAACTGGGGGCGGCGCACACCATCGACTACACCAGCGAGGACTTCGTCGAGGAGATCAAGAACATCACCGACGGCCGGGGCGCGGACGTGATCCTGGACATCATGGGCGGGGCGTACCTCGGGCGTAACGTGGCCGCGCTGGCGACCGGTGGCCGGCTGCTCGTGATCGGGTTGCAGGGTGGCCGTAAGGGTGAGCTGGACCTGGGCGCGCTGTTGAACAAGCGCGGGTCGATCTTCGCGACGGCGCTGCGGTCCCGACCGGTCGAGGAGAAGGCGGCGATCGTACGCGGGGTCCGCGAGGAGGTCTGGCCGCTGGTGGAGTCCGGGGCGATCGGTCCGATCATCGACCGGAAGATGCCGATGGCGTTGGCGGCCGAGGCGCACCGGATCGTCGGGTCCAACGATCACCTGGGCAAGGTGCTGCTCACCGTCGACTGAGGCCCGCTCGACCCACGGTCCGGGTGGGGCTCACCCGGAGCCGACCATGAGCCGGGCGCCCGGTCCTTCGGCGGCGAGTTCGTCGTCGGCGTTCATCACCTTGCAGCGTTGCAACGACAGGCAGCCACAGCCGATGCAACCGGTCAGGTCGTCGCGGAGCTGGGTGAGCAGGCTGATCTTCTCGTCGAGTTTGTGCTGCCAGGACGCGGACAGCCGGGCCCAGTCGGCCTTGGTGGGGGTACGGGATTCGGGCAGCGAGTCGAGCGCGGCGCGGATCTCCTCCAGGGAGACGCCGACCTGTTGGGAGATCCGGATGAAGGCCACCCGGCGCAGCATGTTCCGTTCGTAGCGGCGCTGGTTGCCACCGGTGCGGGTGGCCCGGATGAGGCCGAGCCGTTCGTAGTAGCGCAGCGCCGAGGGAGCCACCCCGGAGCGGGTCGCCAGTTCGCCGATGGTCAATGTTTCCTGCATCATCTCGCCTTGAGTTGAAGTGCACTTCAACATGCAGGCTATCCGTATGACTGCACCGACGACCACCAGCGCCGTCGCCCTCGACGAGTTGCTGCGCCGGCTCACCGGCGACGAGAAACACTCGGCCAGCGCCCATTCGACGCTCGATGTGATCTGGGTGCTCTACGACCGCCTGTTACGGGTCACGCCGGACACGGCCGACGCCCCGGACCGGGACCGGTTCCTGCTCTCCAAGGGGCACGGGCCGGCCGCCTACTACGCCGTACTGGCCGCCAAGGGGTTCGTCCCGGACGACTGGCTGGACGATCTCGCCGGCCCGGAGAGCCGGCTCGGCCACCATCCGGACCGGCTACTGGTCCCCGGTGTCGAGATCGGTTCCGGCTCCCTCGGCCACGGCCTGGGGCTGGGCGTGGGCACCGCGCTCGGGCTGCGGGCCCAGGGCATCCTGACGCCCAGGGTGTACGTCCTGCTCGGCGACGCCGAATTGGACGAGGGCTCCAACCACGAGGCGATCGCGTACGCGGGGGCGATCGGGCTGTCCACCCTGACCGCGATCGTCATCGACAACCGGTCGGCCACGCACGGCTGGCCGGGCCCGGGTGGGATCGCCAGCCGGTTCACCGTCAACGGCTGGTCCTCGGTGACCGTCGACGGTCGGGACCACGACGCGATCCACGACGGGTTGACCGCCAACCAGCCGGGCCGACCGCACGTCGTCGTCGCGGTCGTCGAGGAGAAGGAGTGAACATGCGGGACAGTTTCGTGGCGACCACCACCGCGCTGCTGGCGGACGATCCGCGTACCGCCCTGGTGCTGGCCGACATCTCCGCCTCCGCGTTCGAGTCGGCGGCCCGACGCCACCCGGACCGGGTACTCAACGTCGGTATCCGCGAGCAGTTGATGATCGGGGTCGGCGGTGGCCTGGCGCTGACCGGAATGCGGCCGATCGTGCACTCGTACGCGACGTTCGTGGTGGACCGGGCGTACGAGCAGATCAAGCTGGATCTGGGCCACCAGGGGGTGGGTGCGGTGCTGGTGAGCGTCGGTGCGTCGTACGACGGGTCGACTGCGGGCCGGACGCACATGTCCCCGGGGGACGTGGCGTTGTTCGACACGCTCGACGGCTGGACCGTTCAGGTGCCGGGGCATCCGGACGAGGTACCGGGGCTGTTACGGGCTGCGGTGCAGCACGACGATCCGGTCTACCTGCGCCTGTCCAGCCAGTCGAACCGGGCCGCGTACGGCGGCGACACCCGGCTCCAGGTGCTCCAGCGGGGTACGCCGGGAGCGCCGCTGGTGGTGGCGGTCGGACCGATGCTGGATCCGACCCTGATGGCGGTCGCCGGTCTGGACGTGACGGTGGCGTACACGCACACGCCGAGGCCGTTCGACGTCGACGGGTTACGGACGCTCGCCGGCTCCGAGGTGATCGTGGTGGAGCCGTACCTGGCCGGCACGTCGAGCGCGATCGTGAGTCGGGCGCTGAGCCACGTACCCCACCGGTTGCTGTCGCTGGGGGTGGGGCAGGCGGAGGTACGCCGTTACGGCAGTCCCGAGGACCATGCCCGCTGGCACGGTCTGGATGCCGAGGGGCTGCGCCGCTCGATCAGCGCTTTCCTGGGGTGATGCCCCGGCGTCGGGTGCGCTCGCGACTGAGGATCAACAGCGCCTCGACGCCGTCCTTCCAGGTGATCTTCTTACCCTCTTCCCGTCCCCGGGCGCGGTAGCTGATCGGCACCTCGTAGGGGCGGATCTTGCGGCGGAGCAGCTTGCCGGTGACCTCCGCCTCCATGCCGAAGCCGCGCGAGCGGACGTCCAGCGAGCGGTAGAGCGCGACCGGCATCAGCTTGAAGCAGGTCTCCAGGTCGCCGATGTACGAGTTGAACAGCACATTGGCGGCCGTGGTGACTGCCTTGTTGCCCATGACGTACCAGAAGCTGTAGGCGCTGTGGCTGCCAAATGTCCGATTTCCATAGACAACGGTGGCCCGCCCGTCCAGTACCGGTTCGAGCAGTTTGGTGATGTCCTGCGGATCGTATTCGAGGTCGGCGTCGAGGATCACCATGTATTCACCCTCGGCGTTGTCGACCGCGGTACGGATCGCGGCGCCCTTGCCGGCGTTACGCGGGTGGGTGATCACACGGACCCGGGCGTCGTCGGATCGCCCGAGGACTTCCCTGGTCCCGTCACGGCTACCGTCATCGACCACGACGAGTTCGATCTCGCAGGGGTAGTCCACCGCCAGCGCTTGCTTGAGGGCATCCGCGATGCGTTCTTCCTCGTTGTAGACCGGCATGAGGATCGAGAGCTTCACGGAGATCTCCATGGTGGCGACGACAAATCCGCCCTAGCCTAGCCTGATCCGTGCTGGTGGTCTGTCCTGCGCCCGTCGGTAAATTGTTCCGGGCTCCACTCGGGCAGGCCAGGGACGGTTCGGACGGGTACGTCACCCGGTCATCTGCCCACGATCCGGGCCCCGATGGTGGTCCCGTCACCACCGACTTCGGCTGCGTCGACATCGGCTGGACAACCCCGCCGACACCACCCCGGCGGTGACAAAGACGGACTACCAGCGAAATAGTGTTTACTTCCGCCCATGCCAACTGCATGGTCCCCCCTCGTGATGGCACCCGTCGTCACCTTCTTCCTGATCATGTACGTGGCTCGTCCTACTGCCGGCACGACCGGGCAGCCACGGCGGTTGGCAGCGGTCCGGGCAGCGCTGGCGACCGGTGCGTTCGCGGTGCTGGTCGTCGAGGGCCTCGGTGCCGTCGGCATGCTGACCGCACCCGCGCTCGCCACGGCGTGGCTGCTCTTCCTGGCGGTGGCAGCAGTCCTGGCCTGGTGGCGACGGCGTCGCGACCGGGCCACCGCCGAGCCGACCGCGCGGGCCGCCTGGCGCACCGCTCTCCTCGGCGGTTGGCGTACGGCCGCCCTCTGCGGTTGGCGTACGGCCAGCCTCGCCGAGCGCCTGATGATCGGCGTGATCGGCGGACTGGTGCTGGTCGAACTGGTCATCGCCCTGTTGGCCGAGCCGAACAACTTCGACTCGCAGACCTACCACCTGCCGAAGATCGAGCACTGGGTGTCGCAGGCCAGCCTGGAGATGTGGCCGACCGCCATCCACCGACAGGTCACCATCCCGCCCGGCGCCGAGTACCTGCTGCTGCACCTGCGCCTGTTCACCGACGGCGACGTGCTCTACAACCTGGTGCAGTGGGCGGCCGGCATCGGCTGTCTGGTCGTCGCCACCCGGATCACCGCCCAGCTCGGTGGTGGCCGACGAGCGCAGCTGATCACCGCTTTCCTGGTGGCGACGACCCCGATGGTGGCGCTTCAGGCGACCAGTACCCAGACCGACCTGGTCGCGGCGGCGTGGACAGGATGTGTGGCGACACTGGTCCTGGACGACCTGACCCGTCGCGCCACCGCCGGCTCGGTACTCGGTCTCGGACTGGCCACCGGACTGACCGCGGTCACCAAGACCAGCGGGCTCCTCGGCGTCGGACCGCTGCTGGTGCTCTGGGGGGTCGCCCAACTGCGGCTGGCGTTCACCGCACAGGCCAGGATCGACGTCCCCGGCGACGCAGGCGGCGCCAGCCACCTGGACCAGTCGGATCACCCCGGCCAACCGGGCGCCTCGGACCAACCAGGTCAGCCGGGTCAGCCCGGCCAACCAGGTCAGCCGGACCAACCGGGCCGGCGTGACCGGTCCCGACGGGTACGGGCGACGCTGGGCATCGGCGGCGCGTCGCTCGTCATCCTGGCCGTGGCCGCCCTCGTCACCGGCCCGTACCTGGTACGGATGACCGTGGAGTTCGGTAATCCGCTCGGACCGCCCCGGCTGCGCGAGTCGATCCCGTCCCAACGGCACGATCCCACCGCCGTACTGGTCAACGGTCTGCGGATCGCGCACACCGCGCTGGACACCCCGCTGTCCCCGCTGCGTGACGTGACCGCCTCGGCCATCAAGGGGGTGGCCGGCCTGGTCGGGGTGGATCCCCAGGACCCGGGCATCACCTTCGGCAAGACCACCTTCCCGGTGCGCTCGTGGTATCCGGACGAGGACCGGGTCGCATTCCCGCTGGTCGGGGCACTGGCGTTGATCGGCGGTGCGATCGCACTGGTCCGCCCGCGTCGGATCTCGCCCGAGCACGCCGGAGCCCTGCGGGCGTACGTGGTGACGATCGGCGTTGCCGTGGTGCTGCACAGCACGATGATCAAATGGCAGCCGTGGGGTAACCGGCTGCTGCTCTACGCGCTGCTGCTGGCCATCCCGCTGGCCGGCCTGTGGCTGGATGCGATGTTCCGGCGGCGGGCCGTACCGGGGCGTCGTTCGGTGGCGACGATCGCGGCGGTGGCGGTCCTGGCCACGTCGGCGCTCTCCGGGGTGCTGGCCATCTCGTACGGCTTCCCCCGGCGGCTGGTCGGCGCCGGCTCGGTGTTCACCACATCGGACTGGGACACCCGCTTCCTACGTCGGCCCCAGTGGGCCGAGGAGTTCCGCTGGGCCGCGACGGTGGTCGAGGCGTCCGGTGCCCGCCGGGTCGGGCTGGTGCAGCAGAACGACAACTGGGAGTACCCCTGGTGGCTGCTGCTCGGCCACGGCCCTGGCACCGGCAACAACGGACGGCGGGAGATCGTCGCGTTGCAGTCGGTGCTTCCGGACCGGCCGCCGGCCGATCCACGCACTGTGGACGCCATCGTCTGCACCGGTGACCGGGCTGCCTGCACGCGCCTGGTGCCGCGCGACTGGCGGGTCGAGTTCCGGGGCTACGTCGGCTACGCCCTGCCACCTCCGGCTCGCTGAGCCGTACCGGCCCCACCACGAGCCGGCACCCACCATCCCATCGCACCCCACGCCGGCACCGGCGTGGATGTTGCACCCACCACTGGTGACGGTGCCGACACACCGGATTGAGCTGCGACGACATCTTCCCGCAACAAGTTACTGAGAGGTATTCACATTCTTCCCCGCGCGGGCTACCGTCTGAACATTCGATTGACCAGCAACGATTGGATGGAAGGACCGCGTCGATGAGCGACCCCCGCCCGTCGGGAGGACGCAGCCCGCTCCGGATGCCACGACGACGTACCGCTGTCGTGATCGCATTCGTCGCCGGCCTCGTCCTGCCGATGCTCGTCAGCCCTCTCCCCGCCTCCTCCGCCCCCGCACCGGCCCAGGCGCGCCCGCCGATCCAGGCACTGCCGGCCAACCTCGAATCGATCCGGGCCGCCGAGGCCACCGCGCTCTACGGCAGCCCGGCCATCCGTCCACTGGAGCAGCGGAAGGTCGCACTGCTCACGATGGGCGACAGCCAGATCTCCGGCGAGGGCGTGGGCAACTACATCCCCGGCACCCACGAGCCCGGCAACTGGTGCGACCGGTCGTACGACCAGGCAGTGTTCCGTACCGGGATCTCCTCCGACGTGCAGTACAACATCGCCTGCTCGGGTGCCACGCCGTGGAACCTGATGGCCGGTGGCCCGACCCAGCACAACGAGCTGAACCAGGGCGACAACCTTGCGATCAAGGCACGGAACACCAAGATCAAGCTGATCTGGGTGGTCGTCGGCGCGAACGGTGAGGGCACCATCCAGTTCGGCCCGGTGGCCACCGACTGCACCATCAGCCGGGTGTTCTTCCAGGGCGCGTGCTACCCCGACTACACCGACGGCTGGTCGATCCGTACCGACGGCAGCCGGCAGGCCGTCGAGCAGGCACTCAACGACATCCGGCAGACCATGACCAACGCCGGCTACCTCCGGACCGACTACGAACTCGTGTTCATGTCGTACCCGAGCCCGGGTGGCCCGGACGTCGAGGACAACCCGGACTTCCCGGGCTGGTACAACGGCGGCTGCCTGATGTACCTCGCCGACCTGGCGTTCGCCCGCAACAAGGCGGTGCCGCTGTTCGAGAAGGCGCTGCGGGCCGCCGCCGTCAACACCGGCACCCGCTACATCGACGCCAGCCGGCTGTTCCACGGCCACGAGGTGTGCTCGGACAGCACCTCCGTACGCGGCCTCTTCATCGAGCTCGGCGTCTGGGACGAGAACGCCGCCCGGCAGTCGTTCCACCCCAACTACCGGGGACACGGCATGTTCGCCCAGTGCATGACCTCGTTCTTCAACTCCGGTCTGCAACAGGGCACCTGCGTCGACCCGGCCAGCACCAACCAGGCCGTGCTCTACAACGGACTGTTCGAGTTCAAGCAGCTGCGCAACGCTGGCACCGGGAACTGTGTTGACGGTGAGGGATACGACTCCCGCAACAACACGGCGCAGATCTCGTACACCTGCCACGGCGGCCGGAACCAGGGCTTCTGGTACGACCCGACCCGCCAGTCGCTGCACTCCGAGCTGTCCCACGACCGGTGCCTCGACGTCAACGGCGGATCGCTGACCGCCAACACCGTCGTCAACGTGTATGACTGCCACGGTGGCACCAACCAGAAGTGGGTGCTGGCCGGCAACCAGATCAAGGCAGCCGGCAACACCAACCTCTGCCTGGCCTTCGACAGCCCGAGCAGTGGCAACCCACGCCTGCGGCTGGCCGCCTGCGGCAGCAGCAACCGGCAGCAGTGGTCCTTCGAGTCCCGCTCCTTCGCCAACCCCGTCGGCTACGGCCACGACGACTTCATCGGCTCCCGCGTCTACTGAGCTGTAGGGAAGGGCCCCTTCTCAGCGCCTTCTGCGGCGCGTTGGAAGGGGCCCTTCCCGACGTCAGGTGGCCAGGGCAGGACCGATCCGGGTGGCCGCGCCCGGTCGGAACCGATGGTTGAGTACGGCATCCAGCTGCCACACCCGCTTGGGATCGCCGACCCTGATCAGGAACCGCTCGCGTATGCCGTCGATCGCGGTTGCGGCCAACTCCACACCGGACAGATGCGGATCCGGGTTCCAGGTGACGTTGGTCAGATGCCGCAGCTCGGCGTTGAGATGCAGACGCAGTCGGCGCAGTAGCCGGGTCCGTCGCATCACCACCAGCCGCTGATGGGTGAGCAGTAGCAGGTAGTCGCCCTGGGCCGGCCGGTCGACCCGGGTGCATCGAGTGACGAGGACCACGGCGTCGCCGGACTCCACGCACCGCCGCAGGCTGGCCAGGTGCCGGCCCACCGTCGTAACGGACACCCCGGCCACGACGGCCGCGGGTGGAAGCGTCTGGGAGAACACGTCCATGCATCTTCCAACGAGGGGCCGGCGGTGGATGGTGCGGCATTTACATGGATGAAAGTGAGATTAGTCCGGGCGAGACGCCGAGGTGGCAGCACCCGGCACCGTCGATCCTCCGGCCCGGAGGTGCCCGGCCCCTCAGGCACAGGCGCTTCTGAGTCGGAGGACCGACTGGACGAAGGTACGCCCTACAGCAGCTCGACGATGGTGGCGTTGGCCATGCCGCCGCCCTCGCACATCGTCTGGAGGCCGTACCGGATGCCGTTGTCCCGCATGTGCTGCACCATCGTGGTCATGATCCGGGCACCGGAGCCGCCGAGCGGGTGCCCCAGGGCGATCGCCCCACCACGCGGGTTCATCCGCGCCGGGTCGGCCCCCGTCTCGGCCAGCCACGCCAGCGGGACGGGCGCGAACGCCTCGTTGACCTCGTAGACCCCGATGTCGTCGATGCCCAGCCCGGCGCGGCTCAGCGCCTTCGCGGTGGCCGGGATGGGGCCGGTCAGCATGATCACCGGGTCGTCGCCGGCGACCACGGCGGTGTGGATCCGGGCCAGCGGCGTAAGACCGTGCTGGCGAGCCCACTCGGAGGTGGTGACGGCCAGGGCGGCGGCACCGTCCGAGATCTGCGACGCGGATCCGGCGGTGACCACCCCGTCGGCCCGGAACGGCGTCTTCAGCTCGGCCAGCCGCTCCAGGGTGGTGTCCCGTCGGATGCCCTCGTCGGCGGCGACCTTGCCGCCGTCGGCGAGGACGACCGGGGAGATCTCCGCCTCGAACAGCCCGGCGTCCTGGGCCGCCGCCGCCTTCTCGTGGCTGGCCAGCGCGAACTCGTCAAGCTGGGTACGGGAGAACTGCCACCGCTGGGCGATCATCTCCGCACCGACGCCCTGGTTGAACGGGACCACCTCGTCGACCGCGAAGCCTGCCGCGTCGCGGTAGCGGTCGCGGACGAGATCCCCGTACGGCAGACCGCCGGTCGCCGAAGATCCCATCGGCACCCGGGTCATCGCCTCCACGCCACCGGCGACCACCAGATCGGCCTGGCCGGAGATGACGGCGGCAGCGGCGAAGTGCAACGCCTGCTGGCTCGATCCGCACTGCCGGTCGACAGTCGTTCCGGGCACCGTCTCCGGCCAGCCGGCCGCCAGCACGACGTTGCGGCCGATGTTCCAGGACTGCTCACCGACCTGGGACACACAGCCCCAGATCACGTCGTCGACGTCGGCCGGGTCCAGGCCGCTGCGTTCGGCCAGGGACCGCAGGACGTGTGCCGACAGATCGACCGGGTGCACCGGGGCCAACGCCCCCTTGCGTCGGCCGATCGGGGTGCGTGCCGTACCGACAATGACCGCGTCCCGCATTTTCTACTCCCCAGTAACTAAGCCTGCTCCGATCCTACGTCGTCCCGGACGGTCCGTACGCTCCCGCTGTACGGCGTATTCGTTCCACCGGTACTGCATCCTTGTTGCGTGCCTTCCGAGCAGACCGATGACGAACGACCCGACGATGCTCAGCCCGGTCCCGGTCCCGGTCCCGGCGACGGCGACGGCGACGGCGACGGCGACGGCGACGGCGGAATTGTGTCCCGGCGCTGGCGGGTCGGTGCCGTACCACCCACGCTCAAGTTGACCAGCGCGGCGCTCCTGGTCCTGGCCGGGGCGCTGTTGACCGACAGCGACCCGGTCCCGCTCGGGCTGGCGGTACTGGCCGCCGTCGTACTGGCCGGCTGGGCGATGCGTGATCTCCTGGTCCCGGTCCGGTTGGCCCTCGACCCGACCGGCATCACCGTGGTCACCGGGTACGCCGGCCACCGTCACCTCGGTTGGACGGACATCGAACGGATAACCGTGGACAGCCGACCACGATTCGGGCTGCGTACCGGCACTCTGGAGGTCGACACCGGCGACTCGCTGCACCTCTTCGGCCGGAACGACCTGGGTGCCGACCCGGAGGAGGTCGTCGCCGTCCTGCAAGCCGCGCAGCGGCAGGCGACCATCACCGGCTGATCCACTCTCAGGTGGGCTCGCCCAGGTGGGCCCACCCAGGTGGGCCCTCGGGTGAGCAGTGGGCCCTCAGGTGAGCAGCAGCGCCGTCCGTACCAGGGTCACGCCGAGCAACGCGATCACGATCAGAGCGGTGCCGGCCACCTGGAACAACGACCGGCGTGACCGAGGCGCATAGGCCATGACCAGCGCCATGAGTGCTCCGACCACCAGACCGCCGAGGTGACCGGAGATGGAGATGCCCGGCACGGCGAAGGTGAAGACCAGGTTGATCACGAGGATCGGGATCACCGACGAGGTGTCCCGGCCGAGCCGGCGCATGATGACGAAGAGCGCCGCGAACAGCCCGAAGACCGCGGTCGAGGCACCCGCCGTCTGGGCGTTCGGCGCGGTGAAGACGTACGCGGCGACGTTTCCACCCAGGCCAGCGACCAGGTAGAGGGCGAGGAACCGCAGCGGCCCGAGCGTCGCCTCCAGGGAACGTCCCAGCACCCACAGCGCCCACATGTTCATGAGCAGGTGGAGCACGCCGTAGTGCAGGAACATCGCGGTGATCAGGCGGTAGTACTCGCCCTCCGCGATGCCGTGCACGGTGAAGTCGGGGAAGAGCGCCCGCCCGAGAACCGAGCCCCAGTCGGTCAACGGGGTGCTGCCACCCAGTAGCCCACCGAAGCCCCGTCCACCGGCAACCGAGTCGCCGCCCTGGTCCAGGAAGATGGACAGCAGCATGAACAGGACATTTATCCCGATGAGCGTCTTGGTGACGTAGCCGGCACGGCCGGCGGTACCGCCGCCGAAGACGGTACGCACCGGCCGCTGCGTACGACGGCCCTCCGCTACGCACTCTGGGCACTGGTGGCCGACCGACGCCTCCCGCATGCAGTCGGGGCAGATCGGCCGCTCGCATCGGGTGCACCGGACATAGGTCTCCCGCGACGGGTGCCGGTAGCAGACCGGTGCCGTCGGCGGAGACTCGTTCACGATGTCACCTCGCCGCGCTCATTCATGCGAGCAAAGGTACCTCGCGGACCGGCTCAGGCCTGGATACGTTCGATCTCAACCCGCTCGATGACCACGTCGTTGCGCGGACGGTCACCGGGACCGGTCGGCGTGTTGGCGATGGCGTCGACGACCTTGGCCGAGTCCTGGTCGGCGACCTTGCCGAAGATGGTGTGCCGGTTGTTCAGGTGCGGGGTCGGGCCCACCGTGATGAAGAACTGCGAGCCGTTGGTGCCCGGTCCGGCGTTGGCCATGGCCAGCAGGTACGGCTGGTCGAAGCGCAGCTCCGGGTGGAACTCGTCGGCGAACTTGTAGCCGGGTCCACCCCGGCCGGTGCCGGTCGGGTCACCCATCTGGATCATGAAGCCGGCGATCACGCGGTGCGAGATGGTGCCGTCGTAGTACGGCCCGGAGCCCGGCGCGCCGGTCCGCGGGTCGATGTACTCACGCGTGCCCTCGGCCAGTTCCACGAAGTTGCGAACCGTCTTCGGCGCGTGGTTCTGGAACAGCTCCAACCGGATCGGGCCGGCGTTGGTGTGCAAGGTGGCGTAGATCGCCTCAGCCACGGGTACTCCTCAGTTGTCGGTCAGTTTCCATGCGGATCCTCCCATGTGCCCGTTCTGGCAGTGCGGAGGCATCCAAAGGTGGAGGATGACGAAGGAACGACACCCAGGAGGTGGGACCGGTGTTCGGAATTGGTCGACGTAGAACTCACAGTCAGCTCGCCAAGGCCGAGTTGGGCGAGAGTATCGATCACTTCAGGCGGGCGGCCACCCATGCGGCCGGTGGGGTCGGAGCCACTGTCGGTCCCCGGATGACGGCGGCCCGGGAGTACGTCGCCCCGACCGCCGCCCGGTTCAGGGACCGGGCGTCGTACGGCTGGGGAGCAACCGTGACCGCCCTCGCGCCGCTGGCCGTGGCGGCGGCGGACGGTGCCCGTCAGGCCGGCGCGACCGCCCGGAAGGCGAAGCCCAGGAAGATGCGAGCAATGCGGAAGAAGGAGTCGTTGATGGCACGTCGACGGTGGCCGATGGTGACCGGGATCCTGGCCGCTGGTGCCATGATCGGTGTCGCGGGTGCGGTGGCGATGCGTCGCCGTCGGCAACAGGAATGGGAGTCGTACGAGGCCGGCCACGCGCTGGACACGGCCCGGGAGGACGCCGAGGTGCTGGCGGCCGGTTCGACTGGCACCACCACCGACCCGACCAGCGCGACCCCGGCTGCCGACCGGTCCATGGACCGGACCATGGAGAAGGTGGCCGACCGGGTGGCCGACCGGACCGCAGCGGCGACCATGGGCGACAGCGCCAGGAAGGGTTCGGCCAAGAGCGCCGCCAACCGGACCGACGGGGTCCTCGGCAGCGCCACGACCTCTGCCGGCAACAGCCAGAACTAGGGCACGATCCTGCCCGTGCAGCGTGTCCTTGCCCGGGTCACAGCCAGCGGTTACGTCGTAGCCACCGGTAGAGCACCAGCGAGATCGTCAGCATCAGGGCGAGTACCACCGGATAGCCGTACGTCCATTTGGTCTCCGGCATGACGTCGAAGTTCATGCCGTAGATGCCGGCGATGGCGGTCCACACCGCCGCGATGGCCGCCCACGAGGCGATCTTGCGCATGTCGTTGTTCTGCTCAACCGTGACCTGGGCAAGGCGCGCCTGCAGGATCGAGTTCAGCAGGTCGTCGTAGGAGTTGACCTGCTCGACGGTGCGGGTCAGGTGATCCTGCACGTCCCGGAAGTAGCGGCGGATCTCCTCCGGTACCTCCTCGTTCACCCGAGCGGTCAGCGTCATCAGCGGGCGCTGCAACGGGACCACCGCCCGCTTGAACTCCACCAGTTCCCGCTTCATCTGATAGATCCGCTGGATCCGACCCCGCGTGTTCCGGCTGAACACCTGCGTCTCCAGCGTGTCCATGTCCTCTTCGATCCGGTCGCTGACCTCCAGGTAGAGGTCGACCACCCGGTCGGTGACCGCGTACGCCACCGCCCAGGGTCCCTGGGCCAGCAGTTCCTGTTTGCTCTCCAGGTCGGCGCGGATCGGCGAGAGCCGGCAGGCGTCGCCATGCCGCACGCTGACCACGAACTGCGGACCGATGAAGAGCATCACCTGCCCGGTCTCCACGACCTCGGAGTTCTCCGTCAGCTCGCCGTGTGCGACGTACCGGGCGGTACGCAGCGCCAGGAAGCTGACCTCGCCGAACTGCTCCAACTTGGGTCGCTGCTGGGCCTTGACCGCGTCCTCGACCGCCAACTCGTGCAGTTCGTAGCAGCCGGCGATGGCGGCCATCTCGGCCAGGCTCGGTTCGTGCAGGCCCAACCAGACGAAGGCGTTGCGGTGCTGTCGCGCCTCGGCCAACGCCTCGGCGTAGTCCCACTCGCCGGCCTGCCGTACCCCGTCGACGTAGAGCGCGCAGTCCACGACCGCGCTGCGATCGGGGGAGGTCTCGGGTGGCGGCTGCTGGCTGTTGACGTCGGCGTTGAGCATGCGGGTCATCGCCCGTACCGGTGCGGTCCAGGCCCGGGTACGCGGAACGCGGCTGCGCGCCCCGACCGGATCGGGTTGATCCGCGGCCATCCTCGCCTGGGCCGCCATCCTGGTCTGGTCAGGCTGATCCACCATCCTGGCCACCTCCCTCCCACCGGCGTGACCACTGCCGGAATGCAGGCTACGCCCACGACGGAAGCCCGGCTCGGCGCTGGCAGGCCAGGCCTGGTGTCCAGCAGGAAACCCATCCTGCTGCCGGGGTGGCGCCGGGTGGACCGGCCGCTCGGGGGGGTAGGTGCGGGCGGTCCACCCGGCGCCCTTTGGGGGCGGGGGGTTATGCCTATGAGGTCAACCGCATGAAACGATTGGCGCTCGCAGCATTGTGAGCTGTCCACCGCCCCTCTGGGAACCCCCAACAAGCAACCGCATTCATTTGTCGGATATCCGACAATGTTTCTTATCTCTGCCCGCGGACCGCCTCGACCGCCTCGGCGAGACGCTGCACACCCTCCTCGATCCGGTCAGGTGTGACCGCCGAATAGGCCAGGCGCAGCGCGTGCTGACCGCCGTCCAGGAGGAAGTCGCTGCCCTTGACAACCGCTACGCCACGCTCCGCCGCAGCCGGCGCGAGCTTGTCGACGTGGACGTCCGTCGGCAGTTCGACCCACAGGAAGTATCCGCCGTCGGGCTCGATGAACCGGACGCCCGGGATGTGCTGGCGCAACGCGGCGGCCAGCAGCGTCGCCCGCTCACCCAACGACGTACTGACCTTCTCGATCGACCGGTGGATGTCCCCGGAGACGCAGAACTGGTGCACGATCGCCTGCGCCACCATGCCGGGCGAGATGTAGAGGTTCGTGGCCCGCTTGGCGATGTCGGCGATGAGCGCGGCCGGCCCCACCAGGTAGCCCACCCGTACACCCGGGCAGACGGTCTTGGTGAAGCTGGACGCGTGCACCACGACGTCGTGCTGGTCGAGGGAGAGCATCGACGGCAGCGGCTCGCCCCGGAACCGGATGTCGGCGTACGGGTCGTCCTCGAAGATGGTGAAGCCGTACTCGGCGGCCAGGGCCAGCAGCGCGTGCCGCTTCTCCAGGGAGAGCGTGACGCCAGCCGGGTTCTGGTAGTTCGGGATGATGTGCGCAACCGTCGGCCGCACCCCGGACTCCAGCAGCTTGCCCAGTTCGTCGGTGTCGATCCCGTCCGGCTGGATGGTCACCGCGTGCACCTCGGCACCCTGCTGCTGGAGGTTGAGCAGGGTCCGGTCGTAGGTCGGGCGCTCCACCACGACCGCGTCACCCGGCTTGACGAGCCGGTCGAAGAGGAAGGCGTCGGCCTGCAACGACCCATTGGTGACCAGCACCTGGTCCACGGCGACGCCGTGCTTGGCCGCAATCCACTCACGCAGCGGCAGGTAGCCCATCGAGGTGCCGTACGCGGTGATACCGGCCGGGTCGGCGTCAAAGGCCCGAACCGCCGCGGCCTTGAGCCCATCAATATCGACGATGTCCAAAGAGGGCGCCCCACGGGCGAACGAAATCAGCTGCTCGGCAGTCATGACTACTCAGCGTACGGGTGACGATGGCCACAGCGACGCAGGTACCGCCGTGTCCGCATCATGAGCGTCTGACCGTCCTGAGCAGGCACGACACAGCCATCGACGATCCCGAACGAGAGCCATCGACGGTCCTGGACGGCCATCCGGGCGGACCGCCCGGCCAGCACGTGATATAGACCACCAATAACGCTACGGCAACCCACCCGCGTCACCGGCTCAGTCCTGCGGCGTGACCGTCCGCTCGCTGGCCCAGACCCGGACGATGTCCCGTACCGAGATCACCCCGAGAACCTCGCCGTCCTCCAGCACGACGAGGTGGCGGAATCCGCCCCGGACCATGGTGGCCGCCGCCTCTTCGAGGGTCCAGTCCGGCCCGGCGTACACCACGTCCCAGGTGAGATGGGCCGCGGTCCGCTCGACGTCGCAGTCCAACCCGGCACCAACCGCGTTGAGCACGTCGCGTTCAGTCATGATCCCGATGCCCTGGGAATCAGGATCGACGACGACGGCTGAGCCGACCCTTCGCTGCGCCATCATTCCGGCGGCCTGCCGGAGCGTGTGGTCAGGACCAACGACAAGAACCTGGCTGGACATCGCTTCGCGCACCCGCATCAGACATCACCCCAGCGGTCGGCGGCACCGGTACGGCCATACTGGACCTTGCGGGCATCGAACTACAAGACCTCCGTGCTATCCGGCCCGCACACCTGGTCGCTACTGTCGAGGGGTGCCCCCCGAGCCTCTACGCTGCGCCGGAGCTCTGATCGTCGATGACGACGGCCGGCTCTTCTTCCAGCGCCGGTCGCCCCAGCGACGCCTCTTCCCCAACGTCTGGGACATCGTCGGGGGGCACCTTGAGCCCGGCGAGGACTTCGAGACAGCACTCCACCGGGAGATAACGGAAGAAACCGGTTGGACCGTATCGCACATTCTCGGGCTGGTCGGTGAATACCGCTACACCGGTAACGACGGCATCACCCGGATCGAGATGGACTACCTGGTCCGCGTCGACGGTGACCTGTCCCGGCCCCGGCTGGAGGTCGGCAAGCACACCGAGTTCCGTTGGCTGGCCGAGCACGAGGTCGCCGTACTCGATGAGCACCGCGACGTCAACGACGGGCTGATCCGCCGGATCGCCGAGGACGGCTTCGCCACACTACGTTCGATCGGCCTGTGAACGACGACGTTTCGCTGGCGCCACACGACATCGCCGCACTCGTCGCGCCGGCCATCGACCGGATCTTCCTCGCCGTCATGGCCGCCGGGCATGCGTACGGTGGGGCGGAGTTGAGCCAGCGGTACGGCGGACCGGCGGCGACCGGCTTCCTGGTCGACTTCCGGACCCGGGCGGCGGCACCCGGTGGCACGGTCAGCGGCGCGGGCTTCGCTGCGGTGACCAGGTACCGGGACCCGGTGGAATGCCAGCGGGTGCTGGACAAACAGGTCGCGCACGCGATGCTCTGCCGGGAGCGGGATGGCGGGTTCTACGCGACCGACCGGGGCCGGTCGTTCCTCACCGAGCTCTACGGTCTGCACGCCCAGATCACCAGGGAGATCTGGGACGGACACGGCGACCGGGTGGCCCGACTGGTCGACGCGTTCGGGGTGCTGGTGACCGCCGCCTCGGCCGACGGGGGCGAGGCGTTCCACGCGGTCGCTCCACCGTACGAGCCGGACGGCACCCCGGCGGGCGTGCTACTGCTCAACCGCCTGGGCGCGTTGCGCCACCACCGGGCGGACGCACACGCCGCCGCCTGGAGCGCCGCCGGCCACAGCCCCCGGAGCATCGCCGACCTGCCGTCCGGACCGCAGCGGCTGACCATCGAGCTGGAGACCAATCGACGGGCGGCCGGGCCGTACGCCGCTCTGGCCCCGGCCGAGCGGCTGACCCTCCTGGCGGACCTGGCAGCGCTACCGGGCTGAGTCGCCGGGCTTTGGAGTTCGGCCGGGCTGAGTCGCCGGGGCCGGAGCCAGCCGGGCTTTGGAGTTCGGCCGGGCCGGAGTCAGCCGACAGCCTGACTGACCAGGGCGGGTAGCGGCTGACAGCGGCTCTGCCGGCTCACGGCGCTATCCTCCGTGCGGTAAGCCGGATGCTGGAACCCCCGCCGCGCCTTGTCGCGATGGACGGTTCCGGTGGCCGTTGTACTGCTTGTTGCGGTTACCACGATTGACGTGATCATCATGGATATCGCAATTGTCGTGATTGTCGCGTTGTCGTAAGAGAGGATCTTGGAATGATCGGTATGGTGCTGGCGGCTGGCGCGGGACGTCGGCTGCGCCCGTACACCGACACCCTCCCCAAGGCGCTCGTCCCGGTCGACGGGGAGACCACCATCCTCGACATCTCGCTGCGCAACCTCGCCGCAGTCGGGCTGACCGACGTCACCGTCGTGGTCGGCTACGCAGCGGAGGCCGTCGAGGCCCGCCAGGCGGCGCTTCAGGACCGGTACGGCGTGAAGATCACTCTGGTGCACAACGACAAGGCCGAGGAGTGGAACAACGCGTACTCGCTCTGGCTGGCCCGCGACCACTTCGCCCAGGGTGCGCTCCTGGTCAACGGCGACACCGTGCACCCGGTCAGCGTCGAGCAGACCCTGCTGGCCAAGCGTGGCCCCGGCATCCTGCTGGCCATCGACGCGGTCAAGAAGTGCGCCGACGAGGAAATGAAGACGACGTTCGACGCCAACGGGCAGCTCACCCGGATCACCAAGCTGATGGACCCGGCGGAAGCCTTCGGCGAGTACATCGGTGCCACCCTGATCGAGCCGCACGCCGCCGCCGGCCTGGCCGACGCGCTGGAGGCCACCTGGCGGCGCGACCCCAACCTCTACTACGAGGACGGCTACCAGGAGTACGCCGAGCGGGGCGGCGAGGTGCGGGCCGCCACCATCGGTGACGTGCCCTGGGTCGAGGTGGACAACCACGCCGACCTGGCCCGGGCCCGGGAGATCGCGTGCCACTACTAGCCCGTTCCGTCATGACGCCCCTGGCCATCGAGGTCCGCCGGGGGGCGGTGGCCGACCTGGCTGCGATCCTCTCCGACGGGCGGATCTCGGCCGGCGGTGACGTCGCCGTCGTGGTCGGCCCCGGCCAGGGCGAGAAGATCGGCGAGCTGATCCGCCCGACGCTCGGGTCCGCGGACGTGTTCACCGTCACCGGCGGCAGCATCGACGCCGCCAACGAACTCGGCGCCAAGCTCGGTGCCCGGTCGTACGACGCGGTGATCGGCATCGGCGGCGGAAAGACGGTCGACGTCGCCAAGTACGCCGCCACCCGGCGCGGTCTACCGATGGTGTCCGTGGCCACCGCCCTGGCCAACGACGGCATCGCCTCCCCGGTGGCCAGCCTGGTCACCGACGGGATCAAAGGCTCGTACGGCGTGCACATCCCGATCGCCGTCATCGTCGACCTGGACTTCGTGGAAAGTGGTCCGGAACGGCACAACCGGGCCGGCATCGGCGACGTGGTGAGCAACCTCAGCGCGCTCGCCGACTGGGAGCTGGCCCGGCAGGTGCGCGGCGAGCCGGTCGACGGACTCGCCGCCAGCCTGGCCCGGGCCGGTGCCGAGGCGGTCATCAACCACCCCGGCGACATGAGCGACGACGGGTTCGTCACCGTACTGGCCGAGTCGCTGATCTCCAGCGGGCTGGCGATGGCGGTCTGCGGCACCAGCCGCCCGTCCAGCGGCGGCTGCCACGAGATCATGCACGCCATCGACGCCCTCTATCCAGACACCGGATCGCACGGTGAGTTGGCCGGACTCGGGGCGCTGTTCTGCACCTTCCTGCGCGGCGACGAGAAACGGTTCGTCCAGATGTCCGCCTGCCTGGCCCGGCACAACCTGCCGCGTACCCCCGCCGACGTGGGCCTCACCGACGACCAGTTCGTCGAGGCGGTGGCGTTCGCGCCGCGTACCCGACCGGACCGCTACACGATCCTCGAACACCTCGACATGGCACCCGACGAGATCCGTAGGCGGCTGGCAGACTACGCCGATGCACTCCGCGACCACCTCGGCTGAGCTGTCCCGCCCGACCGCCGCCGACTTCTACCGCGTCAACCGGGGCGGCGGTCTGTTCAGCGAATCGATCAGTCAACGCCTTGGCGCTGGCTTTGCGCTGGTGGCGCACCGGCTCGGCCTGCCACCCACCGCGTTGACCATCGCCAACCTGATCATCGGGCTGGCCGCCTCGGTGACCGTGGTGGCACTCGCCGACCAGGTGGCGGGTGGGGACGTACCGGCCTGGGTGATCGGGCTGGTCGCCCTGATCGGCTGGCAGGTGGCGTACGCCCTGGACTGCGCCGACGGCCAACTCGCCCGGGTGACCGGCCGGGGCAGCCCGGCCGGTGCCAGGGTTGACGTGCTGTGTGACGTGGCGGCGCAGATCGCACTGGTCACGTCGCTCGGCACGGTGGCGATCGCGCAACGGCCGGCGACACCCGTATGGCTGGTGGCTGCCTTCGCCGGTACCTGGATGGTCAACCTGGTGACCTCGGTGATGCAGTCCGGCCCGAACGCCGCCAGCATGGTCACCTCGACCTCGCTGCCCGTACGGCTGGTCAAGCTGGTCCGGGACTACGGTGCCGTGATCACCCTGGCCGGGCTGGTGCTCATGCTCGTACCTGCCTGGACGGTCTGGCTCGTCGCGGCCTTCACGGTCGTCAACGGCGGCTTCCTGCTGGCCAGCATCGCCTTCTCCGCCCGCGCCTCTCTGCGGTGAGAAAGGGCTCCTTCCTACCGCATTTCACGTAGGAAGGAGCCCTTTCCAACACTCAAGCGCGGCGCAGGGAGGTGTAGATGTCGAGGAGTTGCTGGGTGACCACGTTCGGGTGGAACGTGCGCTCGTAGCGGGACCGGGCCAGCGGTGCCAGGGCAGCCGCACCGGCACGGGCAACCGGCAGTGCGGCGGCCATCGCCGCCGGGTCAGCCGGGACGACCCAACCGGCCGCACCCGCCGGATCGTCCATGCCCACCAGGTACGGAATACCGCCGAGTGCCGTACCGAGCACCGGCCGGCCACTGGACAGCGCCTCGATCACCACGGTGGGCAGTACGTCGTGCCACGTCGACGCTGCGATCACGACCGTCGAATCGTCGATCGCCTTGCGTACCCCGGACCGGTCGAGCGGGCCGAGGAAGACCACGTCCGACCGTTCGGCGGCGGCTGCCTCGGCCAGTGGGCGCAACTCTCCGTCACCAGCGATCCGGAGCGGACCGAGGGAGCCGTCCGGGTGTCGCCGCCAGGCGTCGAGCAGCAGCCCGAGACCCTTCTCCGGGGAGAGTCGACCCATGAAGAGGAAACCGTCCCCGAGCGGCGCGGGCTGTCCCGGATCGGGGATCGCGTTCGGCTTCACCACGATCCGATCGTCCGTGATGCCGTAGTCACGCAGGTGGTCGGCGACCGCCGAGGTGAGTGCGATGTACCGGTCGACCGAGCGCCACGTCGACCGGTGCACGGCCAGTGTGGTCGCCATCAGTGCGCTCTGTGCCCGCGAGCCGCGGTAGCAACTGTGCTGGATCGCCGGCACCGCGAACGCCCGACCCCGGCAATCCTGGCAGATGCGCCCATCTCGGAAGTAGAGCCCTGACGAGCAGACCTGGCGGTAGTTGTGCACCGTCTGCACCACCGGCACGCCATGCCGGTGCGCGGTCCGCACCACCCAGGGCGAGAGCAGGGGGTACGGGTTGTGCAGGTGCAGTACGTCCGGCCGCTGTTCGGTCAGCAGCCGGCTCAGGTCCTGTTGGGCGCGTGGGGCGTAGATCGGTGACAGCGGCAGCAGCGCCTTGGCGCTCTTCGGCATCGTCGGGATCTCGTCGGAGCTGCGCTGGAACGGCAGCACCTGGACGCCGGCGGCGGTGAGCTGGGAGATCTCCAGGTCGACGATCATGTTCTCGCCGGAGGGCTGGGCCTCCCGGTACCGGTTGTGCGCGATGACCACCTTCACGGTGCCAACCTTTCGTTCGCGACTGCGGGGCTCGCAAGCTCACTCCTCGCGCTCACAGATGCCAACCTTCCTTCGCCTCGGCGGGGCCGGCAAGCGCGACTCGCGTTCCGGTACGGCTCACGTGGGCCAGGGCCCGGCGGGAAACGGTCACCTCGTACGTTCCGTGCTCGTTCCGCCTGTCCCACGCGGGCAGAGGCTACCGTTGCTGATGTGCCTGAATTACCGGAGGTGGAGGCCCTCGCCGGCTACCTGCGCGAGCGTGCGGTCGGCCGGCGCGTCGACCGGATCGAGATCGCCGCGATCAACGCCCTGAAGACGTACGACCCGGCACCGAGCGCGGTCACCGGCCGTACGGTGACCGGGGCGCTCCGGCACGGCAAGTTCCTCGACGTGGTGTTCGGCGGTGACAGTGTCGGTGACGGTGTCGGCGGGGACGGTGCCCCTGCCCTGCATCTCGTGGTCCACCTGGCCCGGGCCGGCTGGCTGCACTATCGGGAGACGTTCCCGTCCGGTGTCCCGCTGAAGCCCGGTAAGGGACCGATCGCGGTGCGGGTACGCCTCGACGACGGTTCCGGGTTCGACCTGACCGAGGCCGGTACGCAGAAGAGTCTCGCCGCCTACCTGGTGACCGACCCGGCGCAGGTGCCCGGTGTCGCCCGGCTCGGTCCGGACGCGCTCGCGGTCGACCTGCCCACCTTCGCCGAGCGGCTGCGTAGCCGGCGCGGCCAGGTGAAGGGGGTGCTCACCGATCAGCAGGTGTTGTCCGGCATCGGCAACGCCTACTCGGACGAGATCCTGCATGCCGCCCGGCTGTCCCCGTTCGCGATCACCGATCGGCTACCGGACGACCGGATGGCGGCGTTGTACGAGGCCACCCGGAACGTGCTGGGCGATGCGGTGTCCCGGTCGCTGGGTCAGCGGGCCGCCGAACTGAAGAGCGAGAAGCGCTCGGGACTGCGGGTCCACGCGCGTACCGGCCTGCCCTGTCCGGTCTGTGGTGACACGGTCCGGGAGGTCTCGTTCGCCGACTCCAGCCTGCAGTACTGCCCCGGTTGCCAGACCGGGGGTAAACCGCTCGCTGACCGTCGGTTGTCCCGGCTTGTGCGCTAGGTTACGGACTAGCAGTGCGGCGGAGTAAATCGCCCAGGAGACGAGAAATCGCCCGCCATCCAGACCTACCGAGGGGCTCATCCATCGGTATAGTGACTCGGTCCGCGGCTGCGTCCGCGGTGGGGCGACGAGCGCTCTCCCCGCGCGGTAACAGGCGTAAAGTCCCCTTGGCTGGCATCCCTTCGGAGCCTGCGTGGGAGACTGGGGCAGTGGACGACCCGAGTCCTCATGGGTTTGGGCGACACGTGTCATGCGGGAGGACGTAGGTGAGGTGACGACTAGCCTCCAGCGCCCGGTAACCAACACAGGCCGGAGCAAACTCGTGCGGCACGTCGACAGCTTCGAAATCCAGCCGCCGACGAACCAATCGCCCAATGGCGTACCCCGCTCGGCATGGGCGCGGGCCGGTCGGCGGGTGTCCCGATGGCACCGCCCCTACACCCTGGTCCTGCTGCTCCTCGACTTCGGCGCGGTGGCCCTGGTCAGCTGGATCGCAATCTCCCTGTTCGACCAGGCAGCCTCCGGCTTCGCCGCGAACAAGGAAGATCCGAGCTGGTTCAACACCCCGGCCTGGTTCTACACGGTCGCCTACCTGCTGCTCCCGCTGGGCTGGTTGGTCATCCTGTGGGGCAACCGGGCGTACGACCGGCGATATCTCGGGCTCGGTCCGGACGAGTTCAAGCGGGTTATCCGGGCAGCGGTTACCGTCGCCGCCAGCGTCTCGTTCCTGGCCTTCGCCATCAAGGCCAACCTGTCCCGGTTCACGGTCGGCACCGCCCTGGTCGGCGCAACGGTGCTGATCCTGCTCGTCCGGTTTCTGGCCCGGCTCGCGCTGCACGTGATCCGCAAGCAGGCCGGTCAGGCTGCGCACCGGATGGTCCTGGTCGGCACCCTGCCCGAGACGCTCGAGGTCTATACGGCGGTGACCCGCAGCCCGGCCGCCGGGCTGATCCCGGTCGCGATCCATCTCACCGACGGCTACGCCGCCGCACGGGGGATAGAAACCCCGATTCCGGTGTACGCCGGGCGGGACGTGCTGGCCCTGGTCCGTGAGGTCGGTGGCGACACCATCGCAGTGTGTGGCTCGGCCAGCGCGGAGCCGGGTGAGTTGCGTCGACTGGCCTGGCAGTTGGAGGGCTCGGGCGTCGACCTGGTCGTCGCGCCTCAGCTGACCGACATCGCCGGTCCCCGGGTGCACATCCGGCCGATCGAGGGTCTGCCGCTGCTGCACGTCGAGGAGCCGACGCTCTCCGGCCCGGCCCTGTTGCTCAAGAACCTGATGGACCGGGTGGCCGCCGGGGTCGGCCTCGTGCTGCTCATCCCGCTGTTCATCGCGATCGCGGTCGCGATCCGGCTCTCCGACCCGGGACCGGTCTTCTTCCGGCAGCCCCGGGTCGGTCACGAGGGGCGTACGTTCCGGGTCTGGAAGTTCCGGACGATGTACGTCGACGCCGAGGAACGGCTCGCCGGCCTGGTCGACCAAAACGAGACCGACGGCATGCTGTTCAAGATCAAGCAGGATCCCCGGGTCTTCCCGGTCGGCCGGTTCCTGCGGGCCAGCTCGCTCGACGAACTGCCTCAGCTGATCAACGTGCTGTGGGGCGAGATGTCCCTGGTCGGGCCACGACCGCTGCCCGCCGACGACGGTGACTTCCTCGGTGACGTACGACGCCGCTTGCTGGTCCGCCCGGGCATGACCGGTCTGTGGCAGGTCTCCGGTCGATCCGACCTCTCCTGGGACGAGGCGGTACGACTCGACCTCTACTACGTCGACAACTGGTCGTTGACGTACGACCTGAGCATCCTGTGGCGGACCGTCGGAGTGGTGCTGGCCCGCAAGGGCGCGTACTAGTCGAGCCGTCGACCACTTGGCGAACCGTGGCGAACCAGCCAGGATTCCAGCGTGGGGTCGAACCTGTTCGCCGCGTTCGCGGTCGTCGTGCTGGTCAGTGCGCTGGGCGCTGCCCTGTTCGCGGTCGTCCGGCTGCGCGGTCGGCGGGGCATCGCCACCGCGACCCAGCGGGCGACGTACGACGTGCTGCACACCGCCGGGCTGGCCGCCGAGCCGCTCCGCGCCGGCCTGACCACGACCGGCGCGGCGAAGGCCGTACGTCATCTGCGTGCCCTCGTCGGTGCCGCCGGGCTGGCCCTGGTCGACGCCGACGAGGTGCTGGCGGTCGACGGGCATGGCGGCCACCACGGTCCGCAACTGGTCGAGGCGGCCCAGCGGGCCATTGCGGCGGACCGTTCCACGGTGCTCGGCGAGACGGAACTGCCCTGCGACCGGGTCGACTGCCTGATCCGAGGTGCCGTCGTCGCCCCACTGGCCGGACCGGGTGGCCGGCCCGCCGGAGCGCTGGTGGCGATCGCCGACGACCCGCCGGCACCCGGCCTGGTCCAGGCCACCCTGGAGACCGCGCGCTGGGCCAGCGCCCAGCTCGCCCTGGCCGAGCTCGACTCGTCCCGGGAACGACTGGCCCGGGCCGAGATACGCGCACTGCGGGCCCAGATCAGCCCGCACTTCATCTACAACGCGCTGACCGCCATCGGCTCGTTCGTCCGTACCGACCCGGAACGGGCTCGCGAGTTGATCCTCGAATTCGCGGAATTCACCCGCTATTCGTTCCGGGCACACGGTGAGTACACCACGCTGGCCGAGGAACTGCGTTCGATCGACCGCTACCTGACCATCGAACGTGCCCGGTTCGGCGATCGGCTCCAGGTGCGCCTACAGATCGCCCCGGAGGTGCTGCCGGTCAGTGTGCCGTTCCTCTGTCTGCAACCGCTGGTCGAGAACGCCGTACAGCACGGGCTGTCCCGGAAACCGGGCACCGGCATGGTGAGCATCGAGGCCCGGGACGCCGGGGCCGAATGCCACATCACCGTGGAGGACGACGGTGTGGGAATGGACCCGGCCCTACTGGCCACCGGAATCGCCGAGCTGGCCACGTCCGAAGCCGACGACGACTCCGGCCAACACGTCGGTCTGTCCAATGTGGATGAGCGACTGCGGTCGGTCTTCGGTGACCAGTTCGGCCTGGTCGTGGAGACCGGACTCGGGTCCGGCACGAAGGTGAGTATGCGGGTGCCGAAGTTCCACCGCAGGGTACGGGCGAACGCGTGAGCCGAGGAGGGGACGTGAGCGACGAGCGCAGCGAGGAGGGGACGTGACTGGCTTCCTGCGGGTGCTGGCGGTTGACGACGAGCCACCTGCCCTGGACGAGCTGGCCTACCACCTGCGGACCGATCCCCGGGTGGCCCGGCTGTACACCGCCTCCGACGCCACCGAGGCCCTGCGGGTGCTGCGGGACACCGACGTCGACGCCGTCTTCCTCGACATCCGGATGCCCGGACTGGACGGGATGGAACTGGCCCGGGTACTACGCCGATTCGCCCGGCCGCCGGCGATCGTCTTCGTCACCGCGTACGACGACGGGGCGGTGGACGCCTTCGACCTGGGGGTCACCGACTACGTCCGCAAGCCGGTACGCGCCGAGCGGCTGGCCGAGTCGCTGCGTCGGGTGGTCGGGTCGCGGGTCGTACCGTCGCATCCGTCCGCGCTGGCCCGCGCCGAGGAGGATCCCGCCATCCCGGTGGAGTTGGCCGGTACGACCCGGATGCTGCCCCGGTCGGCTGTCCGGTGGGTGGAGGCGCAGGGCGACTACGCCCGGCTGCACACCACCGAAGGATCGCATCTGGTCCGGGTGTCGTTGGCGACCCTCGCCGAGCGCTGGGCGGATGCGGGTTTCGTCCGTATCCACCGCTCGTTCCTGGTGCAGATCCGGCTCATCGCCGAACTCCGGTTGGCCAACTCCGGTTACGTCGTGATCATCGACGGCAGCGAGTTGCCGGTCAGTCGCCGGCATACCAGGGAGCTGAAGGACAAGCTGGTACGCGCCGCCAAGCAGGACTGGAGCCGCTGATGGATCTTCGACCGGTTCGCCGACAGGACGTGGTACGGCTCAGTGTCCTGCTCGATCAGCTCGGTTATCCGACCGATGTCACAACTGTCGACGGGCGTCTCGACTACTGGCTGGACGATCCGTCGAGCCTGCTGCTGGGGGCCGACGACGGCGGCGAACTGGTCGGGGTCGCGGCGTTGCACGCCTGCCCGATGTTGGAGCGGACCGGGCGGTTCGGCCGGCTGGTGGCGCTGGTGGTCGACGACCGCTACCGGGGTCGGGGGGTCGGGCACGCCCTGGTCGGCGCTGCGGAGAGGTGGGCGCAGGAGGCCGGTTGCGTATTCATGGAGGTCACCAGCAGTCGCAGCCGGGAGCTGGCACACCGCTTCTACGGGAAACTGGGCTATGAGGACGCCTGCGGCTCGAAGGCACGCTTCGTCAAGCCACTGGCCGGTTAGGTAGTTCTTGGGCTGCGGCAACGAGAAGGCTCCGGCCGTGGAGACCGCCGCACCCTTGACTGGCAATCAACCTTCCTCGATGGTTGTCTCGACGTGGAGCCATCGAAAGGGGAAGCGAGATGCGGGTCGTCCCGCGCGCCGCCACCGTACTGGCCATGATCGCCGCCTCCGGGGTACCGGGCCTGGCCGCGCCCAGCACGGTCGCCGCCGCCAGCATCACCCCCACCGTCGTGATCAACGAACGGGTGTACGTCGAATCCACCGTCGACAGTGATCATGATGGTCGTCGGGACCGGGTCGCCATCGACATCACCAGACCGGACACCACCGCGCAGGTGCCGGTGGTCTTCGAGCACAGCCCCTACCGCGGAAGCTGGACCGAGTACCCGTTCCACAACGTGGACCCCGACCGGCTGCCCCAGGAGGGGCTGTTCGGCGGCGGCTCGGCCGTACCGGACGCCGGACGGCTCGGCGGACCGGCGAACACCAAGTCAGTCCCCGCCCTGCTGAGCCAGAACGAAGAGAACTACTTCCTCGCCAACGGGTACGCGATGGTGCTCGGCTACAGCATCGGCACCGGCCCCTCCGACGGCTGTGCCACCAGTGGCGACCGGCAGGAGACCCTGGGCACCACGGCGGTCATCGACTGGCTGAACGGCCGGGCCCGGGGCTTCGACTCCACCGGCCAGCCCGTCACGGCGTCGTGGAGCACCGGCAATGTCGGCATGATCGGTGCCTCGTACAACGGAACCCTGCCGAACATGGCTGCCTCGACCGGGGTCGCGGGGTTGAAGGCCATCGTGCCGATCGCCGCGATCTCCAGTTGGTACGACTACTACCGGGCGAACGGCCTGGTCGTCGCGCCCGGCGGTTACCAGGGTGAGGACACCGACGTACTGGCCGGTTTCGTCGGCGGCGACCGGCTCAACTGCGCCAGCCAACTCGCCAGGCTGACCAACGACCAGGATCGACGTACCGGCGACTACAACGCGTTCTGGCGGGACCGGGACTACGTCGACGCGTCCCGGGTCACCGCGGGCGTGTTCGTCGTCCACGGACAGTCCGACTGGAACGTGAAGGGACAGCACTACGCCCAGTGGTACGACTCGCTGCGGCGGCACGACGTACCCCGCAAGATCTGGCTGCACCGGGGCGGGCACGGCGGACCCGGATCCCGACCGGACTTCCAGGACACGGTGATCCGCTGGTTCGACTACTTCGTCAAGGGCATCGACAACGGGATCGTCGACGAACCCATGGCCGAGGTCGAGTACACCGACGGCACCTGGCGGCAGTACGCGGACTGGCCGGACCCGGCGGCCCGCAACACCGTCCTCAACCTCAGTGCGACGTCGTCCACCGCCCCGGGTCGACTCTCACTCGGCCGGGGTGGCGGCAACGTCCGGCAGAACTTCGTCGACCAGGGGCGTACCAACCGGGCCCCGGCCCTGGTCGCCGACCCGGACACCGCGAACCCGAACCGGCTGGTCTACCGGACCGGTCCGTTGCCCGAGACGCTGCGACTGTCCGGCGCACCGAGGGTGACGGTGCGGGCGGCGGTGACGAACCGGAAGGCGGCCAACCTCACCGCCCTGCTGGTCGACTACGGCCCGGCCGGCAGCAACAGCGCGCCGGTGATCGTGACGCGGGGTTGGCTGGATCCGCAGAATCGCGCGGGCAAGGCCCGTAGCCTGCCGGTCATGCCCGGTCAGGAGTACGACCTGACCTTCAACATGCAGCCCCGGGACTACTACTTCAGCGCTGGTCGGCGGATCGGCCTGGTGATCATCTCCACGGACTACGACTACACGCTCCGGCCACCGGGCGGTACGGGCCTGCGGGTCGTACCGGGACGTAGTTCCCTGATCCTGCCGCTGGTCGGGCACCTCCCGCACCTCGGCTGACGCGTTGGGGGTGCCGGTCCCGCCGACCGGCATCCCAAACGTGGTCGCCGCCCGGTTATCCACAGGATCGCAAAGTTATCCACAGGGAAATCGGGTTCTCCACAGGTTGTTCACAACGCACCCCATGGCTCTCCACGAGCAGTGCATACAGTCCTTCACCATGAAGGAACGTCGCGTCCTGGTGGTCGAGGACGAACGCACCATCGCCGACTCGGTGGCCGCCCGACTGCGGGCGGAAGGCTTCACCGTACGCATCGCCGGGGACGGGCCCGGCGCAGTCGAGACCGTACGGGCGTGGCAACCCGACCTCGTCGTACTCGACGTTATGCTGCCCGGCTTCGACGGCCTGGAGGTGTGCCGGCGGATCCAGGCCGACCGGCCGGTGCCGGTCCTCATGTTGACCGCCCGCGACGACGAGACCGATCTGCTGGTCGGTCTGGCCGTCGGGGCCGACGACTACCTGACCAAGCCGTTCTCGCTCCGCGAGTTGGCCGCCCGGGTGCACGCCCTGCTGCGTCGGGTGGACCGGGCGGCCAACTCCGTCACGGAGCCGGCCCAGTCGACCCTGCGGGTCGGCGACCTGGAGATCAACCAGGCCGAACGACGGGTCAGCCGGGCCGGGGTCGAGGCGCATCTGACCCCTACCGAGTTCGATCTGCTGGTGCACCTGGCCGGTCGGCCGCGTACGGTGCTGCCCCGGGAACGGCTGCTGGCCGACGTCTGGGGCTGGCCGGAGGGATTCGGCACCCGTACCGTCGACAGTCACATCAAGGCGTTGCGTCGCAAACTCGGCGCGGACCTGATCCGTACCGTCCACGGGGTCGGCTACGCGTTGGACGTACGGCCGTGAACCGGTTCTGGACGCTGCTGAACCGGGCCCTGGACCTGCTGCCCCGCCCACTGGACCCGGTCCGATCTATCAAGATCAAACTGGGCATCCTGCTGGTCACCGCAGGTGCGGTCGGCATGGGCATCTTCATCATCGGAATCGGTTGGGTACCGCCCAAAACCGTGATCGCGGCCATCACCGTCGCCCTGCTGACCTCACAGGTCCTGGCGCACGGGATGACCTCGCCGCTGCGGGAGATGACCGCTGCCGCCCGGGCGATGGCCCGGGGCGACTACAGCCGCCGGGTCCGGGCCACCTCCCGGGACGAGGTCGGCGAACTCGCCACCGCGTTCAACCAGATGGCGGCGGAGCTGGCCGAATCCGACCGACGGCGGCGCGAACTGATCGCCAACGTGTCGCACGAACTACGTACGCCGATCACCGCCCTCCAGGGCGTGCTGGAGAACATCGTCGACGGGGTGGCCGAACCGGAGCCCGCCACGCTGCGGGTCGCCCTGGCCCAGACCGAACGGCTCGGACACCTCGTCACCGAACTGCTCGACCTGTCCCGCCTGGACGCGGGCGTGGTGCCACTCCGACGCGTACGGGTGGACGTCGCCGACTTCCTCGACGACGCGGTACGGCAGGCCGAGGTGACCGCCAGCGGCGCCGGACGGAGCGTGCACTTCGAGGTACGTCGGCCGCTCCCCGGACTGACCATCGAAGCCGACCCGTGGCGGCTGCACCAGGTCTTCGCCAACCTGCTCGACAACGCGGCCCGGCACAGCCCTCCCGGCGGCACCGTCCTCGTCACCGCCGAACCCCAGGCCGGACAACTCCGGTTCGAGGTGATCGACGAGGGCAGCGGGATCCCGGTCGACGAACGATCACGGGTCTTCGACCGGTTCACGCGAGGGGACCGCACCAGTGGCGGCGGTACCGGACTCGGTCTGGCCATCGCACACTGGGCCGTCGAACTGCACGGCGGATCCATTACTGTCACGGACCCACCGGAGAAGTCTCCCGGCCAGCCCCGCACCGGGTGCCGGATCCAGGTGACCCTTCCGCTGACCGCCACCCGATCGGAGGCAGCTTGACCAGCAATCCGCCTGAGGCGGCCGGTTCCGCACCCGAACCGCCGACCCCGCCAACGGCCGACGCACAGCCAGCCCCAGCCCCAGCACCCGCGCCACCACCAACCCCGCCAACGGCCGACGCACCACCGGCCGCACCAGCGGCGGCCGAGCCACCGGCCGTACCGGCAACGGCGCAGCCACAGCCAGCCCGACCGGCGACAGGCGCACCGCCGACGCCACCAACCGCTGCGGCGCAGCCAACAGGTGGGGCACAGTCCACGACGGGTGGGGCACACCCGACCCGGCCAGTGGTCATGCACCAGCCCGCCCCATCGGCACCCGGCCTGCGGGTGCCGCCACCACCGCCGTCCCAGTGGCAGCAGCGCCCGCTGCTGTCACCGGCCCGACCGTCTCCGATGGCCCGACGCTGGCCGGGACCGGCCAGCGGAATTCACCGGCCGGTACTGGGCACGGCAGTAACCGCGGCGGCGATCGGCGCGGTGAGTCTTCCCCTGACCCGGCCCGGTGTCGGCTGGCTGGTCGCCGTTATCACCGGTACGGCAGCACTGGTCACGGCAGCGGCGATCGGTTGGTCCCGTGGTGACGTCCGGCCCGACGGCACGGGGGTGCCGGGCCAGACCAAGCCCGACCGGGCCAGGCCGATACCGGACCAGACCAAGCCGACACCGGACCAGATCAAGCCGACACCGGACCAAACCAGGTCGACACCGAGCCACGCCGGGCCGGCAGCGGACCGACCCCGTACCCGTCGGTCGCCGGTCGGGGTCGACCAGGTGGCCTGGGCAGTGGCAACGGTGGCACTGATCGGCGTCGGCGCGGTACGGGCCGCCGGTTGGCTGTTCGTACTCTGCGTGCTGACGGCCGGGGTGACCGCGTGCCTGGCAGTGACCGGCGGGCGGTCCCTGCGCGGAATGCTGCTGGCCACGATGTTGCCGATCACCGCCGTCTTCCGGGCGATGCCGTGGACGGCACGCGGCATGAGTCGTACCGGCCCACGAAGCAACGGGCACTCCGTCGGGCGACTCCTCGCCACCGTCGCCGTCTCAGTCGGCCTGCTGGTCGTCTTCGGGGCCCTGTTCGCCTCCGCCGATGCGGCGTTCGCCGACCTGCTCGGCGGACTACTGCCCGAACTGGCGGTCAGCGACGTGGTCCGCTGGGCCTTCCTGTTCCCGGTCCTGCTCTCCGGCCTGCTCGGCGCGGCATACCTGCTCACCGCACCGCCTGACCTGACCGGGCTGGAGGGAAGGCCAGCCAGTCGGGTCCGGCTGCTGGAGTGGGCGCTACCGGTGGCCCTGCTCGACCTGCTCTTCGTCGCGTTCGTGCTGGTGCAGATCACGGTCCTGTTCGGCGGCGCCGAACATGTCCTCGGCGAGTCCGGACCGACGTACGCCCAGTACGCCCGCAGCGGCTACTGGCAACTGCTGGTGGTCTCGGCACTCACCCTGCTGGTGATCGCCGGGGCCACCCGGTGGGCACCTCGGGACACCGTTGCCGACCGGGTGGTGCTCCGCCTGCTCCTCGGCGCACTCGCCCTGCTCAGCCTGGTGGTGGTCGCCTCCGCGCTCTACCGCATGAACGTCTACACCCAGGCGTACGGCGCGACCCGGCTACGGCTGATGGTGGCCGCCAGCGAGCTGTGGCTCGGGCTGGTCTTCGTCCTGGTCCTGGTGGCCGGAATCCGGCTACGCGCCACCTGGCTGCCCCGGCTGGTGCTGGGCATGGGGGTGCTGGCCCTGCTCGGCCTCGCCACGATCAACCCGGACCGGTACATCGCCGAGCGCAACATCGACCGGTTCGAGCGGACCGGGCAACTCGACGTGGGCTACCTTTCCTGGCTTTCGGCCGACGCCGTACCGGCGTTCAACCGGCTGCCGAACCGGATGCGCAACTGCGCTCTCGGTGCCATCGCGACCGACCTGAGGTCCGAGCCCGACAACTGGTACGAGGCGAACCTCGGGCGGGCCCGCGCCCGCCAGATCATCGCCGAACGGCCGGTCGACTACGACCCCGCGCAGTGCCTCACGATATATCCCCGTTGACCGGGTTCGTCAATCACGCCAGGTCTTGACAATCAGCGTCGGGCGGTGAGACTGCCGAGGTGGCCACCCCCACCGAACCACCTCGCGAACCACCACCGCCACCACCCCGGCGGACTCGAATCGTGCTGGCCGAGGTGGGCCCCCGCCGTACCCGGGCCGACCGGACCCGCGCCGAACTGACCCAGCAGACCCGGGTCGGAGAGGCGCTGGTCCGGGGCCTGGTCCGGGCCCAGCTCACCCTCGCCGTACGGATGGCGCTGGTCGTCGTGATCGGGTTGGGTGGCCTGCCGCTGCTGTTCGCGATCGCCCCGTCCGTCGGGGCGACGAAACTGTTCGGAATCCACCTGCCCTGGCTGCTGCTCGGGCTCGGCTCGTTCCCGTTCCTGGTCGCCGTCGGCTGGGCGTACGTACACCTGGCGGAACGCAACGAGCAGGACTTCACCGATCTGGTCCAGCGGCCGGAGCGCTGAATGGACAACGCCTACGTCGTACCCGCGATCGTGACGGTCACCCTGGTCACCGTCGCGATCGGCTTCTACGGGCTGCGACTGGCCCGGACCACCTCGGACTTCCTGGTCGCGTCCCGGATGGTCAGCCCGACCTGGAACGCCGCCGCGATCGGTGGGGAGTACCTGTCGGCCGCGTCCTTCCTGGGCATCGCCGGGCTGATCCTCAAGTACGGCGTGGACGTGCTCTGGTATCCGGTCGGGTTCGCCGCCGGATACCTTGCGTTGCTGCTCTTCGTGGCCGCGCCGCTGCGCCGGTCGGGTGCCTTCACCCTGCCCGACTTCTGCGAGCTGCGGCTCGGCTCCCGCCGACTGCGCAAGCTGGCCACCGTCTTCGTCGTCTTCATCGGCTGGCTCTATCTCGTACCGCAGCTCCAGGGGGCGGGGCTGACCCTGACCACGGTCACCGGTGCCCCGTACGAGCTGGGCGCGCTGCTGGTCGGTGCCGTGGTGACCGGCAACGTGGCGTTGGGCGGGATGCGGGCGGTCACCTTCGTGCAGGCGTTCCAGTACTGGCTCAAACTGACCGCGCTGGCCGTACCGGTGATCTTCCTTGTCCTGCACTGGCAGGCCGACGGGCGGCCGGCGGTGACGCCCCCGGCCGGGCCGACGTTCCACACCGCGACCACCGTCGTGATCGAGGAGGCGGCGACCCTCACCCTCGCCGACGGAACGACCCTGGCGGTACGCCCCGGCGAAAAGCTCTCCTTCGCCGCCGGCGACCCGGTGCCCGAGGTGTCCGGAGTCGAGGCGGCGAACGGGCTCGACTGGTTGCTGCCGAGCACCGCCGGCAACGACGACCGGGGCCTGTTCGCGACGTACTCCCTCATCCTGGCCACGTTCCTCGGCACGATGGGCCTGCCGCACGTCCTCGTCCGCTTCTACACCAACCCGGACGGGGCCGCCGCCCGCCGGACGACCCTGGTCGTACTCGCCCTGGTTGGCGCGTTCTACCTGTTCCCGACCCTGTACGGGGTACTCGGCCGGATCTACACCCCGCAGCTGTTGGTCACCGGGCAGACCGATGCGGTGGTGGTGCTGCTGCCCGGTGCCGCACTCGGCGACGGGTTGACCGGGCAACTGCTGGCCGCCCTGGTCGCGGCGGGCGCGTTCGCGGCCTTCCTGTCCACCTCCTCCGGCCTGCTCACCAGCGTGGCCGGGGTGATTTCCACCGACGTGCTGGGACGCGGCTCGGTCCGTGACTTCCGTCTGGCGACGTTGATCGCCGGGCTGGTGCCGGTGGTGCTGGCGCTCAACGTGTCCGGGCTGGACGTGTCGCAGGTGGTCGGGCTGGCCTTCGCGGTCGCCGCGTCCAGCTTCTGTCCGCTGTTGGTGCTCGGTAGCTGGTGGCGTGGACTGACCGACTTCGGCGCGGCGGCCGGCATCCTCGTCGGGGGTGGCGCGGCGATCGTGGCGGTCCTGGTCACGGTCGTTGGCCCACCGCTGACCGGCTGGCCGGCGGTCCTGATCTCACAACCGGCCGCCTGGACCGTACCGCTGGCCTTCGCCGTGATGGTGGCCGTGTCGAAGGCGACCCGGAACCGGATCCCGGCCGATGTCAGTGCCACCATGCTCCGGCTGCACGCTCCGGAAGCACTCCGGCTCTGACCGATCCGCTCATCGGCGAGTTCGCGGTCGCGCCGGTCGCACCGGCCGCCGCTTCGACGAGCAGATTGAAACAATCATGCCTCACGGCGGCTGCGGGTAGACCGTCACGATCGGCACCGTCCACCAGCCCGCACTGCGAATCGACATCGACATCGCCGCCGACCGTGCAACGGTCCGCTGGCTCCCAGACGGCAGCTACGCCTCCGACCTCCCGCCGGACACCCCGATCACCGTCTACGAGTCACCCGACGCCGGCTCAAGGACATTCCCGCCACCCTTGCCCATGTGACTTGCGAGGCCGCCTGTGCTGTCATCATTGAATTCGTCGCGACGGGCCACCGTCTTGCCAATGTGAACTGGGAACACGAACAGCAACCTGCTCCATAGCCGATACCTCTAGTGTCTCGTGATCCCGATGTCTTTACTTGAGATGTGTTGTGGTTGGCTGTGTCGGTGGAGATGTCGTCGGATGAGCGGGCCGAGCTTCGGGCG